>JADHTP010000101.1 GCA_016784945.1 Deltaproteobacteria bacterium | reverse complement strand
TTCGCTGTACGTCAACCTCGGCAATCGCTGCACGCTGCACTGCACCTTCTGTGGGAAGTTCCGGGACTTCGTTGTCAAGGGCCACAACCTGCGGGTGGGCAGGGACCCGTCAGTGTCATCCATGGTTGCCGCCATGGAGGCCGAGGACCTGGAGTCCTGGGATGAGGTGGTGTTCTGCGGCTATGGAGAGCCCCTGCTGCGGCCCGATGCCGTGAAGGAACTGGCGGCGGTGGTGAAGGGCCGGGGCGTGAAGGTGCGGATTAATACGGACGGACTGGCGAACCTGGTCCATGGCCGCGACGTGGTCGGGGAACTGGAAGGCATGGTGGACCGCCTGAGCGTCAGCCTGAACGCCGCCGATGCCGCCACCTACGTCCGATACTGCAGGTCCCGCTACGGTGAAAAGGCTTTCGAGGCCGTGTGCGCCTTCATCAGACGCGCGAAGGAGGTGGTGCCGGAGGTGACCGCCACGGTTGTGGCGCTGCCCGACCTTGATGTCGAAGCCTGTCGGAAACTGGCGGAGGACGACCTGGGCGTGGCATTCCGGGTGCGGGCACTGGACGATCTTGGATGATCCTGGACTTCGATCGGTAGTCGCCATTGGACAGATGTCCAATCGAAACCCGGTCATTTTCCCCACAAGTCAATGATTCCAATGGCCAGGGCGCCTGGGGCATTCAGGCACGGGGATTGCTCTGTCTTCCGGTGCCCGCGAAATGGAGGTCCCCGTGCTGTCCGTGGTTCTTCCGGTGGTCATTTTCAGCGCCTGCCAGTTGACCACCCTGCCACCGAACGCCGTGGCCGTGTCGTCTTCCACCCTGGTGGAGGAGGGTCGGTCGGGGTGCGACGGCGAAAAGGGTGAAAGGATCGACATCAACACCGCTTCCCCGGGCGAACTCCAGCGGTTGCCTGGCATCGGGCCCGCGAAGGCCGGCAGGATAATTCATGCCCGTCAGCGTCGCCCGTTCAGGAAGGTGTCCGATATCCTCCGGGTGAAAGGCATCGGACGAAAGACGTTGAAAAAGCTGGCCCCGCTCATCGTGGTTCGAAGGTAGCCCGAGGAATGTCGGCGACAGGCGATGGGCGATGGGCGATGGGCGATGGTCGTTGAACCGTCAGGTGTATTTACCTATTCTTATGGGCCACGACCCCTGAATGGAGTCAACAGGGAAGGAGGTGCGCCCATGAGGTCAGTGTGTCTGGTTTTTGCCCTGGCCCTCCTCGCCACGGGCCTCTGGTCCTGTGATGACGGATCGTCGGCCGGCCTGGACACCATCTCCCTTCCCGACATCCCGATCCCGGACGGCGATGATTCGATGGACTCGGGCGGTGGCGTGGATGGGTCGTCGGTGGATTCGGGTGGGGACCAGACCCCCATGGACGTGACGGTAGATGCCGGCAAGAAGTGCAACAAGACCGCGGATTGCGACGACGGCGATCCGTGCACCAAGGACACCTGCACCGATGGCAACTGCGCGAACGAGCAGCTTCCCGGGTGCGAGTCCTGCAAAGACGATGATGACTGTGGCGACGGGGACGGATGCACCACGGACAAGTGTACGGACCAGATCTGCCTCCACGTTCCCCTGGTCTACGATTGCGTGGACTGTGAGCCCACCGGTGAGTGCGACGACGGTGACGGGTGCACCGACGATGTGTGCCTGGACGAGGGCTTTTGCGAATTCAACTGCGTATGCGTTGCCACCTGCCTCACCGACGATGACTGCTTCACGGAAAACCCCTGCGAACCGACCACGTGCCAGGAAACCATGGGCAGCGGTTGGTGTGTGGCCACGGAATGCGTGGTCCAGCCCGTGGACTGTGATGACGAGGACCCGTGTACCCAGGACACCTGCGATCCCGCCAACGGTCAGTGCTCCCACGAGGACCTGGCCGGATGCGGGCCCTGCACCTCGGTCCAGGAGTGCGACGACCAGGATCCCTGCACAGACGACCTGTGTGAAGGGGACCCGGGCGTGTGTGTCCACGGGGAAATCGACTGCGATGACGGGAACCCGTGCACCACGGACTTCTGCCAGCCTTCCCTGGGTTGCCTCCACCTGGACATCTGTTTCCACTGCGAAACCGATGCCGATTGCGACGACAAGGACCCGTGCACGGAGGACCTCTGCGATCATGAACAGGACGACACCTGCTCGAACCTGGCCATGGGCTGCGATGACGGGTGTGACTGCACCCTCGACTCCTGCGACCCATCCAAGGGCTGTGTGCATGAACAGGGCCCTGAATGCCCGCCCTTCTGCATGGATGACGGGGACTGCGACGACGGGGACGCCTGCACCGTGAACGTATGCGACTGGGAGGATTGTGACGGATACTGCGAGAGTTCGCCCGTAGATTGCGACGACAGCGAAGCCTGCACCGCGGAGTATTGCGATCCCCAGGTCGGCTGCGTGGTGGAGAACCTCGATGAACCCTGCAGCGACGGGGACGCCTGCACCGTGGACGATGCCTGCCAAGAAGGGGCGTGCGTCGCCGGGCCGGTCCTGGACTGTGGTTTCGACATGAACGCCTGCCTGAACCAGTACTGCGATCCGATCCTGGGATGTGTGTCCGAGCCTCATGCCGGCCCCTGTGACGACGGCGACCAGTGCACCACGGGTGACGTCTGCCAGTCGGGGCTGTGCGCGGGGACGCCCTTGTCCTGTGACGATGGCAACGTGTGCACCACGGACCACTGCGGCCAGGACATCGGGTGCTTCTATACCTTCAACGACGGTATTTCCTGCAGCGACCAGAACGCCTGCACGGTGGGCGACCTGTGCAACGCCATGGGTGGCTGCATCTTTGGTGCGGCGCTGAACTGCGATGATGGGGTCAAGTGCACCAAGGACTCCTGCGACACGTCCGTGGGGTGTCTGAACATCCTGGACACCGACGACTGCAACTGCGACAACAACGACGCCAAGTGCGAAGACCACAATCCGGGGACCAAGACCTGCTGCAAGTGGGTCAAGTGGTGGCAGGCCTGGAATGCCTGGCGCTGCGTGGTCAACGACTGCTAGCCTAGAAGGGCAGGGAGTGGTGTCCCATCATGACGATGCGGTCATTGGTGGCGTCGGTCACGTAGAGCCTTCCCGAGGGGTCGAAAGCCAGTCCCATGGGGTAGTTGAACTGTCCGGTGCCGTCCCCCGGCGAACCGAAGGCGTTCCACACTTGTCCGGCCGGATCCAGGACCTCCACCCGGTGGTGGTAGGTGTCGGACACCAGCAGATGGCCGTCGTCACGCAGGACGGCTCCATAGGGATAATAGAGGGCCCAGTCGTTGGCCGGCTTGATGCCTTCCAGGTGCTTCCCGTCGAAATCGAAGACCTGGATCCGGTGATTCTGGGTGTCGCAGACCAGGATCCGGAAGTCGGGGGCGGCCAGGACGCACGACGGGCTGCGCAGCTGGTCCAGGCCCTTGCCCCAGGTCCCGAAGTTGAACAGGAAGGCGCCTTCCTTGTCGAAGACCTGGATCCGATGGTTGGAGGTGTCGGCCACGTAGAGGACCTCGCCGTCCAGGGTGAGGGCCACGTCCTTCGGATCGTTGAACAGACCGTCCTGGTCGCCTTTCTGCCCGAATCCGAACAGCAGGACCCCCGTGTGCGTGAATACCTGCACGCGATGGTTCTTCGTGTCCGCCACATACAGACGGTCGGAAGTGGCCGCGAGTCCGTGGGGCTGATAGAACTGGCCGTCGCCCGTTCCGAAGGACCCGATGGTCGCCTGGTAGGTCTCGTTCCCATCAAAGACCTGGACCTGGTGGTGATTCTTGTCTGAAACGAAGATCCTGTCCCCGCCGGGCGAAACCGCCACGTCGTAGGGGCCATCCAGGTTGCCCTCCGGGGATCCGGACGATCCCAGGATCCCCAGGGTGTCGAACACGGTGGTGAAGTCGCAGGCACCCGCCAGGCAGGTCCCGCCCACGCCCAGGGACCAGCAGTCCAGGCCGGTGACGCAGGACCTGGCCGTACAGGGACCGGTGACTTCGATGTCGTCGAGGTAGACGCCCTCCAGGTCGTTCACCAGGCCATCCATGGTGCTGAAGGTGAAGCGCAGCCTCATGGTCCGGGCCTGCAGGGCCGACAGGTCGACGGACATGTGCTCCAGGGTCTTCATGGGCTGGTCCAGCGGTTTTCGCCAGACCAGGTAGTCCCGGCCCCCGGACGACGCTTCCACGGACAGGGTATCGAGGTTGACCGCCTTTTCCACGTCCAGCCAGGTAGAAAAACCCAAGGTCAGTTCCACACCGCCGGGCAGAGTCAGTTCGGGGCCCGTGGCCGACCCGGCGTTGGCCTGTCCCGAGTCATAGTCCTGGGTGTCCGGATCGCCGTAGTAGAGGGCCCACGGGGACGACGACGCGTGGGGTGACTTGATCAGGAACCAGCCCACCCCGCCCTGGGCCGGGTCGAGTTCGAAACCGTGGTAGTCGCCGTTGTGGAAGTCCGCGGCGAATACCTCCGTTTCGCAGCACCCTTCACCCGCCACGGGGACGTTGAGGCAGGCGCCATAGGGCGCACCGGGGCACTGGTCCAGGGTGCAGGCATTGTCGTCGTCGCAGGTTGCGGCGACCGTGCAGCAACCGTCCTTGAAGCTGGGGTAATGCACGCAGGTACCCGAGTCGCAGCCGTCCAGGGAACAGGGATTGCCGTCACTGCATTCCGAGTTGACCTTGCAGGGCTCGCACTGGGGGATGGCCGCGTGTGTGCAGAGACCCGTCCAGGTGTCGCATTCGTCCAGTGTGCAGTCGTCCTGGTCGTCGCAATCCAGGACGCTAGTCGCCGTGCATACCCCCTGTGTGCACTGCTCCGCCAGTGTGCACGGGTCGTCGTCGTCGCAGTCTTCCTGGTTGGGCACGTGCTTGCAGCCCACCGGTGAACTGCAGAGGTCGTCGGTGCAGGGATTTCCGTCGTCGCAATCGGGTTCCCCGGTGCCGAGACAGAAGACGCCCTGGCATTGGTCCACCAGGGTGCAGGGGTCCTGGTCATCGCAGGCCGTCTCCATGGGCAGGTTGGTGCATCCCAGTTCCTTGTCACAGGCGTCCGCGGTGCAATCGTTGCCGTCATCGCAGTCCAGGAGACTGCCATTGGTGCAGGAGGTCCCTTCACAGGCATCGCCGATGGTGCATGGGTCCCCGTCGTTGCAGTTGAAGTGACCGATGGGGCCGTCCCCCTCCAGGGAGCATGTCACCAGGATGTCATCTTCGCAGAAACTGGACCCGGGGACGCAGTTCCAGTTCAGGCAATGGCTTTCGCTGCAGTACTTTCCAGGGGGGCAGTGGGCGGATGTGAAGCAGGTGACGCACACCTGCGTGTCGGGATGGCACAACAGCCCGGGGGTGCACTCGGGATGGGTCAGGCAGGATTCGCCCTCGAGGGCCGCGCCCACTTCCGTGCCCGGGTCGGCAAGGGTTTCGGTTGGGTGGTCCCCGGCCAGATCGGGTGGGATGTCCGGTCCGCCGGGATCGTGGAGGTCGGGGACGTCATCGTCACCCGGAGGCGAGTCGTCCACCAGGGAGGTGTCGCCGGCATCAGGAACATCCACCGGCGCCGAGGTATCCATGTCCCTGGCCCGGTCGTCGTCGCAGCCGAGGGTCAGCCACAGCAAAATCACCAGCAGGTATCGTGTCCGTCCCGCCACCCGTTTCCTCTCGTCAGCACCCGAAATCGCCACCCTGGAGATAGTGCCATTTTTCGCCGCCGGTGGCCATTATCCTCCGCTTTCCAACAACCGGCGGCCCACGGGAAAATCAGGAGCGCGGCCATTGACTTTTTTGCGGTTTAGAGCAACTATTCGGAAACACGATCTGGAGTAATCCTCCCGGATTTTGCGCGGTTGTTGGGAGGCGCCATGGCTACCAAAAAGACGACAGAAGAACCAACCCGGCTCACGGCCAAAGAAATGAAGGCGTTCAAGGAACTCCTCCTGGAAAGGCGCAAGTCGCTGCTGAACCAGGCCCGGGCCACGCTGGAGGATCAGGACCCGGAGGTGAGGGCCCCCGACGAAGTTGACCAGGCCTCCAAGGAATACGACAAGTCCTTCGAATATCGCATGCGCGACCGCGAGAAGTTCCTGCTGCGCAAGATCGAGAAGGCCCTGGTCCGCATGGACGAAAAGGAATACGACCTCTGCGAATCCTGTGGGAACCCCATCGGCAAGAAGAGGCTGTCTGCCCGGCCCGAGGCGACCTACTGCATCATCTGCAAGGAAGAGCAGGAACGTAAAGAGAAGATGTTCCAGAAAAAGCGCCAGATGCGGGCCACCTTGGAATTCTGATCCTCCCGGATAATCGCTTTTCATTGTCGTAGACCGCGCATCGTCGGCTTGCTTACCCGCTCGACGATGCTTTGGCCTCTGTCTGCTTCAAAACGATTTTCCGGGCTGCTCTGCGATAGGCGAAGGGCGAAGGGCGATAGGCGGTAGCCTCCCCTATCCGCCGAGGAAGTCCGCGATGAGCTGGTAGGCCTTGTCCTCGTCGTGGCGGGCCACGGTGACGGCGTCGGGTTCCCTTCGGAGCCAGGTCAGTTGTCGTTTCGCGTAGCGGCGATGGCTCATGGCCACGTCGTTCTTCATACCCTCGAGGTCCACCTCGCCTGCAAGGTGGCGGATCACCGGGAGGTAACTGGCGGAACGCAACGGCCGGACCGAATCGGGGCACCCGGTGGCCAGAAGGTCCCGGACCTCCTCCACCAGGCCCGCTTTCACCATGCCGTCCACCCGCTCGTTGATCCGGCTGAACAACTCTTCCCTGGGTAAAGACAGGGCCAGTTTGAGCACACGGGCCTGCACTGCGGGTCGGGCGGGCCTTTCCTGGAACACCGACAGGGGAGTGCCCGTGGCCTCGTAGACCTCCAGGGCCCGCAGGATGCGCTGGGTGTCACCCCCTTTCAGACGTCGGGCGGTGACGGGATCGACCTTGCCGAGGCGGGCGTACAAGGCCCCGGTGCTCGACGCGGCGTGGCTTTCGGCCAGTTTGCCCCGGACAGATTCCAGGATGGGCGGGATGGCCGAAAAACCATCGAACAGGGCCCGGACCCAGAAGAACGTTCCACCCACGACGAAGGGAACGTGCAACCGGTGGTGGATTTCTTCCATGGTCGTCGCGGCCTGGCGCGCCCAGTCGGCGGCATCGGGTTCCTGGTCCGCGTCGAGGATACGGTACAGGTGATGGGGCACGGTATCGAACAGTTCCGGGGGGGGCATGCCCGTACCCACGTCCAGGGACCGGAACACCTGCATGGAGTCCGCGTTGACGATTTCGCCCTTGAAGCGTCTGGCGGCCTCCACCGCCAGGTCGGACTTGCCCACGGCCGTGGGCCCCAGGATGCAGATCGCCTTCATTACCAAGTCCCCGACCTCATCGACCAAACCATCGAAGCACGGTTCCCATGGGGTAGACCACCACGGACTGCCGTCCATGGGGACAGTAGGAGGCCAGGTCCACGTCATCCATGGCGGCCAGGAGAGCGCGTACCTCGGGCGGGGTCAGTTCGTCCCCTGCGCGCACCGAGGCGTGACACGCCACGGTGGCCACCACCTTCCGTATCCGGGAGGCGCCGTCCATTTCGGACTCTTCCGAAGCGGCGGCGATGCAATCGCGGACCGTGGCGGCGGCTGAACGGCCCTTGAGTACGGCGGGGACGGCCCGCACGGCGACAGCATCTCCGGAGTAGGCCTCCAGGTCGAATCCCAGGCTGGACAGGTCGCCCTTAACATCTTCGAAACGGGCGGTCTCTTCGGTGGACAGGTGGACCACCTCCGGGAACAGAAGCGATTCCGACACCACCCCGCTGCTTTTCAGCTCGATCCACAGCTTTTCGAAGTTCACCCGTTCATGGGCTGCGTGCTGGTCGATGACCACCAGGGTGTCCCGGCCTTCACAGATCAGCACCGAATTGGCGACCTGTCCCACGTATCGCAGGCCCGAAAACCGTCCGGGCCCCGGGGTGGGCGACTCCACGAACGGACTGTCGCCGGTCAGGGGCATGGCCGGATCCCTGGGACCGTCAGACCGGGGGAACGGGATCCCGGAAACCGGGGCCATGTCCGTGGAAAACGTTTCGAGGGCGACCTGGCCGCGCTCGACGGCATCGATCCAGGGGGTTTTCACCACCGTGTCCTGGACGGCGCCGAATACAACTGAGGCCACCTCACGTTGATGCCTGAACCGGACCTCCGTCTTCCTGGGGTGCACGTTCACGTCGATTTGCGCCGGGTCCAGCTCGATCCGGACCGCTGCCACCGGGTACCGGCCCTGGGGAATGAGAACCGAGTAGGCTTGCAGTACGGCGCGCCGGATGGACAGGTCCACGATGGGGCGATTGTTGACCAGGAGGATGACGCGGGAAGGATCGGGCCGGGCCAGCGACGGTTCGCCCAGCACACCAGAAACCTGGACACCATCCCGCTCAATGTCGAATTCGTGGAGTCGGCCCGCCAGGTCGCGACCCAGAAGCATGGCCGCGCGGTCCAGAAACCGGTCGCAGGAAGGATATTCCGTTCCTTTCCTGGCGCCCGTCTTCAGCGTCACGTGGAGGGCCGGACTTGCCAGGGCGCACCGGATGACCAGGGCCCGGATGGCGGCCGTCCGACTCCTTTCCCCTTTCTGGAACTTGAGCCGGGCGGGGACGTTGAAGAACAGGTCTCTGACCGTGACCGTGGTGCCCACCGGGCAGGCGCAGGGTTCCGCGGGCCCAGTGACTCCTTCGCCGGCTATCCGGGTGCCCAGATCACTGTCCGGTGGACGGGTTTCCAGGGTGAAGCGGGACACGGAGGCGATGGATGGCAGGGCCTCTCCCCGAAAGCCCAGGGTCCGGATCGCCTGCAGGTCCTCCAAGTTGGCGATCTTGCTCGTAGCGTGGCGTTTAAGGGCCAGTTCCGCGGACTTTTCAGACATCCCGCAGCCGTTGTCGCTGACCCTGAGGAGGCTGGCGCCCCCGTTCTCGACCTCGATGCTGACCCGGGTCGCGCCGGCGTCGATGGCGTTTTCCAGGAGTTCCTTCACCACCGATGCCGGGTTCTCCACCACCTCACCGGCGGCGATCTGGTTGATGAGGTGGTCGGAAAGGACCTGGATCGGGGTTTCGTCCATGAAATTCGAGGTTAGGGCAGGCCCCCTTCGGAGTCAACCGGGGTCCACCCCTTGACCCAGGGCAAACGCATCAAAATGTTGAAACAGAAGCTACGCACGACCGATAGACAACGTGAACGTGGACGAAAGATGCTGACATGTTGGCTTACGAACGGCTCGATGTGTACAGAAGTTCGATAGAACTGTGCCGCTAGGGGCGGTCACGTGGAACTGCTGGGACTAGCACACGTATCCGCGCGGCACGACGCCAGCGTTGGGAGTCAACCGGATAGGCATGTTAGCCCTTCGACTCGCCGATCAATGTTGGCACCGACAAGGACGGGCCTGCCCTGAGCAAGTCGAAGGGTGGAGCTAGGGGGATTCGAACCCCCGACCCCTGCGTTGCGAACGCAGTGCTCTCCCAACTGAGCTACAGCCCCAGGAAAACCAGGCCCCCGGCAGGAACCCGAGGACGGCGGTATTTAGCAGAAAAACCGCCCCGGAGTCAAGATGTTATGCAGCCAGGACTTCCCCCGTTTTTTCAGGGGTCGAAGAGCGGGAGTAGGGGATATGACTCGATCACCTCGTCTCTTGCGTACAAGGTACCTTTACCGGCCTTGAGGAGAATATCTTTGATGCCGTCGGCCAACGCGTAGTATC
>JADHTP010000100.1 GCA_016784945.1 Deltaproteobacteria bacterium | reverse complement strand
CTTCGGGATGGCAGATGTCATGGGTGCACAGGTCGTCGTCGTCGCATGACAGCTCGCTGAACACGCAGAAGCCCGTGGCCGGGTCGCACTTGTCGGCGGTGCACAGGTCGTTATCGCCACAGACCATGGGTACGTTCAGACAGGCGCCGGTGAGCGGGTCGCAGGAGTCCACCGTGCACAGGTCGGCGTCGTCGCAATCCACCTGCTCGTTCACGCAGGAGCCCGAAGCCCCGTCGCACAGGTCCGTGGTGCAGGGATCGTCGTCTTCGCAGATGACCGCGTTGGGCGTGTACAGGCACTGGCCCGAGTCCGCGTCGCACACGTCCACGGTGCACTCGTTGCCGTCGTCGCAGAAGTCGTTGGGGTTGGCGGCCTCGTTGCACGGGGCGCAGTTCTGGTCCGGGTTCACGGTCACCACGTTGCGGCAGCCCATCACCGGGTCGCAGAAATCCATCGTGCAATCGTCGCCGTCGTCGCAGTCCGCTGCGTCGTGGACGCAGCCCGAAGCCGGGTCGCACCAGTCCACGGTGCACTGGTTGCCATCGGAGCAATCCACCACGTCGTCGCCACAATCGCCCGTGGCCTCGTTGCAGCTGTCGATGGTGCAGGGGTTGTCGTCCAGGCACCCGGGCGGGCCGTGCTGGCACAGGCCCTGTGCGTCACAAGTGTCCACCGTGCACGGGTTCTCGTCGGTGCAGTCCTTGGTCGGGTACAGGCACTGGCCGTCGGCGGGCGAACAGATGTCCAGGGTGCAGGCCACGCCGTCGTTGCAGATCTTCTCTTCGAACTGGCAGTAACCCGTCTCCGGATCGCAGCTGTCGTCGGTACAGAAGTTCTCGTCGTTGCAGACCGTGGCGTCGAACACGCATTCGCCGGTGGAGAAGGCACAGTAGTCGTTGGTGCAGGCGTTGAAGTCATTGCAGACCGTCTGCTCGAACTGGCACTGGCCCGTCAACGTGTTGCAGGTGTCCTTGGTGCAGGGGTTGCTGTCGTCGCACAGGTACAACTCGTGGACGCAGGTCCCGCTGGCGGAGTCGCAGAAGTCGAAGGTGCACTCGTTGTCGTCGTCACAGTCCCGCGGGAGGTAGTGGCAGTCGCCGGTGACCGGATCGCACGAGTCCTTGGTGCACAGGTTGTAATCGTCGCAGGCAATGGGCTCGTTCTTGCACGTCTCGGTCTCCGCGATGCACAGGTCCTTGGTGCAGGGGTCCTCGTCGGCGCAGATGCCGCCTTCCACGGCCTCGCACTCGCCGCCCACGCATTTTCCGCTGAAGCAGATGTTCGGCACGGTGGCTCCGGGCTGCCCGCCGGTGATCACGCAGTCCGCGTCGTTGACGCAGATGGGCGTGGGACATTCTTCGTTGGGGTTGTCGTAGGGCACGTAGTAGCAGCCCGAGTTCGAACTGCAGAGGTCAAGGGTGCACTTGTCGCCGTCACTGCACCAGGCGAGCTGGTGGATGCAGCCACCGGCCGTGTTGGCGTCACAGGAGTCGATGGTGCACGGGTCGTTGTCGTCACAGCCGACCAGGGCATGCTCGCATTCCCCGGTGGTGGGGTTGCAGTAGTCTACGGTACAGGGGTCCCCGTCCTCGCAGGGAATGGTGGTGAACGCGCACTCACCCTGGGGATATTCGTACAGGGGGGACTCCAGGCAGGCGTCCACTGTGCAGGGGTTGTTGTCGTTGCAGTGGGTCGGTTCCTCGGTCATGTCGCACACGGCGCAGTCGCCGAAGCTGTTCCACTCGTGCACGCAACCGATTTCCGCCACGCAGTCGTCCTTGGTGCACTGCTCGTTGTCGTCGCAGTCCAGGATCGGGTGCACGCACAGGCCGCTCACGGGGCTGCAGTAATCCGGTCCGGTACAGGGGTCGAGGTCGTCGCACACCACGGAGGTGTACAGGCATTCGCCGGTGTCCGGGTCGCAGGAATCCACGGTGCACAGCTTGTTATCATCGCAGGACAGGGCCTTGTCCTCGTGGTAGCACCCGGTGGTGGGGTTGCACCCGTCGATGGTGCACATGTTGTCGTCGTCGCAGTCCTTGGGTTCGAACACACAACCGCCCTCGCCACCGAAGGCATCCGGGTCGCAGGTGCCGGTGGTGCACTGGTTGCCGTCGTCGCAGGTCACCTCGGTGAACTCGCAGATACCCTTGGGCGGGTTCAGGTCCGGGTTGCACTTGCCCACGAAGCAGTTGTTGGGCACATCGCATTCCCAGTCCATGCCGAAGGGGCAGTGCTGGCACTCCTCCGGGGGCAACAGGACGTTCGTGCAGCCGCCGGACACGAGGTCCGGGTCACAGTCGTCCACGGTGCAGTCGTCGCCGTCGTCGCAGTCCGGGGCTTCCCACTTGCAGATGCAGCTGTCCTTGTCGCATTCCGTCGCCAGGTTGCAGGGGTCCTGGTCCACGCACTTTTCGGGCTCCAGGCAACAGTTGATGCACAGCGCGGGGTCGATCTCGGGGTTGGGCATGTGGACGCAAGCCCCGTTCTTTTCGTCGCAGGAATCCAGGGTGCAGGGCGTGCCGTCATCGCAGTCCTTGTCGTCGTAGGCGCACTTGAAGTCCACGCACTGCGCGACCTTGCAAAGGTTGGTGACGGGGCATTCGTCGGGCGATCCGCTGGGACAGACGGGTTCCGCCGCCGTGTGGAGGCACCCGCTGGTGGGCTCGCACCAGTCGAAGGTGAATGAATCGCCGTCATCGCAGTCCTTGGCGATGTTGTGGCAATAGAACTTGTCGTCGTCGGGGTTCAGTTCGCAGGTGTCGTCGGTACACAGGTCGTCATCCGGGAACTCGTGACAGTCTGCATCGGCATCCTCACCGGGACACTCGCTCCGGCACCCGGGGATTTCGGTGAAGACACACCCGAGGTTGGGGTCGCACTGGTCGGTGGTACACCCGTCCCCGTCGTTGCATTCCAGGTCCTGATAGGCGCAGACCTGCTCCCCGGTGCAGTACTCGTTCACCGTGCACTCGTTCCCGTCGTTCTCGCAGTCCTCGTCGAAGGTGCAGGGCCAGGTGGGCTTCTCCTCGTTCACGCAGGCGCCCGACGTGGTATCGCAGTAATCGTTGGTGTCGGGATCCTGGTCGTCGCAGGTCTTGATCGGGTAGCCGCAGTACACGTCGCAGACCTGGTCGGTGCAGGGGTTCCCGTCTTCAATGCACTCCGACACGTCGATGCAGGTGAGGCAGTAGACATTTTCGGAGTGGCAGCCGGAGCCTGAACTTCCGTCCGGGGACCACTTGGGATCGCAGGTGTCCTTGGTGCACCCGTCCCCGTCATTGCAGGAGTGCAGGAAGAACTCGCAGGCCCGGACCACGCAGACGCCTTCTTCGCACACGCCGGCGGGACAGTCGGCCCGGTCTTCGCAGGCCACCTGGCCACTGTCCGCGGTCACAACGCACACGCCGTCGATGCACGGCAGGCTGGGGTTGGTTTCCTCCGTATTGCAGTCCGCGTTCACCACGCATTCGTGGCAGTCAGGGACGTCGTCGTGGAAACAGGCGGGCTGGCCCGACTCGGGGAGGCAGTAATCCGTGGTGCACTTGTTGTAGTCGTGGCAGTCCATCGGCGAGTTGGTCACGGCCCCGGCGGAGTCGCAGGAGTCGTCGGTGCAGGGGTCCTTGTCGTTGCAGCCGTCGCAGCGCTTCCTGAAGCAGGTCTTGCCCGATGCCGGGCACTCGAACGAGGCGTAGATGGTGCCGTCCACCACGGGGCAGGGGATGCACTGGTTCTGGTCGCAGGGGTCGGGGCTGCTGCAGTCGTCGTCCGTGTCGCACCCCGCGCATTCCTTGTCGGACTTCATCACGTGCTGGCAACCCACGGTGGCGTTTTCGCAACCGTCGGTGGTGCAGTCGAAGCCGTCGTCGCAATCACGGGGCTCGTAACCGCAAAACCCGTTGGCCAGGCAGGTGATCTGCTGGCACAGGTTGGCCGATTCGGGGTACAGGGCGTCAACGCAGTCCTGTGCGATGAAGCAGGCGACCTGCGGGATGTCCGGCAACTCCTGTCCTTCGTCACCCGGGACATCCACTTCAACGTCCGGGGGCGCCATGCCGTCGTCCTCGGGACCTTCGTCGACGGCAACCTCGAGATCGGGTGCGACGCCATCATCCTGTTGACCCGTGTCTCCCGGATCCTGAACCTCCGCGACGTCATCTGGAACGTCGGCGAACAGATCCCGGCCACTGTCTTCGCCGCCCTTGCCTCCACAACTGATGGCCAAGGCCAGAATCAGACCGATTCCCACACTCAGACAGGATTTCGTCGACATCCTAACGCCCTCCTCTGGAAGGTGTTCCCGGGCACCGATCACGACCCCAATCGGTACCTCGTGGAGTACACCACCGCCGTTTCCACGTGTTCACTCGAACCCTGAAAGTCTACCAGATCGCATTTGGCCGATCAAAAGTAAGATCCAGGAATATATACAATGATCCTCTAAGCACGGCAACAAAACTTCCGAGGGCCCACGGCCACCCCTAACACGGGAATATTCCGGATCGCCGACCGTTTAACCGACAGGAGGTTCCCGAGGTCGTTCCGGGGCTTTACGGCGGTCCGTACATGTGACAGGATTTGGTCCCTCGGGAGGTTTCCGCCCGGCCTGTCAAGGGCGGTCGGTTCTTTCAAGCCCATTGATGGAGGTGAGCGATGAAGCCGGGAATCGTACTTCCTGGGGTCGTTGCGGCGACCCTGCTGGTGATCTTCGGTGCGAGGGCACAGGAAGAAGGGGACAAGCCGGAGTTGACACCGGAGCAGGTGTCCACCGGTGAGGTCCACGTCACAATGAACTCGGACTACGCGCGGGTACGGGTGGACGGGGCCGCATGGGAAGAACATGCCTTCGAGGACAACGGAAAGACCCTGGTCATCCACCGCATGGATCGGACCGATGAGCATCAGGTGACCCTGACCCCGGTCTATCCCGAGTTGGCTCCCGTGGAATTCACCCTGCGCCCCGCGGACTGGAAACTGGTCAAGCTGGAAAAGCGGGTCAAGATGTGGCGGGCAAAGAAGAAGGTGGTCTTCTCTAAGGCAACAAAAGCCAAGAAGGCACGGCCCGCGAAGAAGTAGTCCGCGCCCCTCGGACGGCACCGACCATCAATCCCTTGATCCAGCCGTGGCCCGCAGGACGAAATAGAGCAACTGAAGGATCGCCGTGGCCGCCGCCGCCACGTACGTCATGGCCGCGGCGTTGAGGACCTTGATCACCCCCAGCCGGTCCGAATCCGCCACGAGTCCCAGGCGTGGAAGGACATCCCTGGCCCTCTTCGAGGCGTCGAACTCCACGGGCAGTGTCACCAGAGTGAACAGCACCGCCACTGAAAACAGCGCGATCCCGCCCCAGATCATGCCCGTGCTCTCCATGAAGAAGCCGATCAGCATGAGGATCCAGGAAAGGTTGGAACCCCAACTGGCTGCGGGAGCCAGGGTCTGGCGCAGCACCAGGGGCCCGTATGACTCGGCGTGCTGCAGGGCATGTCCCACTTCGTGGGCCGCGATTCCGGCCGCCGTCACCGATCGGCTGCCGTAGACCGTCTCCGACAGCCTCAGGACCCGCTGCGAGGGATCGTAGTGGTCGGTGAGATTGCCGGACACCGCCTCGATCCGGACCCCGCCGATCCCGTTGGCGTCCAGTATGGCCTGGGCCACCTGGGCACCGGTCATGCCCGAAGAAGAGGCCACCTTCGAGTAGCGCTTGACGGCCCTTTTCACCTTGATCTGGGCCCAGAGGCTGAGGATCAGGGCCGGGGCCAGGAACACGAAATACAGCGGATCGAAAAACACAGCGCACCTCCGATGACCTGAATCCAATATTGAGACGACCGGGCAGGGTGTCAAGACACGCAGCCAAGGGGCTGCGGTAGACGGCATACCGTAGACGGTGGACACCACATGTCATTTTCTTCTTGATTTCCTGACCTGCATGGCTATACTGCGGCGCCCTTGTTTGGAGGAACGACATGGCTTCACCCACGAGGAAGGCGAAAAGCAAGCGGAAGGCCAAGGAAGCCGCCATGGGTAGCCGACGCAAGCGGGACATCCGGCGGGCCGACAAGGTCAAGATCGAGGAACTCGGTCGGAAACTGGGGATCCTGCCCGACGACAAGGACAAAGAAGGCAGCTGACCCCCGGTTCAGCGACGAGAGTAGAAACGGAGGCGACAATGCTCTGCTCGACCACACGTAGCGGCATGGAGTGTTTCTTCATGACCGAGAAGGGTTGCACTTTCAACGGCGGGACCTGCCACGAGGCCGTCGACAAGTGCACAGAATGCGGACACCTCATCGAGGTGGCCGACAAGAAGTACTGCCGTGCGTTCCCCGACCCGGCCTCGAAGTGGGCCCTGGGTGACTGCAACTTCTCCACCAACACCGAGTGGAAGCAGGTCGGGACCCAGCACAAGGTCAACCCGCTCAAGGCTTCCCGAAAGGCCGCAGCCGGCAAACTGTAGCCCGCCGGTCCCCCTACCCATTCCTGTCCTAGTGTCCTGTCCCGTTATTTCGTCACATAATTCGTCGGCCCTTCACGACGCTGCCGACGTTACGCCTCCTCAAAATACCACCAGTATTCCTTCGTCGCCGTGCCTTGGCAGCCCCGCGATTGACTCGACGACTTCTGCAACGAACTTCCAAAGACAGAACACTAGAAGTAAGCCGCTACGAACAGATCCACCGTAAGACCGCCGTCGGATCGGTGCCGGTTGCGAACGAGGTACCGATACTCAGCCTTGATCCCGACCCCGAATTCGCGAAACCGCCTGTATTCCAGGCCGAAGCCCGCGGTGACGCCGAAGTCCGGAAGGACGACGCCCTTGACCCCGGGCCCGAAATAGCCCACGCCGGCATGGAACCGGGGGATCCAGGTGAGGGCATCGATGACGTAGGCCGCGCCCACCACCAGTGACACCCGGTCGTGCCTCGTTCCCGGGCCGAGGAAGACGGCATAACCTCCATTGACTAACAGGTCCCAGTCGTCGGCCAGACCGTGATGGTAGCCCAGGTGAACGCCGAAACCGTGGCCCGCCGGTTCCCCTGTCAGGTAGTCCTGGTCATAGGACATGCCCGTGGTGATGGAGTCCTCGCCCTCCCCCGCCGTGGCAGTCGCATGCAGGAACAGCATAGCCAGGACCAGTAAGACACCCGCAGCGGCAGTGTGTTGTTCGCGAAACGCTTGTAGGGGACGGTCTCCAGACCGTCCCACCAGGCCGGCGGGCGACTCGGCCTGCCCTGCGAAGCCTTGGCGAAGCAGGGGGGAGTCGCCCCTACAAGGGTCTGAAGTCGCTGGACGACATGCCATTCCTACCCCGTGTGGCCGAACCCCCCCGAACCCCGGTCGGTGTCATCCAGGGCGTTCACCTCCACCACCTGTGTCCGGGTCACGGCGGCCACCACCAGTTGGGCAATGCGGTCACCGCGCCGGACCACGAAGGGCTCCGAACCGTGGTTGACCAGGATCACCTTGACCTCGCCGCGGTAGTCGGAATCGATGGTGCCGGGTGCGTTCAGCACGGTGACGCCATGCTTGTGAGCCAAACCGCTCCGGGCACGGACCTGGACCTCCGTGCCCCGGGGGACCGCCAGCGCGAAACCCGTGGGCAGGAGGGCCCGTTCCCCGGGCGCAATGGTCCGGTCCTCAACAACCGCCGCGGCCACGTCCAACCCGGACGATCCGTCCGTGGCGTAGCCAGGCAGCGGCAAGTCCTTGTTTTCGGGGTCGAGGCGCAGGATGCGAAGGGTCACGGAGTCAGGCATGGGTCTCCACTACCGGTCGCGACGGCGATTGTCATCACGCCCTCGTTCGCGGTCACGGACACGGTCATGGTCATGTTCACGGCCCCGGTCGCCACCCTCTTCCCCCGAGTCCGTGAGGGCCTCGCGGCGGGACAGCCGGACCTTGCCGGACCGGGTATCGATGCTGATGCACTTGACGACCACTTCATCACCTTCGCGGACCACGTCTTCAACGCTCCGGACACGGTGGTTGGCCAGTTCACTGATGTGGACCAGTCCCTCCACGCCGGGGAGGATCCGTACGAAGGCGCCGAAGTCCGTGGTCTTGACCACCTGGCCGGTGTAGGTCTTGCCCACCTCGGCCTCGTCGGTGAGGGCCTTCACCATGGCGATGGCCTTGTCCGCCACTTCCTGGTCGGGGGTCGCGATCATGACCACGCCCTCGTCGTTGACTTCGATCTTGGCGCCGGATTCCGCCTGGACGCCCCGGATATTCCGGCCGCCGGGGCCGATGAGGTCCCGGATCCGGTCGGGATTGATGTGGACGGACAGGATACGGGGGGCGAAGGCCGAATAGTTCTCGCGGGGCTTGTCGATGGCTTCCTTCATCTTGCCGATGATGTGCAGCCGCGCCTGGCGGGCCTGCTCCAGGGCCTTGGTGAAAATGGCCTCGTTGAGGCCGCTGCACTTGATGTCCATCTGCACGGCGGACACGCCCTCTTCGGTTCCTACCACCTTGAAGTCCATGTCCCCGCTGTGGTCCTCGTCACCCAGGATGTCGGTGAGCACCACCACGTTGTCGCCTTCCTTGACCAGGCCCATGGCGATGCCGCCCACGTGGCACTTGGTGGGGACGCCCGCGTCCATCAGGGCCATGGACGATCCGCAGACCGTGGCCATGGAAGAGGACCCGTTGGACTCCAGGATCTCGGACACGACGCGCAGCGTGTAGGGGAAGTCCTCGCCAATCTCGGGCAAGACGGCCGACACGCCCCTGTGGGCCAGGTTGCCGTGGCCGATGTCCCGACGGCTGGGTCCGCGGATCATCTTGACCTCGCCCACGCTGTAGGGCGGGAAGTTGTAGTGCAGGATGAAGTTGCGCGTGATGTCGCCGGTGAGGAGATCCATCCTCTGCTCGTCGGCGGAAGTGCCCAACGTGGCAGCAACGATGGCCTGGGTCTCGCCGCGGGTGAACAGGGCCGATCCGTGAACCCGGGGCAGCAGTCCCGTGTCGCAGGAAATGGGACGCACGTCATCGGGCCCACGACCGTCGATGCGCTTTCCTTCGTCCAGGATCAGGCGGCGCAGGCGCTCCTTCTCCAGTCCCTCGACGATCCCGCGGATCTCCTTTTCCCGGCCTTCGAATTCCTCGGCCAGGGCCTTGATGGCGAGGTCGTGGACGTCGTGCACCGCATGGTGCCTCGGAATCTTCTCGGCAACCTCCAGGGCCTTGCACATGGGCTCCCAGGCCACTTCGCGGACCCGGGCGACCAGCGCCTCGTCCACGGCCGGCGGTTCGATCACACGCTTCGTGATGTTCAGTTCGGCGGCCATCTTTTCCTGGAGTTCCAGGAGGGGCTGGCCGGCTTTTTCGGCGAAGAGCAGCGCTTCAATCAGCAGCTTTTCGGGAACGACCTTCGCCCCGCCTTCCACCATGGTGAGACCGTCCTTGCCAACCGCGACCACCACTTCGAGCTCGCATTCCTCGCGCTCGGCGTAGGTGGGGTTCACCAGCAGTTCACCGTTACGGGCACCCACACGCAGGCCGGCGATGGGCCCGTCGAAGGGAACGTCCGAGAACGTCAGGGCGCAACTGGCTCCCAGCAGCGCCGCGATCCCCGGATCATTGGTCTTGTCGTGGGACAGGACCGTGGCCAGAACCTGGGTGTCGAAATGGTATCCCTTGGGAAACAGGGGCCGGATGGGCCGGTCGATGAGCCGGCTGGTCAGGGTCTCGATTTCGGTATTGCGGCCTTCCCTCTTGAAGAAGCCGCCGGGAATCTTGCCGGCGGCGTAGGTGCGTTCCATGTATTCCACGGTCAGCGGCAGGTAGTCCATGCCCTCCCGTGGCCTGCCAGCGACAACGGTGACAAGTACGACCGT
>JADHTP010000099.1 GCA_016784945.1 Deltaproteobacteria bacterium | reverse complement strand
GGGGACGCGAGGAATTCGTCGAGTTCTGTGCAAGGCGGGCCTTCAGTTCCGCCACTTCCAGTCGCAATGCGTGAACCTCAGCCCACAGCATCGCAATGATCTCGTTCGCCTCTTCGAGGGTCTTGGCTACTGGGGGTGGCGGGATGCCGTCAGTCACGCAAGTGAGCGTCGCACAGCTGATCACGACGTCAAGTTTTCTGCAAATCGCTCGGGTCGAAGGGAGGGTGAACGGTTACGGCTTTTTTTCTAATTCCGCTAGATCAAAGATCCGGGCCGTCACCCAGTAGCCGACCGCCGCCGGATCGCGACGATCAGGAACAGCCCCGCTACCAGCCACAGGGTCTCCACACTCCGTCCCGGGGCGGCAATGGAACACCCCGGACCCCAGGGGCCGGACGGGTCAGCCTGGGTGTTCGTTTCCGCCGTGTCGGGGCAGGGCAGGTCACCGGACTCCCCGCAGGCGGCCTGAAACCGCAGTCCGGAAACCTTCGTCGTGACGGCGCCGTCGATGAATTCGAGACCGGGCGCCAGTTCCACTGTGTACCACTCGCCGGACACCAGCGAGGTTCCGGGCTGCAGGCGGTGCAACCGCGTCCAGTGCGCGCCCCAACGGGTGCCCTTCAGCGTATAGTCCACCGCCGTTTTCCGGGTGTCCACCCAGGTAGCCGTCAGGGAATCGACCGCGGCGCCGGCGCCATAGACCAGGGTGACCCACGAATCGGGCGATTCGGCGTCGTTGCCCAGGATCCGGTCATCCGGGTCGGGATAGGTGTGGATCACGGCGCTGTCGGGATCGAAGGTCCCGTGCAGCCGGTCCCAGATCGCCTCCATGTACCCGGCGGTGGCCGGGATCTCGGAGGCCAGGCTCCCGGGTATCTCCGGGTCCATGTAGTGCAGGCGGGTCCAGGGCATTTCCGGTTCGTACTGTTCGCCCAGGGACTGCGCGATGAGCAGCCCCAGTTCGTCGTTGATGTAGGCGCCGATCATCAGGTCCACGGCCTGCTGGATCACGTCCGCCGTGACCTTGTGGGACAGGCCCGCGTACAGTTCCAGCACCGTGTCCATGGGGATGTATGCCGTGGGAACGAACTCCAGAAGCCCGTCCAGCTTCAGGAATCCGTCCATCGCGGGATCGGCGTTGTGCTGACCCCCCGCATCGTGCTCCTTGGCCTGGAACAGGAACAGGGAATCGAAGATCTCGTCCTGCATCCCGTGGGCGGCGCAACCCATGAGGAATGCCACCCGCTTGCGGGACTCCAGGTCCGTCCAGGGGGGCGGGTCGTTCGCACGGATCCAGTCCACGAAATCCTGGACGAATGATTCCCAATGGGTGTGTTCGCCATAGGCGTGGGCGGCGGGCTCGTCCTTTCCGATGGGGGCGTATCCGGAGTCCGTGAAGGCCGCGCCGAACAGGGCCGCGTTGAAGACCTCGGGGTCGCCTGTCAGGAGGTCGCGCAGTTCCCCGGCCGGCAGTGCCTCCATGGCCCACCCGGTCACCTGGACGTGTGCCCACGAACCGTGGGCCATGGCGGACGGTCCGGCAAAGATCGTCACCAGGATTGCCGATGACAGGATCGCCTTGCTCGCATGATTCATGAATCTCATCCCGTAGAAGGCCTGGTGGGTCAAGCGCCGGTGTCCTGGAACACCATGCTGATGGTGGTGCTGACCTCCGTGGGCGTGAAGAAGACCTGGGCAATGCCGTCGTTCTGGGCGTGGCTCACGCCCAGGGGCGGAATCCCCGTTCCGAAGTCCACGTCATCCAGTACCCGCCCCGCATCGGCCACGAACACTGTCATGGGCACACCGACCACTCCGTCGATGGCGGCGGTCAGGGTGGCGAGACCCGCGTTGAACTCCTCGTCGTGCACCTCCACCGCGCCGCCGAGCAGGTGCCGGCTGGTGAACACCACGGCCGGTTCCGTCGGCTCTTCCCGAAGGACCAGCACCCGGGTGCTGTGGGTGGGCAGCGTCTCGTCAACCGTCCCGTTTTCGATCCAGGCCCAGTCGCGATCCCAGGCGTTGAAGGCCAGGGTCTTCTTAGCCGGGTCCATTCCCAGGTCCGACAGGTCCATGGTCAGCGTCCTGGGGCCGGCGCCTTCTTCCCAGGCCCCGCCGATGTCCCGGTTCCTGCCCCAGTTGAACAGGCCCAGCACGTGCCACTCGCGCCCCTCGCGGTCCGCTTTCAGGTGCAGCATCTCGGGATACTCGCGGTCAAAGAGGTCCAGGGGCCTGGCGCTGCGGGGATAGACGGGCAGGATCTGGTACACCTGCTCGCGCCAGTCCGGGTGGTCATGCAGGTCCGTGTAGCTTTCCCCCAGCTTGACGATGCCGCCGGTCAGCCCCACGGCGGAGGTCCAGGCGCGGGCCTCCTCCATGGTCAGGCCGTAGTCGTCCCGCCAGAACAGCAGGTCCGGGTGGTTGATCCACAGGTTGTGGCTCAGGTAGTAGCGCCGGGCCACCGTGGCGTAGGTGGGCTTGAACCCCGGATCAAAAATGGATGACTTGTCGGCCCACCATGGCTCGTTGTCCAGGGTGATGCGGTTCCCGTCGGCGTGGTCGAAGGACACTCCGGTGGCCGAGATGTTCAGATAGAAGGTCTCGGGCCCGATGGCCTCGCGGATGCGCGCCATGGCGTTGTGGTAGGCCTCCGATGCCGTCATGCCGGGGTCGTCCAGGTTGGTGGCGAACAGGGCGAAGTAGCTGAAGTCCATCTTGATCCAGCGATAGCCCCACTCCTGTGTCAGCTTGTGAAACAGGGACTCCACCCAGTCCAGCACGTCGGGCCGCGACAGGTCGGGGATGTACACGTCACCGGGGACGAAACCCAGACCGAAGATGCTCACGTCGGCCCACCAGTCCGGGTGCTCCAGGGCCAGTTGGCTGGTCTTGCGGATTTCGAAGGGGGATATCCAGATGCCCGGGATCATGCCCTTGGCCTCCACCTGCTTGGCGTGCCAGGCCATGCCTTCCATGCCGTCGTGATCCGGAAACCGTTCCTTGTTCGTGTTCCAGTCGCCTTTTTCGTCCTGCCAGCCGTCGTCCAGCATGAAGTGCTTCATGCCCCAGGGCAGGAAGTCCTCGGCCGCGGCCTCCAGGTTGGCCTGGACCAGCGCCTCGTCGATGTCCGTGCCCAGACCGCCGCTGCCGGCGCCCCCGCCCCAACTGTTCCAGCCGCTGGGAACGTCGGTCCAGACCTTCTTTCCGATGCGTTTTGCATAACGTTTCGCAAAGTTCTCCAGCCCATCGAAAACGGAATCGGGCAGGAAGTCCACGTACAGCAGCTCGGAGGTCAGTGCGGCCCCGTTTCCCTGGGCGAGGGGGCCTCGACCCTGGTCCATGTAAAAGGAAATGGCGTCGAACCGCGTGAAGGCCGTGCGTTCGCCATCGGTGATGGCCGCCGTGTCGTCAAAGTCCACAGCGAAGATGCCCGTTCCCCGATCAACCGAAAAGAACCCGGCCACCAGGCTGTCACGGCTCTCCGGATCGTACAGGGCCACGTTCCAGTTGCTGCTGGCCCCCGGCCCGAACAGCACGGAACCCCCATCTCCGATCCGGTGCAGTTGTGCCGCGAAGTCGAAGTACAGGTCATACCCGTTTTCCAGCATCCTGTGCTGGGCCGGATCCTTGCCGATGTAGAGGCCCCCGCCCGTGTCAGTGTCCGTCAGCAGCGGGGACAGGTGGGTCACCCGGATATCGTCGGCGGGGGCGGATTCCCAGGACGCCGCCGTGGAGGCGGTGACGTAGCCGGTGTCCGCCCGCAGGTCCACGGAGGTGGCCAGGGCCGGCTGGTTCCCATCGGGTGTGAATCGGATGGTCAGGGTGACTCCCGATCCCAAGACGTCGTCAAAGGCGGCGGCTTCCCATGCATGCTCTCCCGGATCCATGGTCCCGATCCGTCCCTCCGCGTCCCCTGTCTTCCACCGGAGACGGGATTCGGCTTTCGCCATGAACGTCGAGCCCGCCCCGTCGAAGACGTCGAAGGTCCCCGCGGTCAGGTCGTACCGGATCTCCAGCAGGCCGTTGGACAGTGTCACGATCCCGTCGGTCTCCCCGGCCGTCACCCCGTTGTTTTCGAAGACTTCGGGCACGTCCCCGGGCTGATCCATGGGTGTGTCAGTCACGACGGGAACGTCAGGTACGTCGACCTTGACATCCGTAGTGTCGGGAACGATGTCGTCCGAACCGCCACCGGATGTGCCGCAACCCGCGGCCAGCAGGCCGGCTACCAGACCATGGGCCATTGCGATGTGGAAGCTTTTCATGGGTTCTTCCATGGCTTGTAAGGGGCCAGAACTTCCTCGTCATAGGGGTCGATGACCGTGGACACGCCCTCATCGAAGAACGACCGCAGGAAGACGGCCGCCTGGACCTGGGATCGGACCACCAGGTACGGGTCGTCCTGTGCGCCGTGGTTGGTCAGCAGGAAGGCGTGCTCGGCGGGCGAGAACTGGGCCAGCGCCCCGGTGCGCCCGCCTTCCAGGTTGGCCTTCAATGGCGCGGGCGCGTCCTCCAGGCCGGCAAAGGCGTGGAACCCGGGTGTCATCCGCGGGATTCCCAATGCCCGGGCCAGCCGGAAGAGACAGGCCCCTGCCACGTCGTCGTCCTGCATGGCCTGCTGTATCAATACCTGCCGGTTGGCGGGGCCGTCCTTGTGGAACATCCTCCGGGCAAAGGCTATGGGCTCCACGTCGTCGAAGACCATCTGGGCCGGCGCCATCATGTTCAGGATCAGGCTGGGGAGGTTGGAAAAGCTCAGGGTCTGGGGATCCTGTCCGGTGGACGACACCATGCTCCAGGCGAAGAACAGGCCCTCCTGGCCGCCCCCCACGTTGATCACGGCCGGCCCGATGCCGTCGTAGAGCCCCATGGTGGTGGCCGACAGGAAGGCGCCCATGGATTGGCCGGAGATGCCCACCACGTCACCCTTGACGTCCGGTTTCCCGTCGCCGCCGGGCAGGGGGTATGTGTCCAGGTCCAGGTCCCGCACCATGATGGCCAGCTGCGCCAGGTCCAGGGCCGACTCGGCGAAGTTGTACCACAGCCTCATGGGCTCACCCAGGGTCAGGAAGGTCATGGGATCGAGCGCACAACTCCATTCGTCGCTTTCGGCACGGTGGCCATGGGCCACGGCGTCGATGCCGATGGTGGCCAGGCCCAGGCGCGAAAAGGTCCCCGCCAGTCCGATGGCGGTTTCCTTGCAGACCCCGAAAGCATGCTGGTAGACCACCACCGGGAAGGGCTGGACCCTGCCTGAAGCCGGGTCCTCCTTCGGGATGGTCAGGAAGAACTTGACCGGGTGTTCCTCGATGGGCTCCGGCGCCTCTTCCGATTCCAGGTAGGCCCATTTATTCGGGTCCAGGTACCTCTTCACGGTGAAGTGGCCCTGGGCCGCCAGACCGATGGCATCGTAGAAATGCAGGGGTGCCTCGTCCGTTCCGATCTCCTTTTCGATGAACTCGGCCAGACCTTCGTATTTCGCCAGGAAGGCCGGGTCCAGGTTTCCGTCGGGGAGCGCCGGCGCCATGGCCCATTCGATGACGGGGTCGAAGCCGCCGACCTTGTCCGCGGCGGCCACCAGTCCCCTGAGCCTGCTCGTGGTGGAGCGGACCACCGTAGGGATGACAAGGGCCACGGCCTCTTCGGGCAGGTTCACGTCCAGCCGGTCCAGGAATCGTCGCGCCCTGTGGATTTCCGTCGCCAGGATCGTGTCGGACTTGCCCGCGCCGTCCAGGGCATCCATGGCAGGAGCGCGGGCCACGGGATTCCCGGCCTCGTCCTTCAGGCAGCGGGTCATCACCAGGGCATAGCGTCCCCCTTCCACCAGGGGGACCAGGGGCTCCACCACAAGGGACCCGGCGTCGGCGTTGAAGGCCACCTCCACGGGCACCCGGGCATTGGCCAGCCGGTCCGGGTCCAGCCCGGATTCGTCGGCCCCGTCGGTGCGCACGATGAACACCGATCCGTCTGTCAGGGACTCGGGGTGGGGCGCCGTCGCCAACGGGACCACGAAGGGCGCCGTGCTCCCGAATCCGTCCAGGACGTTGAGGACGGGGGCAAAGGCATTGAGGTTGAAAGCGGGTCGGAATCCGTTGGGGGCCCCGCTGTCGGGCGTGGTCATGGCGAGGTTCGGGAAGGGACGGACCTCGTCCGGTGGCTGAAAGAAGTCGTCGATGGGAACGGGCGTCCCGCCCGGTGCAAGCCCTTCGGGATCACAGACCGGCGAAACGATGGGTGTGGTGGGCACGTCCATCTCACCGGACACATCCCCCGGAAGGTCCGTGCCGCCATCGCCATCGTCATCGCCACCGCAGCCGGCGGCAAGCCATACCGGTCCAAGGGCTACGAGAAGGGAAGGGATCACGTGGCTCGGTCGCATGGCGTCTCCTGAGGTTCCCGGATGACGGTTCGCTGTGCGGAGTATACCGTTTTGACAATCGCGGGTGGTGACCTTTGCAGGGCAAACGCATCAAAATGTTGAAACAGAAGCTACGCACGACCACGAATCAGATGTTGAAACAGAAGCTACGCACGACCGATAGACAACGTGAACGTGGACGAAAGGTGCTGACATGTTGGCTAAGGAAAACACGGGAGACCGTAAATCCGGCCGTGCAAAACGGCGCCGAATCAGCAGAATGGTCGGGATTCGTACGGGGGAATCGTCGACATGAGAATCATCGACTCAAAGTTGTTTCCGCTTCTGACGGCCCTGACCATTGTGGCCTTCGTGGGTTGCGGGAGCGACAGCGGCCCGAGTCTGGGCGGCGATGTGCAGGCGGATCTGGCGGGCGAAGGATTCGTCCAGGACGTGACCGAATCCGAAATGGCCGTACCCGACGGGATGCTCTGTCTGCCCGGGTCCACCAAGTGCATGGGTTCCGTCTTCCTTGTGTGCAAGGCCGACGGATCGGACTGGATTTCCATTGCCTGCGAGGCGGGTACCACCTGTACCACTGACGGGTGCATCAACGTGGGACAGGACGTCAGCGAGCAGCCTGATATCATCGTCAAGCCGCCCAAGGACACGGTGGAACCGCCAGAAGACATCGTCCAACCACCCGAGGACATCGTGACGCCACCCCAGGACACCGTCGTCCCTCCGGAAGACACGGTGCAGCCGCCGGATGACGTGGTGGAGCCCCCGGGTTGCGGTGGTGGCCCGGCCTGCGGCGCGGGCGAGGAGTGCTGTGTCACGGCCGGCGTCGAGGTCTGCCTGCCCGAGGACGAGTGCCAGACGCCGCCCGTGGGCTGCGAAAAGGACGAGGACTGTCCGGCGGGTCAGAAGTGCTGTCCTGGCAACTGGCCCGGCGCTCTCGCCCAGTGCGCGGAGGATTGCGGCGGAGGCCCCATCGACCAGATGCCCACCTGTGATTCCACCGCGGATTGCATCGGCGGTCAGACCTGCGTGGACATCATGGGGTGGAACGCACTGTGCCTGTCCGAATGCGCCACCAACGAAGACTGCGAATATGGCGGGTCGACCTGCCAGGAAGTGGGTGCCTTTGGTTACACCCTGGCCACTGTCTGCGACTGCGCCACGGACAAGGACTGCGCTCCGGGCCTCAAGTGCTGCGACATCCCCCTGATCAACCAGACCACCTGCCTGACACAGTGCATCGGCTATTAGTTTCCGTCCCCACGACAGTATCCTAAAGGTCGGTTGGTCAAATGCCGAAGACTGAATCGACCCCGGGGGTACGGCGTGCCCGGCACGCCGAGGGAGGCGGGATTGGCCGGCCCGGTCGTGCTAGATGAGTCCCAGGGTGCTTTCAGCGTACCCGGTCAATTCCGTGAAGCCGACGCCGGTCACGGGAGTGTCGCCCCGGGTTCCCGTGATGGTCACCGAGCCTTCCCAGTAGGTTTTGACGAAGTTGGGGACCTCCTGGTCGTCGAACAGGGCGCGTGATTCGAGTTTCCAATCCATTTCGGGGATGACGATGTCCCAGTCCAGTGGGTAGGCGCCATCGGAATGGGGGCTTTTCCATTCCCGCAGCGACGTGATCTGGAAGGCTCCCATACCCTCGATGGCGGTGATGTTTCCGTCGGGATCGACGAGGGTCCCGGCCTGGGTCACCAGCTCTCCCGTCCAGTCACGGAACTGGAACAGCATGATCTCCCAGCCGTCGTCGAACTGCATGCTCCACCAGTCCCAACCCAGGAACATGCTCGAGTCGAATTCTCCCCACTGGTGGTCCATCCAGGCCTGGCCCGTGACGGGGCGGTCGCCGTCGGGGGTGGTGAGGGTGCCCTGCGCGGCCAGCCGCGTGTACGAGTAATACCAGCTGTCGCCGCCTTCTTCGGACATGGGGATGATCCCGTTGCCACCGTGGTGGATCAGGGGTTTCGTGGTGTCCAGCTGAAGGTCGAAGCCCCAGTCGCCCGGATCGTCGTGACCTTCCTCACCCACGGGGATCCTTCCGCGGATCCGGTCATGCCCGTCGCCGCTGATTTCCAGGTGGCAGTTCAGGACCTGGAGGTCCACGGGGTCCGACGACCAGGACTTGGGCTCGAAGGATCCGTTTTCGGTGAAGACGTGGTCCTTGGCGACCTCGTCCAGGATCGCCACGTGGCACATGTACCCCATACCGTCGTTGGGGATGTCGGGAAGGAGGTCGCTGACCCTCTGCTCGAACAGGGCGATCTCGAAGCCCCATTGGCCGGTTCCGTCGGTGAGGTGGCCCGTGTAGTACCACCACTCGATGCGGCATTCGTGGGGGGCGGCGTCCTGCGGCATGGACACCGACGACGGTTCGCACTGGTCGAAGTTGCAGTAGGTCCCCGGTTCACACCCGCCGCAGGGTACGGTGGTTTCCAATGCGGTCTGGAGGTCGGAGGCGTCCTTGTTTCCCACATCGCCGCCGCCGTCGCTGGAGCATCCCGGGTGCAGGCAGGCCATCAGCAAACAGGCCAGCAGACAACCGATGGCTTGATTTTTCATATGTTCCTCCCGCTGGCCCACCAACGGTGATTATTCAGAGATACGGCCCCTGTGTCTACCCACAATCTTCGATCAACGATTGACGCCCCCCTCCCGTCCCGGTTGTTCCCACCCCGATCCCGTGCTAGCTTTTTGTGTCGGTTGCGGATGGTATGCCCATGGGAAGCGGACTTGCCCGGCTCGGATCCCTGACCGTGGCCATTATGCTGCAGGCCTCCCTGGTGGCGCAGGCTCAGCCCTACAAGATATGCATCGATCCCGGTCACGGCGGTTCGGACCCCGGGGCCGTGGGTTGCGGGCTTGCGGAAGCGGACATCACCCTGAAGGTCGGGTTGCTCCTGGAAGGCCTGATGGCGGCCGATCCGGACCTGGTCCCCCTCATGACCCGGAAGACCGACGTGTTCGTGAGCCTCCAGGGCCGGGCGGATTACGCCAACGACAACGGTGTTGACCGTTTCGCTTCCATCCACAACAACGCCTACAACGGCAATGTCTCCGGTATCGAAACCTTCTGCTACACCTACGGGAGCATGGCCTCCTTCGACCAGCGGGACCGGATCCAGGCGGAAATGACCGCCACCTGGCCCAACCTGCCCGACCGGGGCGCCAAGACCGCGGGCTTCGCCGTGATCAAGAACACGTCCATGCCCGCCACGTTGTCGGAACTGGCGTTCATCGACTTCTGCGCGGCCGATGCCCTGCTCCTGGCCGATCCCGTGGAACAGCTGGCCGCCGCCGCAGCCCACCACACCGCCATCAGGGAATCACTGGGCCTGGAAGGGCCCATCGGTCCCGCAGAGAAGACTGGAATCCTGCGGGGCATCATCTACGAGGACCAGGGGGTCGGGGCCGCCGACATGTCCGTGCGCATCCCCGGAACCCTGGTGAAGGCACTGGGCCAGGATGGAAAGAC
>JADHTP010000098.1 GCA_016784945.1 Deltaproteobacteria bacterium | reverse complement strand
CCGCCGACCCTGGCGTGTCTGGCTCGATGCCACCACGCCGGAAAAACCGTTGTAATTTCCGGACAGCATCTTCACGCGGGTGCCCTTCTGAAGCACCTCGGAGGGATCCACCTCCTTTTTCCGTCCCCTGCGACGCCGGGTCCGCAGGACGCCGGACGGCGCGTCCGCGTAAAGGAACGGGCGGGCCATGTCGTGCAATTCGTACTTTTCGAGCAGTTTCTTCGTCGCTTCCTCGCCCACCTTGAGGTGCAGTACGGACATGAGACTCTTCACCATCTTCGACCGTTTCCGCCGCTCCTCCGCGATGCGTTCCATCTCGCCGTCAATCTTTCCGAATTCGTCCAGCGCCGCCTTCAGTTCGCCGATGTAGAAATCTTCCTTTGGTCCTTCGAACATCCGAATTCCTCCTGACACTTGCCTAGCATGGTGGGCGTGGCCCACGGACCGGCCCAGCGACCGGAACATGAATTTATACGGTCGAAGAGTCTTAATTTCAAGCCATAATATGACAAGTATCCGAAGGTATTTATACATTTCCGGCAAGCCCGTTCAGGGCAAACGCATCTAATTCGTGGTCGTGGACGCTTTGGCCAAGCGGGTCAACATCGAGACGTTCGTAAGCCAACATGTCAGCACCTTTCGTCCACGTCCACGATCACGTTGTCTATCGGTCGTGCGTAGCTTCTGTTTCAACATTTTGATGCGTTTGCCAGGCAACCCCGTCGAATCGTTTGACCCGGGGGAGTCCCGGGGTCTATTGTTGGCCCGTATGGACCATAACAACCACCGCGAGGGCGCAATGACAGACAAGGACAAGTCCGGATACCGGTCCGACACTCACATGATTCACGGTCAGTTCCGGACCGAAAAATGGGAGTACGACCACCACGTGATCCCACCGATCACGGCCTCCACCACCTTCCGACTGGATTCGGCAAGCAGGGGCAGGCAGGGGTTCGTGGACTTCGGTGAGCCCAAGAAATCGGCCCAGGCCATGAATCCGGTGTACATCTACGACCGCCTGGATGAGCCCACAGTGGGCATGCTGGAGGACCTGTTCCGCGAAATCGAGCAGGGAGAGAGCGCCTGCGCCTTTGCCTGCGGTATGTCCGCCATCTCCGCCGCGCTCATGGTGGCCTGCCACGCGGGGTCCAACATCGTGGCCCACCGGACACTGTACGGCTGCACCTTCAGCCTCATGACCAACTGGCTCCCCCGTTTCGGGGTGGACGTGCGGTTCGTGGATGCCCGGGACCTGGACCAGCTGCGTGGCGCCATGGATGGCGAGACACGCGCAGTCTACCTGGAGACGCCGGCCAACCCCACCATGGAGTGCCTGGACGTAGCGGCGGTCAAGGACGTCATCGAGCTGCTGAACCGGGACCGACCTGGCAAGGAACGGATCGTCCTCGTGGCGGACAACACCTTCGCAACGCCCTGGGCCCAGCGCCCGCTGGAACTGGGCGCCGACCTGGTGGTGGAAAGCCTGACCAAGGACGTGGGCGGATTCGGCGTGGACATGGGGGGAATGGTGGTGGCGCCCCGTCGCTTCCACAAGTCCCTGCGGGGCTTTCGCAAGGACTTCGGTGGCGTTCTGCCGCCGGGAGGCGCCTGGCGTCTGATGGTGTACGGCGTGTCGACCCTGTCACTCCGGGTCCGGCGCCAGACCGAAACAGCCTGGGAGGTGGCCCGCTTCCTCGAAGGCCACGACAAGGTGGCCCGCGTTTCCTACCCCGGGCTGGATTCCTATGCCGGAAAGGAGGTGGCCCGCCGGCAACTGGTGGACCCCGATGGACGGTTCTGCCCAGGTTTCATGGTCTATTTCGAGGTGACCGGTGGCCTGGAGGAGGCCCGGGCCCGGTGCGAACGGCTGGTGAACCACATCGCTTCCCATTCCTACTGTATAACGCTGGCGGTATCGCTCGGCATGACCAAGACCCTGGTGGAGACACCCGGCCTCATGACCCACTCGGTCATGGACGCCGGGTCCCAGTCCGAGGCGGGGATCCACCCCGGCGGCGTGCGTCTGGCCATGGGCCTGGAGAGCCCGTCCGACATCATCCGCGATCTTACCGAGGCCCTGGATGGCTGTTGATCGTTGATCGTTGATCGAAGGGAACGATGAACGTCCGACGATAAACGCCATGTGCCGGAATAGCCGGTCCAAGGAAGTCGAGGCCCGGCTATTTCGGCTGGTAGACCCACACCTTGAAGAAATTGACGTCGCGGTCGGCCTTGGCGGGGGTGATGTCCACCCGCAGGATGGGCTCGGTGGCCAGTTCCGCGGGGATCACGTAGGGCCAGTTCCGCCACCTGAAGCGCATGTCGTTGCCGGGCACGGCCAGTTCCGGCGCCTTCTTCCCGTTGACGTGGACCTCGCACTCGTAGTCGCCGCGAACGTAGTCGATGCGCATGATCATGAGCACGTCGCGGTTGGGCTCGATGTTCATGACCTCCAGACTGCAGTGCCCCCCCTCGAAATGGACGCCCACATCCTCCGTCTCCGTCCCGTCGGGGTACTTGAGCTTCTGCCGCGATCGGTACCGATCCCGCTCTTCCGAAATCAGGAAATGGTGCTGCTTTTCCGATTTCTCGTCGAAGATATCCATGATGTCCACGCGCTTGAAGTCCCGGCCCTCCACGGACAGGTTCTTGGGGAAATCGGCGCTGCGGACCTTGATCTTGTCCCAGATGACCTCGCTGGGGACCTCGGCCTTCTTCCGGGCCTTGGGACGCAGCGCCTGGGAAAACAGGGACCTGAGCGCCTCCGTTGCGTTTTTCTGGGTGGTGAGGATGTCCACCAGCAGTTCCATGGTATAGCGCCGGTCCAGTTTGACGCTCTCCACGTTCCACTTGTAGGTGCCGAACTCCTTCTTTTTCGACAGATCCTTGTGCTCCTTTTCCACTTCGTCGATGACGGATTTCTGCAGCGACAGCAGCGTGGCCAGCAGGTGGAAGATGTTCCGGTAGTCCACGTACCCGGACACCAGGAGCATCTCCAGGGTGATCACCGCGTGCAGCACATCCAGGGCAGTGCCGACCTTGAGCACGTGGGCCAGGTGGGAATAGACCAGCTGCTTGGCCGCCAGAAGCTCGTGCAACTCAGCCCGGACCTGGGGATTGAGGAAGGATCCGGACACACCCGCCGCGGGAACGAAACGGAGGTCGATCTCGTTGGGCCGCGGATTCATGGGATCCAGGGCGTCCTTGATCTGCTTGACGCCCTTGTCCAGGGCGATCCGGGCCAGTTCCACTTCCTGCTCCACGTCCGGCTCCCTGGCCGTCACCTCGATCTTCACGCCCTCTTCGATGCGCTTGTGACCTTTGAACTGGATGTTCTCCTTGTAGGCCACGAAGTCCGTGGGCTCCTCGCTGTAGGAAGCCACCACGTAGACGGTCTGCGGCAGGCGGAAATCCTTGGGGTTCACCGTCTTGATAACGGGCTCGGGCAGGAAGATGTCGCGACCGTTGCCGTCCACGCCGTACCCGGCTGCCACCTCCACGTTGAGGTCGCCGCGGCCGCGCTGGCCCACTGCGAATCCCCCCAGGAACTGGGGCACGACACCCGGGGCGTGCATGACCCGGTTGTGGAGCGTGCGCTTCCCGATGTGGTAGTTCTCCCCGTCGTTCCAGTCGTCCTCGGTGGTCAGGAACCCTCGAAAGAAGTTCAACCGCTTGAAGGACCTGGTTTCGTCAGCCATTTGCGCTCTCCTGTGTCTCCAACCCGATGGCCGAGGTCACGCCGACTCTCATCAGACCGGTGTCTTCCGTTACGCCCTGGGAGCCGGCGAACTGTAGGAAATAGTTGGTGTTCGCGGGCTTTTCCGCCCCAATCACCTGGTGCAGCCGCACCAGGGTGGATTCGTCCAGTTCTTCATAGCCCACAGGCACGCGGACCACGAAAGTGTGGCTCATCGATATCTCGGGCAGCACCATGGTGTCCTGGCCGATGGCAGAGTTCACGCCGATCCGCAGACCCTGGTAGGGCCAACGGTTCTCCTCGATGTCCACGTCCATGTCGGTGAACAGCTTGACCATCCGGATGATGGCCTGCCGGGTGCCCCGGATCCTGTACAGGACGGTCGCCTCCCGAAGGACCCGGCGGCGGCGTTCCTCGCTCATGGACTCGTCAAAGGAAATGGCGAACCAGGAGGCCAGCCAGGACAGGGTCTCCGAAGACGTGGTGTAGGGACTGAACAGTTCGTCCATGGAATCCAGGCGGCGGGACACACCGTCGTACAGGTGCTGGATGATCCACAGGAAGTCCCTCAGGAAGGTGCGGTCGCCGGGTTCCCTGGGCTGGTAGACCGATGGCAGGAATCGGAGCAGGCTGGTCTTGGCCACCTTCACCAGGACCGTCTGGTCCTCGGCCAGCAGGCTGCCCCGCGAGGGATCCTGCCCCAGGATCTGGTCCGAGGCCTCGTAGGATTCCTCGTAGAAGACCCTCGCGCCAGCGAAACCGGCGCCAAGGATCACCTTTTCGGCCGTGGGCAGAGCGAGGCCCACCACGTCCGGTACGGGAAGCTTCCTGGCGCGTCCCTCCATCAGAGGATCCTCTCGTGGGCCCGTTCAGCCACATCCACGGTCACCACGAACGGGAGTTCGTCCTCGTCCAGTCGGACGTGATCGAGTTCCATGCCCGCGTCCATGTCCTTGATGGACACCTTGTCCACGAAGTCCACGCCGCCCACCTCTTCACACACGTGGTAGACGTCCACCTTGGACAGGGGCCGGCCAAAGGGCCAACCCCGGTGGTTCTTGCCACCGCGCAGGGGGTGCAGAAAATCCACCACCCGCCGGGTGATCTCGGACTTCACCGCATCGGCGCTGCCCGAGGCCTGGCGGATCACGGAAACCGACACATGGAGGTTCCGGTAGCGAGGGCGAACCACGTGCACGATGGTGGACACCAGCTTGTGGAGGTCCAGTTCCTGCTTGACCCGCCGCATCAGTTCCGTGGACGGGAGCGGCTTGATGGCCCCTCCCTCCCCCGAAACGTCCGAGGCGATCTTGGGGACCACCACCACGGTGACTTCCCCCTCCCTGTCCTTGCAGGGGATGCACCGGGCCCGTGCCACGGAAGTGGAGGCCTGCCGGGCGATCCACTCGTAGTCCTCGGCAGTCACGGCACGGTACCGGCTCCGGAAAAGGTGGGGCGCCCGGGCCTTGACCTCCTCCACGGTCTCCATGTCCGCGCCACCGCCCGCGGGCATGGAATTGCCCACGGATTCGATGAAGGTCAGGGACTGCTTCATCACCGTCAGGCTGCCGGCGGCCACGTTGCCGTCCATGCCGCCGCCCACCTGGAACCGGTCCAGCCGCAGATTCCTTTCGCCCTTCGGGGGGAGCATGCCGTGGACGCCGTCGCCGAAACGGACCTGACCGCTCACGATGTCCTTCACATAGTGACGGCCGGTTCCCGGCGATTCGTACAGGTCGTCCACTTCGTGCCAGCGAACCCAGAAGCCCTTGCCATCGGGATCGGGCCTCACCGCGTCTTCCCCTTCCTCTTCCAGGAGGATCAGTCGCTCGCCCTTCACGGGTTCCTCCCGCTCCAGGACCACCACGGTCTGCCCCGGCAACACGGGGCCGGGAGGCAGCTTGAAGACCTGGTTGGGCGTGCCCTGGGAGGCCCCCAGCACCGTGGTGCCGAAGGTCGTCAGATTGCGGGCATAGACCGAGTTGAGGGAGATGCTCTGGATCCGCGGGGGCTCCACGTACCCGCCCATCTCCAGCCGCGCCCGGACGAAATAGAGGTTCTCGCCGAATCGCTTGCTCTTCCTGAATTTCGGCGGCCCCACGAAGCGCACGAAGCCCGACTGCAGGAAGCCCCGGGTCTCGTCCTCGGGGAACAGGTTCGACCAGTTCTTGCCGTCATAGAACTCCCAGACCACCACCACGGGCGTGCCGGAACGGTCCGCGAAAAGCGGGTCACGCACCCCCGATTCCTCCCGCAGCTGGAAGTGCACCTGGACCTCTTCGTTGGGAAAGGAATCCTTGAATCCCAGGTAGAGCGTGGGGCTGGCCTCGGCCACGGGCGACAGGGCCTGGAAGGGTTTGAGTTCCACCCTGGCCAGTTCCGAATGGTCGGAAATGACACCGTCGTTTTCGGCCAGCACGAACTCCAGTGGATGCTCCTCCTGCTCGAAGCGCACGGTGAGTTCCCGCAGGGCCGGCGGACGCAGCGGCCTGTCGTCACGGAACACCCATTTGTCCCCGTCCAGCTCGTAGGTGCCCGCCGCGCCGTAGTTGCCGGTCTCGATGCGGCACCGGACGAACAGGCCCTCGTTTCCGTTCACCTCCGTGGGCCCCAGGTCGTCGGGGACCGTGAATGTGATCACGCCGGGACGGGTCATGGCCCGGGTGGTGTCTTGGAAAGAGGCGCTCTTGGCCACGTCCACGACGTCCCCTTCGTACCGGCAGCGAGCCAGCAGACGCCACTTCTTCGATCGTCGGCCGAAGTACTCCCACCGGAGGATCAGGTCCTCGGAGGCATTGGGCAGGTCCGTCTCGCCACCCTCCAGGGGCACATCCATGCGGACCAGGGCCCCCTGGTTGGAAAAGGCCTGGTCGGATCGGATGTAGCACGCGGTGTCGGCCCCGGGCGCCTTGCCGAAGGGCCTGAATCGGCGGCCGGCATCGCGGCCCACGTAGATGTCTTCCACGGTGTGGGTCAGCACCTGGTCGGGCAGAAGGCCCTCGCCCGTCACCTTGATGGCACAGGTCAGGGTGTCCACTTCGGTCACCTCGGGCGAGGCGGGCACGTCCACGAGCCGCGCCCTCACAAAGCAGGACTCGATGTCGTTGACGGTGGTGGTCCCGATCTGGCGGGGGGCCGGAAGGACCACGCTTTCGGCATCGCTCTCCACGTCCAGGGGAACCACCACGTTCCACCGCTCGCCATCGAACACTTCCCAGTCCAGGTGGTCCAGGAGATCCGACGTGTTGGGGTGGGGGCAGCGGAACCGGACCCGCAGGGACGAACCCTCGCTCAGGCTCGACAGGCCGGGGTCGCCCAGGTACAGGTAGCGCTCAGCGTTTACCGTGCCCGCGAAGGGATCCATGCCCTCGGGCGTGGGGGTCTCCAGCAGGGCGCTGTGGTCCGAAAAGGCCTTGCCGTACTGGGAAAAGCACTTGCCGATGCTGTTGTTGACCACCAACACGTCGGAGTCGGTCTCGAAGGAGATGATCTTGCCGTCTGAAGACGGTCTGGTGGCCACGGTGGTCCCCCGGGGCACCACCACGTGGTCGCCCTTGTCGGACATGTGGAAGGTCAGGACCGTGCGCGCAGGCTGCGGCGGTTTCAGCCCGATACCCAGCAGGTTCAGGAAGGCCAGATAGTTCTTGTCCGGCACGCGGTTCAGCCGGTAGAGAACCATCTCCATCATCCAGGCGAAGAGCTCGATGAGCGTCACGCCGGGATCACTGGGGTTGAAGTTGGTCCACTCCGGACAGTACTGAGGGATCAGCCGGATCGCCTCGTCCACGATGTCGTCAAAGGTCCGGTCGTCCAGTTTCGGGGTCGGAATCATAGATCCTGCTCCCTTCGGAGGTAGAAGGGGTACACGAGGTTGCGCAGGTTGTTCGTCCTGCGGACCCGGTACGAAATGTTCACCTGCATGGAACTCTCGAGGGCGGGGTCCGGTTGGGCCGTCACCGACACCTCTTCGATCCGCGGTTCCCACTTGACCAGCGATTCGCGGACATAGAAGCTCACCAGGGCGGAGGTGGACGAGTTGTTGGGATAGAAGACGAAGTCATGGATCTTGCAGCCGAATTGAGGCCGCATCACCCGCTCGCCCACGGCCGTGCCGAGGATGACCCGGATGGACTCCTCGATGTTCCGCTCGTGATCCGTCAGGGACAGGTTGCCGCGGGCGTCCAGGCCCACCGGAAACGCGATCCCCCGTCCCAGAAAACTCTTCTTCATCACCCACGCCCCAAACAGGGACCGGTCCTAGGCCAGCATGCCATCGAGGAAACGGCCGCACTCGGGACAGCGGATCAGCACCCGCTCTCCGTCGAGGGAACACTCCAGTTCGCCCTGGCCGCAGGCCGGACACTTGTGGCCCTCGGTACGGCCGGCCAGCACCTCGTTCACGATATCCTCGTAGAGGGCAAGACCCTCCACGTCTTCTTCCTGATGGTCCATGAGTTCATCCAGCGTCAGGAGGCTGATTATCAGACAGGCTACGGTGCCTGTCAACCGGTCTCCAGGGAAGAACAGAACCCGCTCAAATTGGCCTAGTTGTACGTTATATCAGTTACTTGCATCCGTCGAAGCCTGGGGTCGGGAGTCCCCAACGGCGCGCCCGGTTCCATGATATCCCACCCGACCGGCTGAAGACCAGAGACCCCATCCCCGACGGGATGGGGTTACCCATTGCAACCGGGAATGGGGAGGGTGGTGCACTTCATGAACGGCTGACCGTACAGCTCGAACAGGCAGAAATCCACGGTGCAGGCGTCGCCATCGTCGCCATCGTCGCAATCGGACAGCTTCTCGCAGTCCTTGCCGCACTCCGGGTTCCTGATGCTCACGCAATGGCCGTTGGTCAAATCACAATAGTCGAAGGTGCAGGGATCACCGTCGTCGCACCACTGGGACAGCTGGCAGTATTGGTCGCAGTCCACCACGTCGAAGTTGGCGCAGCCGATGGGAAGGCACAGGTCCGATGTGCAGGGATCGTTGTCCCAGCAGGACTGATCCGAGATGCAGGTGGGCTTGCAGCTTGGCAGAGGGACGTGCTCGCACTGCCCCAGGACAGTGTTGCACAGGTCCAGGGTGCAGGGGTCCCCGTCATCGCAGTCCCAGCCGGTCCCGCAGGGGTTACCGCAGTAGTCCACCGGTTCATTGAGACAGCCCACGCCCTTTTCACACAGGTCCGTAGTGCAGGGATCCCCGTCGTCGCAGTCCTTGGGAACGCCGGCGCACTGGCCGCCCGTGCAGTGGTCCTGGAAGGTGCACAGGTCCCCGTCGTCACAGGAGCCGGAGGCGATCTTGTGGACGCAACCCAGGGCGGAGTCGCATTCGTCCAGGGTGCAGGGATTCCCGTCGCCGCATTTCACCGCCACGAAGACGCAACCCACGCCCGGTTCGCAGGCGTCCTTGGTACAGGCGTCGTCATCGTCACAGACCTTGAAACCGCTTCCAACGCACTTGCCGCCGACGCAATGGTCCGTTTCGGTACAGGGGTTTCCATCGTTGCACTGGGCAACGTTGAATGTGTACTTGCATCCGTCGGGATTGCACTCGTCGTCGGTGCAGGGATTGCCGTCGTCACACTTGTCGGGAGTGAGGCAATGGGCCACGGGGTTGTCCAAGACGGCCAGGTCCCCAAACGGGTCCGTTACCATCGGGTCGGGGACAGGCACGTCCAGGGACACCGTGTCGCCGGGTTCCCCCGGGTCGGCGGGTTGCGGCTGATCCTGGCCCGAGTCGGCGCCGGGGCCCACGTCGAGGATCCACCAGCCGTTGTCCGCCAGGGATAAATCCACGGCCTGGGCGTCACCAACAGGCTTCACGTCCAGTCCCGACACGGCCCCCGTGGAGGATTCGGTGCCGCAAGCCACCGCCAGCAGCACGGGCACCACCATCACGTATCCGGTCCTCAAGGTCACCTCCCGGGGCAGGCATTGCCCTGTGGAAATTCTAATGATTCCGAGGGAAACTTGCCAAGAAGGTGACTGGTCATCGCCCATCGCCTATCGCCCATCGCCCATCGCCCATCGCCCATCGACCATCGACCATCGCCCATCGCCCATCGCCTATCGCCTATCGCCCATCGCCTATCGCCCATCGCCCATCGCCCATTCGCCACACCACGAAATACGGTGGATGGTAGACGGTAGACACCTGCGAGCATGAGCGG
>JADHTP010000097.1 GCA_016784945.1 Deltaproteobacteria bacterium | reverse complement strand
TGCTCACCTTCCAGCATCTTCGCCACGGGAATTCCGGTCCAGGCCGACACCACCAGCGCCACGTCTTCTTCGTCCACTTCCTCCTTCAGCATCCTGCGGTCCTTCTGCACCGCCAGCAGGTCATTGGTCAGGCGTTCGATGGACTGCTCGATCTCCGGCACCCGCCCGTGCTTCAGCTTGGCCGCCGCGTCCCAGTCCTGGTTCCGTTCGGCCACTTCTTCCGCGTGGCGGGCCTCCTCCAGTTCCTCCTTGTGGGCACGGATGGCCGACAGGACCTCCTTTTCCCGTTGCCAGTGCGCTCTGAGGCCCGATGCCTCCTCCTTGAGGTTTGCGATCTCGACCTCCAGCGAGACGAGCCGTTCCCTGTTTCCCTCGCCGTCTTCGCTGGACAGGGCCTGACGCTCGATTTCCAGCTGGGCGGTATGACGCTCCACGTCGTCCACTTCCGCCGGGACCGAGTCGATCTCCATGCGGAGCCGACTGGCGGCCTCGTCGATGAGGTCGATGGCCTTGTCGGGCAGGTTCCGATCCGTGATGTAGCGCTTGGACAGGGTCGCTGCGGAAAGAAGGGCCGAGTCACGGATCCGGACACCGTGGTGGATCTCGTAACGTTCCTTGAGACCGCGGAGGATCGATACGGTGTCCTCCACGCTGGGCTCGCCCACGTAGGTGGGTTGAAACCGCCGCTCCAGTGCCGCGTCCTTTTCGATGTGCTTGCGGTACTCCTTCAGTGTGGTGGCGCCCACGCAATGCAGTGTGCCCCGTGCCAGGGCGGGCTTGATCATGTTGCCGGCATCCATGGACCCCTCGGCCGCCCCGGCGCCCACCATGGTGTGCAGTTCGTCGATGAAGAGGATGATCTCCCCGTCCGAGCCTTCGATCTCCTTCAGGACGCCCTTGAACCGGTCCTCGAATTCGCCGCGGTACTTGGTGCCCGCCACCAGGGACCCCATGTCCAGGGCCACCAGCCGCTTGTCCTTCAAGGTCTCTGGCACGTCCCCCCGGGCGATGCGCTGGGCCAGGCCCTCCACGATGGCCGTCTTGCCCACGCCGGCCTCCCCGATGAGAACGGGGTTGTTCTTCTGCCGCCTGGACAGCACCTGGATGATCCGCCGGACCTCGTCGTCCCGTCCGATCACGGGGTCCAGCTTGCCCTGCCGTGCCGTGGCAGTCAGGTCGATGGAGTACTTTTCCAGGACCTGGTACCGGTCCTCCGCATCGGGATCGGTTACCCGGACGCCGCCGCGCACGTCCTTGAGGGCCAGGAGGAATCGATCCCTGAGAACCCCCGCTTCCTGGATGAGCCGGGCCGTACCGTCGTCTTTTTGGCCCAGCAGGGCCAGAAACAGGTGTTCGGTGCTGACGTAGTCGTCCTTGAAGGAATGCGCTTCCTTTTCGGCCAGGTGGATGATTTCGGACAGGTCCTTGCCGACGGCCGTATCGCCGCCCTGCACCGTGGGTAGCTTCTGAAGTGCGGACTCCACCGAATCCAGCAGTCCCCGGGGGCTGACTTCCATCTTCTGCAGCACGTTCGGGACCACGCCGTCGGGGTCGGACAGGATGGCCTTGAGCAGATGCCCGCCACGGATTTCCGGGTGACCCTTTTCCCGGGCCGCCTGGGCAGCGCCTTCGATGGCTTCCCTTGCCCGGGTTGTGAATCGGTCCAGTCTCATGATTTCCCTTCCTCGAGACAGGGATAAAATGTGTACTAACCTTGGTCGTGGCAAGACCCCTGGTCGTGGCGACTCCGTCGCTGCTACGGGCGCCAATCTCGGGTGGGCACTGGCGTGCCGCCCTGCGCTTGGCGCATCTCTTACTCAAGGGGGGCGCAGCCCCCCTATGACCCCCCTGGTCGCACCGACTCCGTCGTCACTCCCCACTGCAGACGAACCATGGACTATTGACTATCGACTATGGACTTCCCTGCGATTTGCGCATCTCCTGCTCAAGGGGGGCGCAGCCCCCCTATGACCCCCCTGGTCGCACCGACTCCGTCGATGCTCTCTCCTGAATGATCAACGATCAGCGGTTTGCGATGGGCGATAGGCAATAGGCTATCAGCGGCTGCCGGTTCTATCCTCAGGCAATTGCGATACACTAGTTCCCATGAGACTCGGGCTCATCACCCTGGTTGCCTGTCTGATGGTCCTTGCGGCCGGATGGGGATGTGCCGACGAGGACCCATCGGAGAAGGTCCTGGTGGCCTCTTTCAAGTCCCTCGTCCAGGCCCTGAAGAACCGGGACACATCGACTCTGTGGAACCTGTCGGACGGACCGACCCAACTGTACTTCAGCGATCTGGCCGCGGAGATCAAGGACGCGGTTACCCTCATTGACCAGCATTACGCGCCGGCGGACCGGGAAAAGGCGAAACGTGCCGTGGGGGGGGGCCTCGTGAAGACGACCTCCTCGGGCCAGGACCTGTTCAAGGTGCTCATGGACCCGGAAAAGATGTCGCTGCCCGGGAATCCCGAGGCCCTGCAGGTCGACAACGTGGTGGTGGGGGCCTATACCGCCACGGTGGTGACCCGGGCGGGCAAGTCCATCGAGTTCACCATGGGCGACGACGGCGGCTTCCGGACCGGGGTGTTCATGGAGGAATTCCTGGAGCAACCGGCCCTGCACACCCTGCAGGAAAACCTGGCCATTGCCCGGCAGAACTGCCGGGTGCTGGCTCTGGGCGCTCCCGGGCCAAATCCCGCGGAGGTGGCCCAGTGAAGAGACTGCGAGCCTTTTCCTGGCTGACCCTGTGTTGTTTCACCCTGGGCCTTCTGGCCCCGGGGGCGGCCCTGGCCCGTCCCCGCCGCGCCAAGGCGCCGATCACGGGCGTACTGGAAATCATCTGCGGCATCGAAGGGGCGCGGTTCGTGATCGACGAAGGCCTGTCTTCGGTCCGTGAAGGCATGACGCCCACCGGGCCCATGGAGCTTCCCGCGGGGCCCCATACCATCCGCGTAGCCCGGGAAGGCTACCTGCCTTTCTCCGAGGTCTTCGACGTGGAAGCCGGAGAGGTGACCGAACTGGAAGTGGATCTGGTGCTCTATTCCGGGAAGCTCCGGGTGAGCGCGGTCCCTTCGCCAGTGGAGGTCCAGGTGGACGGCAAGGTTCTGGGCTTTGCTCCGCTGGAGGTCGATCTTTCCATTGGCGAACACGTGGTTCGCCTGACCAAGCCGGGCTACGTGGAGGAGATCCGAAGGGCCGCCGTGAGGACGGGACGGGCCACCGATCTCGACGTGACCCTGCTGCCCGTGGCCGAGGTTCAGAAGGCGGCGGGCGGCGGGCCCATCCACAAGAAGTGGTGGTTCTGGACCGTGCTGGCCACCGTGGCCGCCGGCGTGGTCATTCCCTCGGTGCTGCTCACCCGCAAGGGGCCCGAGCCGGCGCACCAGGATGCCGTGATCGTTCTGCCTTAAGCCCTGCTTTTTTCAAGACGTCCCTACTGCGACGTCAGCTCACGGGCGATGCAAGACGTACCTCCTCGCCAGTTCCTCGACTTACCTCCAGTAGGCCTTCGGAACTTGCTGTGGGGGTGCGTCATGCACCGGCTTCGCCTTCGCCACGTGATCCGGCGCCTCGCGACAGAACGTCTTGAAAATAGCAGGCATGGCTTTCTTAACGTCAGACTGCACAGGAATGCGGCAATAGGGTTTCTTCTGGAGCCTGTCGCACATTGCGTTCGTGACGAGGTTTCGGATGCGCCCGGCAGGCAAGGAGCGGGGGCCCCGAAACGCCGCAGGCGTAGTCCTGCCCTACGTCGAGGACGGTTCGGGGGAAGCGACGATGTATGCCGGGATGCAAACGGAACCGCAGTAGAAGGTCTATGGGCGACAGGCTCTCAGGGGCAGGCGCAGCTGGCCCCGATGCCGCCGAGCTGTTCCACCTTGGACACCGCGCCGTATTCGGTGAGGTCCTGGTTCAGGCGACAGACATCGTCGCCGTTTCTGGTCTTGAGTTCCTCGATGCACCGTTGGTCCAGGGCGATCTTCCCGTTGACGCAGTACACACCGAAATCCACGCCGGCGGGTAATCTCGCGTACAGGCTGGGAGTGGTCAACAGGAGGATCGCGAAGATGGCCGTCAGGACCGGAAGTCTCATGGAGACCTCGCCATAGAGAATGGTCAAGCGGGTCAAGGGACCCGCAGCCGGGCGCGGATATTGCCACCGGGTCCCAGGCTTGTCAAGCCCCGCCGCCACCGGTCGGGGGATCCGCCGTGTCGGCGCGCTCGCATGGAACGGGCAGGCTGCGCTTGCCGCTCATGCTCGCCGCCAGAAGACTAAAGCGGTGCCACGGCGTGTCCCGTTACGAGGGTGAAGGGCATGCCCACGGACAGGGATTCCGGGGTTCCATCGCCGTCCACGTCCTGATCGGGCACAAGGTAGATGTCCAGGTACTGGAGCAGGATGTCCTTGGTGTAGGGCGGGGGAAAGAGTTCCGCCGGCGCACCGCCCACGCCGTCCACCATGGCCTGTCGATCCACGGCTCCGGCCAGCACCCCCTGTCCCGCGCTCAGGGTCCCCCCGGACAGGGAGACAGTGGCTTCCATTGTCGCCCTCTTCAGGGTCAACTCGATGCGCAGGTCGCCGAACACAAGGAACACGGGAGTCTGGTATTCGGAACCGCCCGCGGTGAGGATGGTCCCCTGGATCCGTGCGTTACCGAATCCCCACAGGGCCCCGCAGGTCCCTGAAATGGTGGCCGGGTACACGTCGTAGTTGCACCCCGATGCGGCGGCGTCGCAGGAGCCCGGCTCGGACAGTTCACCATAGAAGACGTTCATGTCGTAGTCCTGGCCCGCTAGATCCAGTCCCTCGTGCTCCAGGATCAGGGCGAACCTCCCCTCGGCCACTGCGCCGGTCAACTCGGGATTGAAGATCCATGCCAGGGTGGCCAGGGCATTGTCGATACCCTGGACGCAGGACCCAGTAGGCTGGCAGGTGTCCATCATGCCGTCCACGTTCAGTCCCTGGCCGGGATTACCGGACACACCAAAGGACAGGGTGGCCGCCTTGCTGACCGGGTCTGCGAAAAGGGAGTCCCCGCCGCACAATCCGTCCTGGCACTCGTCCGCCACGGTGCAGAGGTTCCCATCATCGCAGGGGCCGGCGAAGGGTTCGAACCAGCATCCGTTCACGGGATCGCAGTGGTTGTGGGTGCAGAGGTTGTCGTCGTCACAGAGGATGGAGGTGCCGACACAGGTTCCGTCGTTGCACACGTCGTTGACCGTGCACACTGATTGATCGTCACAATCGCCCGGCGTGGCCGTGTACACGCAACCCCAGGCGGGATTGCAGGCGTCGATGGTGCACACGCTGTCGTCGTCGCAGTCCTTGGCCACCCCCAGGCAGTCGCCGGCCAGGCATTGCTCGTTCACGGTACACAGGTCGCCATCCTCGCAGGCGTCCGAGTGGGGTTCGTGCAGGCACACGCCGACGTCGTCGCAGGTGTCGGTGGTGCAGGGATCGTCGTCCGTGCAGTCCTTGGCCCCGCCCAGGCACTGGCCGTCCTCGCAGTGATCGCCCACGGTGCAGGGATCGCCGTCATCGCACAGTCCGGGAATCGGGGTGTAGACGCAGCCCGTGGCGGGCAGGCAGTCGTCCGTGGTGCAGGCGCTGTGGTCGTTGCAGTCCACGGGAACACCCAGGCAGCTCCCGGTGCCGCAGTCGTCCCCCGTGGTGCAGGCGTTCTTGTCGTCGCATACCCCTGCCGTGGGCTGATGGTGGCACCCGAAGTTGTCGCAGTTGTCGATGGTGCAGAGGTTTCCGTCCTCGCAGTCCTTGGACTTGCCCTGGCACCAGCCGTCCACGCAGCCGTCAGCCACGGTGCAGGGGTCGCCGTCGTCGCACGTCTTGGAGTTCGGATCGAACACGCACCCCGTGTCCGCCCCGCAGGAATCGTTGGTGCAAAGATTGCCGTCGTTGCATTCCACGGGGTAACCCACGCACTGGTGGCTCCCGTCGCAATAGTCGTTGACGGTGCACTGGTTGCCATCGTCGCAGGACCCGAAGTGGGGCAGGTTCAGGCAACCGAAGTCCGGGTTGCAGGAGTCATTGGTGCAGGGATCGTTGTCGTCGCAGTCCAGGTCCTGGCCCACGCACTGGCCCTGGTTGCACTGGTCCTCCGTGGTGCACTGGTTTCCGTCGTCGCACGGGGCCTGGTTGAACAGGAATCCGCAACCGGTGACCGGGTCGCACTGGTCGTCGGTGCAGGGGTTCGTGTCGGCGCAGGGAAGCTTCAAGCCCACACACTGCCCGTTCTTGCACTGGTCCTGGTAGGTGCAGGCGTCGTTGTCGTCGCAGGTGCTGTCGAGAGGCGCATGCTCGCATCCCGTTCCGGGCACGCACTGGTCAAAGGTACATATGTTGTCGTCGTTGCAGTCAGTGGGGCCGCCTGGTACGCACTCGCCCGTGGGTCCACAGGCGTCGCCCGCGGTGCACGGTTCCCCGTCGTCGCAGGGCAGCCCCTCGTGGGGCGAAAAGCCGTAGGCGTCCACGGAAGGCACGCAGAAGAGGCAGGACTGGTCCAAAGACGGCTGTAGGGTGAACCAGCACAACCCGTCCACCAGGCAGAAGTCGGGCAGAAGGGTGGTGACACAGTCACCGGCATCGTCCTTGTGGGTCTCGGTGCAGGTCAGCCCGTCGTCAGGGCACGGGTGGCAGGGGTCGGTGTCGCACACGTCACCGGGATCCAAATCCCCGGCGCCCGGGTCCACAACGTCGAGGTCGGGGGGGGCATCCACTTCATGGCCCGGATCTTTGGTGGAATTGTCCGTTTCCGGGTCGATGTCCCCTCCGTCATCCCCCCGCAGACCGCCGTCCTCGCCGGATCCGTCGGTGGGTCCCAGGTCAACAGGCCCCTGATCGAACCCAGCCGTGTCGTCCCCGCTGCCGCTTCCCCCGCAGCCCAGGAAGAGGACCATCGTCAGAATCCACACCATTGCCCTGTATTTCATGCCTGTCACCACACTCCGTGTTCCGTGGGAATTGTACCCGGATGCCGCCGGCGGTGCTACCGGTTCCCGTGGGGCTCAGCCGCGTCCACTATTCCGCCTGCCGCAGGCGATTCACGCGGACCACGCCCTTCACCCGACCCAGGGACCTCACGATGTTGTCCAGCTTGGACTGGTCCTCTACCTGGATGACCATGCGGACCTCCACCAGGTGGTCTCCCAGGGAGCGGGTCATGATGGAAGCGATGTTCGCCTTCCGGTCTCCGATTTCCTTGGTCACCCGGGCCAGCACGCCGGGTTCGTCCACGCAGCGGGCCGAAACGGGCACGTCGTACAGGCCTTCAAGGCCCTTGGTCCAGTGGGCCGACAGGAGCCGTTCTTCGTCGGCGCTTTTGATCGAGGCGCACTTGCGGGAGTGGATGGTGACGCCGCGGCCCCGGGTGACGAAGGCCACGATTTCGTCGCCGGGGATGGGATTGCAGCAGCGGGCCAGGTGCAGGAGCATGTCCTCCACGCCGTCCACAGCAATCCCCTTTGGCCGGCGCTTGAAGAACTCCCGCAGTTTGCTCGGTTCCCGCAGCGGCTCGGGCTCTTCTTCCTTCTGTTCGGGCAGGAAAAAGGACACCACGTCGGCGTGCTGGACTTTCTCCGTGCCCACGTCGCGGTACAACTCCTCCGGCGAGGACAGGCGGAACTTGTCGAGCAGGCGCTTCTGGTCAGCCCCGCCGTTGAAGATCTTCTTGAGGTTCAGGCCCTTTCTCTTGAACTCCTTGTCCAGGACCTGCCGGCCGATATCCATGGCATGGGCTTTTTCTTCGGCCTGGAAGAAGCTGCGGATCCTGGTCTGCGAACGGGCCGTGACCACGAAAGAGAGCCAGTCGCGCCTGGGCCGCCCGTGCTTGGACGTGACGATCTCGATCATGTCCCCGGAACGCAGGTGGGTGGTCAGGGGGACCAGGCGCTGGTTGACCCGCGCCCCAGTGCAGGCGTGTCCTACCTCGGAGTGGATCTCGTAGGCGAAGTCCACGGGGGTCGCCCCCTTGGGCAGCACCTTCAATTCGCCCTTTGGCGTGAACACGAAGATCTCGTCGGTGAAGAGGCTGTCGTGGACCGTTTCGATGAACTGGTGCGGGTTCCGCACCTCCTGGGCCCACTCGATGAGCTGCTTCAGCCAGTTGAACTTCTCCTGGTCCTTGAGCAGGACGCCTCCGCCTTCCTTGTATTTCCAGTGGGCCGCGATCCCGGATTCGGCCACGCGGTGCATCTCCCAGGTCCGTATCTGGATCTCCATGGGCTCGCCGCCCGCCCCGAAGACGGTGGTGTGCAGCGAGCGATAACCGTTGGGCTTGGGCACGTTGATGAAGTCCTTGAATCGTGCCGGGATGGGCGTCCATCGGTTGTGGATGAAGCCCAGCACCTGCCAGCAGTCCACCACCTCCTGGACCATGACCCGGAAGGCCACGAAGTCATAGACGTGGTCCAGGTCGATTTCCTGCACCCGCATCTTCCGGAAGATGCCCAGGAGGTTCTTGGGCCGCCCCGTTACCTCGAAACCGGTGAGTCCTTCTGTTTCCAGCATGGATGTGACGTTGTCCACCACGTCCCGGATGAAGTCGGAACGCTCCTTGAGCCGGTCCTCCGCCCGTTTCTTGAGACTGGCGTACTCCTGTGGCCACTGGTACCTGAAGGACAGGTCCTCCAGTTCGGACCGGATCCAGGCAATACCCAGCCGCTCGGCCAGCGGCGCGTAGATGCGCAAGGTCTCCCGGGCGATGATGCGCTGCTTGGCCTCCTCGTGGAACTCCAGTTCCCGCATGTTGTTGAGGCGGTCGCACAACTTGACAAGGAGCACGCGGATGTCCTTGGACATGGCCACGAGCATCTTCTTGAAGTTTTCGGCCTGCCGCTCCTTCATGGAGGTGAACTGGTACTTCTTGAGCTTGGTGACGCCCTCCACCACCAGGGCGATCTCGCGGCCGAAATGCTCCTCAAGGTCTTCGGTCCGATCCGGGCTGTCTTCCCGCACGTCGTGGAGCAGGGCGGCGCAGATGCTGGGTACGTCCAGTTTCAGGGTGGCCACCAGGTCCGCCACGGCAATGGGGTGCTGGATGAAAGGGATGCCGGAGAGCCGTTTCTGACCGTCATGAGCCTTGTGGGCGTACTCGTGCGCGCGCAGCACGAGTTCCGTGTCGGCGTCCGGCATGTAGGACTGGATTTTTTGAACCACGTCTTCGATGGCGTACATGCTGGTCCTTGCACCCTTCAGGATAGGTTACGGTATCGCCGGTTCAGGTCCAAGTTGGTGACTTCGTCCCGGAGGCTGACCGTGAGGCTCAGTAGAGGGTTTTTCTGTATTCGCCCTTGGACAGGACGGACAGCAGGAACTTGGGCAGGGCCTTGGCCTGCACGAAGGCGCGGAACGCCAGCTTCTGGACTTCGTAGGCCGGCCTGGAATAGGGGAACCACCACATGCGGCGTTTCAGGAAAGGCAGCGAGTGGTCCGTGTTGATGTGCTTGGGGAACACCATCTCCATGAGGCCTGCGTCCGAATGGGAGCGGCCGATGCCGGATTCCTTGACTCCCTGCCACGGCGTTTCGCAGATGCCGTAGGTATAGACGTGGTCGTTCACGGTCACGGTTCCCGCCTGGATCCGTTTGGCCAGGTCATCGCCGCGGGCCGCGTCCTTGGTCCATACCGAGGCCGTCAGTCCGAAGATGGAATCGTTGGCCAGGGTGACGGCCTCGTCTTCCGAGTCGAAGGGCATGATGGGAAGCGTGGGCCCGAAGGTTTCTTCCGTCATGCAGGCCATGGAGTGGTTCACGTCCACCAGGATGGTGGGTTCCCAGAAATAGCCCTGCTGGCCCGGCACCCGTTTGCCTCCGGACACGATCCGCGCGCCCTTCTCCAGGGCGTCCCGCACGTGGGCCTCCACGGTTTCCAACTGCTCCTCGTTGGCCACGGGTCCCACGTCCACCTCGTGGTCCAGGTCCTGACCCACCCTCAGGGCCTTGACCTTTTCGGCACAGAGTTCCACG
>JADHTP010000096.1 GCA_016784945.1 Deltaproteobacteria bacterium | reverse complement strand
AGGTCACTGGGGGAAAACGGCCGCCCTCCCACGGATTCCGCATCCAGCACCCCGATGGGACGACCCGCCACGACCAGGGGAACCGCCATCTCGCGGGTCGCCCCGGGGACGCCCTCGATATAGGATCCATGCCGACCGGGATTGTTCACCAGCAGGGGTTTCACCGTGGCGAACGCCTCGCCCGTCACGCCCTCGCCGGGGCGGGCCCGGAACATGGCCACAACCTCGGGCCGGTAGCCCCGGGAGGCCGCGATGGACAGCTTCCCCGACATGTCGTCGAACAGGAGGACCGCGCAGGTGCGCAGGCTGAAGATCTTCTCTGCCCAGAGGAGCACCTTGTTGAGGACCTCCGTCAGGCCGGGCTCCTTGCCCATTTCACTTCCGGCAGCGCTGATGAGTCGCAGGTTCTGCATGCTGGCCTTCATTTCACAACCTCGGATCGCAAAAACCTAGCACCGGTTGGTGATCCCCACCAAGAAGAAGGCCTGTCCGGGCCTTTAATTTTGCGGGCCTTCGCGCTAGCATCCCCGCCATGGCGGACGCACCCACACCGTCGATGCAGCAGTACCTGAAGGCCAAGGCCGACCATCCGGACTGCCTCGTCCTGTTCCGCATGGGCGACTTCTACGAAACCTTCTACGACGACGCCGAGGAGGCCTCCAGGATCCTCGATATCGCACTGACCTCGAGGAACAAGGACAGCCCCAATCCGATCCCCATGGCCGGCGTACCACACCATTCCGTGAACCAGTACGTGGCCCGGCTCCTCGAAGCCAGGAAGCGGGTGGCCATCTGCGAGCAGATGGAAGACCCGAAACAGGCCAAGGGCATCGTGCGCCGGGAAGTGGTGCGGGTCATCACGCCCGGGGTGCTCCTGGACACCGAACTCGGCGACCGGACCGGCTCGAACCACCTGGCCTGCGTGATCCGGGATGACAGGGGCTGGGGCGTGGCGACGCTGGACGCATCCACAGGGGCCTTCTGCGGAACCTTCGTCACCACCCGGGACGACCTGTCCACGGTGCTGGCGCGCCTGGTCCTGCGGGAGGTCCTCCTGCCCGAAGACGCCGAACCCGCCCTTGGCGACCAGTTCGAATCGGAAGGCGTCATGGTCACTGCCCTGGAGGCGCCCGAACTGGACCCGGACAAGCTGGACGAAACGGTCCGCGGACTGGTGCCGCCCGAGCCCGCGGCGCTTTCGCTGAGACGGGCTTCCGCTGCGGTGCTGGCCTATCTGGCCCGGACCCACCCGGCCCTGCTCAAGACGGTACAAGAACAGGCGCCCCTGCCCGTGGCCACCACCATGTCCCTGCCCGGAACCACCATCCGGAACCTGGAATTCCTCCGGACCACCGCCGACGGGCGCACCCAGGGATCCCTGTTCCATTTCCTGAACCGGACCCGGACGTCCATGGGAACGCGGATGCTCCGCGCCCGGCTTCTGGCGCCTCTCGTGGAGGTGGACGGGATCAACCACCGCCTGGATCTCGTGGAGGCGCTGGTGGGCGAACCAACCACCCGCACGATCCTGCTGTCCGCACTGACCGGGGTGCCCGACGTGGAGCGACTCGTCACCCGGTTCGCCGGGGACACCGCCTCGGCCCGCGATCTGAACGCCGTGGCCCGTTCCGTGAGGGCCATGGAAACGGCGGCCAAGGAAGTTCACGACTGCGGCCACGGGGTGCTCCAGGAATTCGAAGCCGTACCGGACGGTCTTGCGGAACTGGCCTCCGCCATCGAGGCGACCATCGTGGACGAGCCCCCGGCGGGCATCCGCGACGGCGGCTTCGTGCGGCGTGGCCTGAATCCGGGTCTCGACGAGGCCCGGGATCTGGCGGAGAACGGCCGTCGCTACATCGCCGAATACGAAGCCGCCGAACGCGAGTCCACGGGCATCACCAACCTGAAGGTCAAGTACAACCGGGTGTTCGGCTACACCATCGAGGTCACCAAGTCCTGGCAGTCCAAGGTCCCCGGGCACTACCACCGTCGCCAGACCCTGGCCAACGCGGAACGCTACACCACCGAGGCCCTGTCCGAACTGGAACAGCAGGTGAGCACCGCCGAGGAACGCACGCGGGCCATGGAACTCCAGATCTTCGAAGACTACCGGGACCGGATCCTCGCCGCCTGTGCGCCCCTCCAGGAACTGGCCGGCCGGCTGGCCCGCCTGGACGTGGTCGCCTCCCTGGCGGACCTGGCGCACAACGAGGGTTTCTGCCGCCCCGTGGTGACCGACACGCGGCGGTTGCGGATCATCCAGGGCCGGCACCCGATCGTGGAATCGGCCCTTCCCGCGGGGACCTTCGTCCCCAACGACTTCGAAATGGATGGTGACGAGATGTCGCTGGACATCATCACCGGCCCCAACATGGCGGGCAAATCCACGGTGATGAGGCAGGTCGCGGTGACCCTGTTGATGGCCCAGATGGGCTCCTTCGTTCCCGCGGACGAGGCCGAACTCGGGATCGCAGACGCCGTGTTCACGCGGGTGGGCGCCATGGACGACCTGGCCGCCGGGCGGAGCACCTTCATGGTGGAGATGTCGGAGGCGGCGGAAATCCTGTCCAGGGCCACCTCCCGGAGCCTCGTGATCCTGGACGAGATCGGCCGCGGCACATCCACTTTCGACGGGGTGGCCATTGCCTGGGCCGTGGCCGAATACATCCAGAACCGCGTGGGATGCCGGACCCTGTTCGCCACCCATTACCACGAGCTGACGGAGCTGGTCAGATCCCTCCCGAGGACCCGGAATCAGAGCATTGCGGTAAAGGAATGGGGTGGAGAAGTCCTGTTCCTGAGAAAGCTCGTGGACGGCCCCGCCAGCAAGTCGTATGGTATCCAGGTGGCGAGGCTGGCGGGCCTGCCGTCAGAGGTCGTCGAAAGATCCAAAGAGGTCCTGGCCAACCTGGAAGCGGGGGAATTCGACGTGGTGGGAAAGCCCACCATCGCCCGCGGGCGCGGACCAGGGCGCGGTTCAATCGACCGCGACCAGTTGGACCTTTTCGGGATGTCCGGCCCGGCCCCGCCCGATCCGCTGGTGACCAGGCTGGCCGGCCTGGATCCGGATTCGCTGACGCCGCTGGAGGGATTGCAGGTCCTGTCCGATCTGGTGGCCGAGGCACGAAAGAAACAGTAACGAAAGGTGGAAAATCCCATGTTGGCCAAGATCGAGGAAGCCCTGGAGGCCATGCGGGCCGGTCGGATGCTGATCATGGTGGACGACGAGGACCGCGAGAACGAGGGCGACATCGTTGCCGCGGCACAGAGCATCACCCCCGAACAGGTGGCCTTCATGGCCAAGCACGCCAGGGGTCTGATCTGCCTGGCGTTGTCCTCGGACCGGTGCGATGCCCTGGGCCTCAACCCCATGACGGCGCACAACACCGCCCCCCTGGGTACGGCCTTCACCATCAGCGTGGACGCCCGCGAGAACATCACCACGGGCATCTCCGCCACCGATCGGGCCGTCACCATCCGGAAGGCGGCGGACCCCGTCTCCGGACCGTCGGATTTCGTGTCCCCGGGGACAATATTCCCCCTGAGGGCGGCTCCCGGCGGGGTCCTGGTGCGGACCGGGCAGACCGAGGGCTCCGTGGACCTCGCCCGGCTGGCCGGCCTGGAGTCCGCCGCGGTGATCTGCGAAGTGCTGAGGGCTGACGGCACCATGATGCGGCTGCCCGAACTCATGGAATTCGGAAAGAAGCATGACATCCCGGTCACCTCGGTAGCGGACGTCGTCGCCTACCGGCTGCGGACCGAAACCTTCGTGGAGGAGGTGGCCAAGGCCCAGCTGCCCACGGACTTCGGCCCCTTCACCGTCCACGCCTTCAAGAGCACCCTGGACGATCGGGCCCACCTGGCCCTGGTCACCGGGGACGTGGTCCCGGAAGATCCCATCCTCGTGCGGGTCCATCGGGCGAACTTCCCTGGCGACACCTTCGCCTTCTCCAAGGGGCATGGACGGGAGGACGTGGAAGAGGCCCTCTCCCAGATGGCCGAGGCCGGCAAAGGCATCTTCCTCTACCTGAACCGCGAGGAGGCGGGTTCCGATCTCCTGGTTTCCCTGGACAAGGTAGGGAAGCAGATGGAGGACGTGGACTACCTGGCGGCCGCCGTCAACGATGAATCCACCATGACCTTCCGGGACTTCGGAATCGGGGCGCAGATCCTGAGGGAACTGGGAGCCACCCGCCTCCGCATCATCACGAGCAGCCCCAAGCGCTTCTCGGGGCTGGGAGGGTTCGGATTGAGCGTGGAAGAGTTCGTCACCCTGCCCGGTTCGGAATAGCCCCGCTCTCCAGGTTGTCGTTTTCTTGACACCCATGTGGACCGATGCGAACATCCGCATAGGCCCCAAAATGGGCATGGGAATGGGTCTGTTCGGTGGTCGAGCGAACCTGGTTGGCCTGGACATCGGCTCCAGCGCCGTCAAGTTAATCCGTTTACGTCATGCTTCAGGATCCTGGGATCTGGTGGCGTTCACCATGGGTCAACTCCCCCCCGATGCGGTGGTGGAGGGGCGCATCATGAACTTCACCGCCGTGGTGGAACGGATCCGTGAACTCGTCCGGGAGGCGGACGTCAAGGACGCCGAGTGTTGCCTCGCCGTGTCGGGCAGCTCCGTCATCATCAAGAAGCTGTCCCTCCCGGAGATGACCCGTGCCGAACTGGACGAGTCCATCATGTGGGAGGCCGAGCAGTACATCCCCTTCGACATCAAGGACGTGAACGTGGACGTGCAGATCCTCAACCCGCGCGCGGGCCAGGGTCAGATGGACGTGCTCATGGTGGCCGCCAAGAAGGACGTGGTCAACGAGTTCGTGAGCGTGGCCGTGGAAGGCGGTCTCCGGTCCGTGGTGGTGGATGTCGGCATCTTCGCCTGCCTCAACATGTTCGAGATCAACTACGCCGTGCCGGCCGACCAGACGCTGGCGGTCCTCAACGTGGGCGCCAATTCCGTCAACGTGGGAGTCCTGTCCGGCGGCATGGTGGCCTTCACCCGTGATATCGCCATCGGCGGCTCCATGCTCACGGCCGAGATCCAGAAGCAGTTCAACGTGTCCTACGAGGAGGCCGAAGCCTTCAAGACCGGCGCCGAGTCCAGCCTGTCCTCTTCCACCATCGCCCGCGAGGTGGCCAAGATAGCGGACAGGGTGTCGGACACCATGGTGACCGAGGTCCAGCGTTCCCTGGATTTCTTCGTGGCTACCTCGATCAAGGCCGACATCAGTCGCATCTACCTGTCCGGCGGATCGGCCCAGTTGCCGTCCCTCATCCGCGCCCTGGAGCGGCGGATGGAGGTGCCCGTCGAACTGGTCAATCCTTTCAGGAATATCGCCGTCGATGCCCGTAAGTTCGACATCGACCTCCTTCAACGCGCTGCACCGGTTGCCGGTGCGGCTGTGGGCCTCGCATTGAGGCGTTTCGGGGACGTGGCATGATCAGAATCAACCTGATCGGCACCAAGGCCAAACCCAAGGCCAAGGCGCCCAAGGGCCATCTGTTCCTATTCCTGGGCCTCATCATCGTCGAGGCCGTGTTCCTCTTTGTCTGGTACCAGATGCTGTCCTCCGACCTCGAGGTCGCGACCCAGAGAACCAAGGACGCCACGGCCAAGATCGATGATCTCAAGAAGGTCAAGCAGGCCTGGGAACGCTGGCAGGTGGAAAAGGCCGACCTCGCCCGTCAGTCCGCCATCTTCGAAACCCTTCGTTCGGACCAGATCGGCCCCCCGAACCTGATGCAGTACATTTCCTACGCCCTGACCCGTATACCGGACTCACCAGCCTCTTCCGACGAGATCAAGGCCCAGGAGCTGGTGGGCTGGAATCCCAAGTGGGATCCCCGCCGCGTCTGGATCACCCGGACGGAGGAGAACCTCGGCATCATCACTCTAAGGGGTGAGGCCATCGATCACGAGGACGTGGCCGAGTTCTATCGTCGCCTCGAGTCCTCGGATTACTTCGTTGCGGTCGAGCCCGGTCTGCAGATGCGCAAACTGTCGAACCGACTCGGCATCAAGTACGTCGAGTTCAGGGTCACCGCCGGCATCAACTATCGTCTGCCGGACACGACCCCCGTGGTGGCTGCGGCGCCCGCGGCCGTGGCCCCAGCCGGTCCTCCCGGGGCCACCAGGTGATTTCTCGGCGCGGCCGAGGCCGTGCCTGGAGGTGACGCGTGGACAAGTTCCTGGATCTTCCTCTACCGCAGAGATTGCTCGTGGTGGGGATCCTTCTCGCCGTCATCGGAGGCGCCACCTACCACCTCGTGATTTCGGAGACCAGCGACCAGATCACCAACCAGGAACGCAAGTACCGTGGACTCATGTCCGAGTACGCCAAGCTCAAGGAGTATGACTCCCCCGAATTCCGCCAGCGAATGGAGGTCGAGCGGGCCGAAGCCGTGGAAAAGCGAGCCAAGTACACCAAGATGCTGCCGCCCGAAGAGGAGTTGCCCGACCTGATCACGTCCATGAAGAACGATGCGGACGGGGCCGGGCTGGTTCTGACCCGTTTCGAACCCGTGAAGGAGAAGATCGAAGGTGAAGGCTACCGCGGTATCCCCTTCAGGGTCGAGGTGACCGGCAACTTCCCCCAGCTGGTAAGCTTTTTCCAGGCTCTGGCCGCGCCCAGCAAGCGGGTGGTCAATTCCAAGGACATCCGAATCGAGGCCCTGACCGGCATAGGCGAGCTTTCCTACACCGCGGGTGACGTCGGGCTCCTCCGCATCCTGGCCGACCGGGAGAAACGCCGTGGTCTGACGCCCCAGGAAGCTTACGCAAAGACGGTATTGATCTTCGAGGAACTGGCCAAGCGCACCATGCTCAAGGCCCGTTTCATGGCCATGGCTTACGTCTATACCGGTGGCGCGGTTTCCGGGCAGCCGGGCGCGGTCCCAGGGAGCTGGCAGTGATTCGATATCGTGGACAGTGCGCCCTGCTCTTCCTGGCCCTGGCCGTGGGCCTCTTCACGGCCTGCGGGAACCTCGACGTCTCCACGACCGGCAAGAGTGAAAAGGCCGGCCGGTCCAACAAGGCCGCGCTGACCAATCCCAATACGGGCCGCATGGCCGGCAAGCGGGGCCAGATCTCCCACACCAAGGCACAGATCACCGCCAACATGGAAAGCGGCCAGGCGGCACTGCCCCAGTCAATGAGGATGTCCGTCGGTTCCATGGGCCCCAATCCCAAGGCCACGCTTCTGAGGCCCTACTTCCGGACCTTCGCCAAAAAGCCCGTTGACGGCAAGGTGGATCCCTTCCGCACCAACCTCGCCCGTTTCGCGCCGCACGTGGAGGTCGAGGAAGAATCCGTAGGTCCCGAAGAGACCCCGAAGACACCGCTGGAGTACTTCGACGCGGACTCGTACAAGCTTGTCCTGATCATGTCGGGCACCGCCCAGTCCAAGGCGCTGGTGGTGGACCCCAAGTCCAAGTCCTATATCATCCAGGCCGGCACCAAGATCGGCAATCGTGAAGGAAAGGTCGTGTCCATCACCTCCACGGAGGTCCGTATCGAGGAGCCGGGCCGGCCACCCATCATGAAGGTGCTGGAACCGCCGATCATCGAAATGGAAAAGGAACTCCAGGCCGTTCAGGAATACTGATCGGGCCCATCATAACGGCGAAACCCGGTAAAACGTAACCTGGCAAAAGTAACGTTCGAGCAATGGTGGCGGGTTTCGTGACATTCGGGAGTTCGGGTATTCCCATCACTGGGCAGTGTTCGGGATAATACGTGCGAGGGTTCGACGGAGTTCATCCCGCAGAATCTGTCCGTCCAGCAGGTTCTCATAGGCATGCCGGAGTGCGACATCACGGCTTCGGGTATGGACCCCGGGCTCGCCCGGGCCGATGACCGCATGAAAAGAATCACCTCGGTGCCCACAACGTCCGCCGGTGATATCCAGACGGACCTTGCATACCTGGCCCATGTAGGATGACTCGCACATTTCGTGGGCGCGCACGAGAACCTGATAGCGCAGGGGATTCGTGCAACCTCCAGAGTCCGCCGTCATGGAACGCACGCCAATCCCTTTCACTGCCCTGACGATCTTCTCGCTGACCTTGGCGTCATGGCGACCCGAGGCACCTTCGGTTCGGATTGCGAACTGCAACTGATCCCTCAGTTTGCCGGCCTGGTGCAGTAAGCGGTTCCTTCCATCGTGAAATTCAGCGAACCCGTCCGGATCGCGCCATCCCAGGCCGATTCGCTGCGCCCTGATGCGCAGTATTTCGAACACCTGTTCCTCGGCCTCACGAAAGGCGGACGTGAACACCTCGTTCCTGGAAAGACTGTGCGCATTGCTGCACCGCTTCAACAGGTTCCGGTATCGCTGGAGGGCACTGTCATAAGGTCTCGCGAGGCGCCCGTCCGCCTCCCTCCTCGAAAGAACCGCCAACGCACAAGCCAATTCACCGCATGCAACAAGATCACCAGACGCCACCCGGATCACATCCGAGCCGTCGAACCTGGCGGTTTGGCGAACCTTCCTAAACACCCAACCCCAGTGAATCTCGCCAATATCGCTGCCATAAGCTATGCTCTCGTTGCTTTCCAGTTCGATCTGGATGCTGGAATTCACGCTGGCCGCGACAGCGCCCTTTGCGTGCGCCTTTGCCGCTTCCGTTCCCTGTTCCGAGCACCCGAATCCAGTGATATACCCGCGGCCAGGATACCGGGCCCCCATTTCCTGCTCGGCCTGGATCTGACACTGCGCGTCGGTCTTCCGGTTCCTGTCCGCACCACTACAACCAGGCCACAGTGGGATGGTCAAAAGCAAAACCGCCAGCAAAGCGCCAATCTGGTTCCATTGCATGTATCGAAATGCTCCTCCCCTATCCCGGCGCGAGTCTATCACGGCCGGCAGCCGTCATTGAATCTGACATGAGTTTCCAGGGCCGTTCTGTTCCCTGGATTCGTCGATTGCGCGGGTGGTTTCCTAGAGGCGGAGAGTCTTGAAGATCGAGGCAACGTAGTCGTCCTCAGCACCCCGACAGATTCTTCTCAGAATACCCTTTTCATCCACCACAAACGACACGGGCACGAGCATGGTCAGCCCATTGCCTTCCGGGTCCTTTTTTCGAAGTTCGAACTGATCGACTATCGAGCCGGTTCGGTCGCGGATGACAGGAAAGACGGATGCTCCGGATTCGGCCACGTACTTCTTCAGCTGACCGTAGCCACTGAGTAGATCCACAATCAGTACTCTGACTTTGGCCCGATCAAGCCTGCCCTTCTCCTTTACGAGTTGGCGGATTTCCTCCTTACAGGGCGGACAGTAAGTGGTCATGAACTGGACCACCAGACCTTTGACTCCCGACTCCAAGATCCTGTCCGAGGAGTGGACCTTGTTGCCCATGTCGAACGCCGCAACCCTGGGGAGCCGTTTTCCAACTTCCGCTGTGCCTTGTTTCCGGGACGACTGGGCATGAGTAGAGAACGAAACCAGCAGGATCGGCAGAAGGATCAGACCACAGGCATGCTTTCGATTCACGGCTTGAAACTCCGTTCAATAGTCAACGGCGGCTACCGAGCCGGAATACTAGCACGGAGACAGTATTCCATTTCATCTTCCCATGGTGGTTACGGTGAGAAGGCCGAGTCAAGAATACCGTCCCGAACGCCCTTTTCCAATCGGTCCCAGCGGGCCGGCAAATCCACGTCATTGCCCTGGACAGCCAGCACCACGGAGATCATGGCAAACGCCGGGAACACGCCCATCTCCTTCAGCGGATTTTCTTTGCCATTCCGGCTGGTAGTCTACTTCACTTCGCGGTCCGCCGGCATCGTGATCTGGCTGCTCCGGTCGCTTTCGGCCGCGCTGCTTACGCTGCGCGCGGCCGTTGCGACCTCCGCGGTGCAAAGGGTAAGAGGGTAAGAGTGAAAAGGGTCATCGACTTGACCTCACGGGACGAAAACCGAGGTAGTCGTGGCGGTTGCCCGGGTCGTTCCAGTCGCGGTCCGCAGCCCGGACGTCCCAGGCGAAGCTGTCCCAGGAGCCGCCGCGCCGCACCCGGCTCGAGCCCGTAGACGGGCCAACAGGGTCTTTCGATGGGCTCGACTTGTAGT
>JADHTP010000095.1 GCA_016784945.1 Deltaproteobacteria bacterium | reverse complement strand
AGTGCCCGCCCGAGATTGGCGCCCGTAGCAGCGACGGAGTCGCCCCTACAAGGGGGGTCATAGGGGGGCTGCGCCCCCCTTGAGTAAGAGAAGCGCCAAGCGCAGGGCGGCACGCCAGTGCCCGCCCGAGATTGGCGCCTTGTAGGGGCCAGAAGGGCGACCCGGGTGGGTCGCCCCTACAAGGGAACGTTCATCTTTCCTTACGATCAACGATCAACGGCCAACGGTGGACACAAAACATGACCCATGTCAGGATTTTCCGATCCCCGCCTGTCGAAAACAAACATTTATCAGGATCGCTACCAAAAGGTTTTGACACCCGCCCCATACTCAATTATCAAGGCGCGTGGAATTGGACCCCCTGTTATGGGGACAGAATCACTTTTTTGGAGGAGTGACCATGCCGAGTTATGTGAACCCCGAAAAGTGTGACGGGTGCAAGGCGCTAGACAAGACCGCCTGCCAGCACATCTGTCCGAACGACCTCATGGTTTTGAACAAGGCCACTGAAAAGGCCTACAACCGTGAGTTGGACATGTGCTGGGAATGCTACAACTGCGTGAAGATCTGCCCAGTGGGTGCAGTCGAAATGCGCGGTTACGCGGACTTCGTGCCTCTTGGTGCCACTGTCACACCGATGCGCGGCTCTGACGCCATCATGTGGACCGTCAAGTTCCGGAGTGGAATGATCAAGCGGTTCAAGTTCCCGATCCGGACCACCCCCGAAGGCGCCGCGGTGCCCGATGGTGGTTTCGAGACCGTTGCGGACTTGAACAGTCACTTGCTGTTCACGCAGCCGGCTTCCACCGGCCTGACGGAGCTGGCGAAGCTCAAGTAGCGTTAAGGAGGAATGACCATGGAAAACTTCGAAACTGTAGAAGTCACCACTGACCTTCTGATCCTGGGTGGCGGAATGGCCTCCTGCGGCGCTGCGGTAGAAGCATCCTACTGGGCGAAGCAGAACGGGCTCAAGGTCACCCTGGTTGACAAGGCCGCCATGGACCGCTCCGGCGCCGTGGCGATGGGCCTGTCGGCCATCAACCAGTACGTCGGTCTCAAGGACGGCGAAAACTCCCTGGAAGACTACGTGAAGTACGTGCGGAACGACCTCATGGGCGTAGCCCGCGAGGACCTCGTTGCCAGCATCGCGCGTAACGTCGACTCTTCCGTGCACCTCTTCGAGAAATGGGGACTCCCCATCTGGAAGGACGCGGAAGGTGGTTACGTGCACGAGGGCCGTTGGCAGCTCATGATCAACGGCGAGTCCTACAAGGTGATCGTGGCCGAAGCCGCCAAGAACGCCCTGAAGGAAGTGGACGGCGAAATCTTCGAGCGTGTGTTCATCGTGGGTCCGCTCATGGACGGCGACCGCGTGGCTGGCGCTTACGGATTCAGCGTTCGCGAAAACAAATTCTACGTGTTCAAGGCCAAGGCCATCATGCTGGCCCTCGGCGGCGCAGTGCACGTGTTCAAGCCCCGCTCCACCGGTGAGGGCCTGGGCCGCGCCTGGTACCCGCCGTGGAACAGCGGTTCTTCCGCCGCCTTCACCCTGGAAGCCGGCGCCGAGATGACCTGCCAGGAAGTGCGGTTCATCCCCGTGCGGTTCAAGGACGCCTACGGACCAGTCGGCGCCTGGTTCCTCCTGTTCAAGTCCCGCGCCTGCAACTTCCGGGGCGAGGCCTACATGGAGACCCGCCGGGACGAGCTGCAGAACTGGCTTCCCTACGGCAGCGTCAAGCCGATCCCCGCGAACCTGCGGAACTGGCTGGGCATGCTGGACGTGATGGATGGACTGGGCCCCATCTACATGATGACCCACGAAGCCATCCAGAAGCTGGCGGCAGCCATGCCCGACCCCGTGGAGCAGAAGAAAAAGCTGAAAGAGCTGGAAAACGAGGCTTGGGAAGACTTCCTCGACATGACCATCTCCCAGGCTATTCTGTGGGCCGCCACGGACACCCAGCCCGAAGAGAAGCCTTCGGAAATCGCCGCGGCCGAGCCGTATTTCATCGGCTCCCACTCCGGCGCATCCGGTGCGTGGCTGTCCGGTCCCGAGGACCTGCAGACCGACGCCACCAAGGCCGATTACTTCTGGGGCTACACCAACATGTCCACCACCAAGGGCCTGTTCTGCGCTGGTGATGCCAGTGGTGCCAGCTCGCACAAGTTCTCCTCCGGCTCCCATGCCGAGGGGCGCATTGCTGCGAAGGGCGCCGTCAAGTTCATCGTCGAGAACAACACCCAGCCCAACGTGGCCGACGACGTCGAAGCCCTGAAGACCAAGGTAGTGGCTCCGATGGCCCTCTTCGATGCCGAAAAGGGCAAGACCACGGACCCGGACATCAACCCGGCCTACATCCGTCCCAAGATGTACATGTTCCGTCTGCAGAAGCTGATGGACGAGTACGCGGGCGGAGTGACGGCCCAGTTCGCCACCAACAAGTCCCTCCTCGAGAAGGGCCTGTCCCTGCTCGCTGACCTCCGGGTCGATGCCGAGAAGCTGGCGGCCGAGGACCTTCACGAGCTCATGCGGTGCTGGGAGAACGTGCACCGCACGTGGCAGGCCGAGGCGCACGTCCGGACCGTCCTCTACCGTGAGGAGACCCGGTGGCCTGGCTACTACTTCCGGGCGGACACACCCAAGATGTCCGATGACTGGTTCTGCTTCGCGAACTGCAAGTACGACCCGTCCTCCGGCGAGTGGACCATGCTGAAGCGCCCGATCCACAAGATCGTGGCCGACTGATCAGGTTCCGAACCTCCCGGGGGGTCGTCGTGGCCCCCCGGGAGTTTCCCTCCCCTTTCTTTACAGGTCCGCCGGGCCCGAATCGAAACGCCATGAGCGATGAAACGAAAAAGGGCGGCGCGACGCCCCGATGCCCACACTGCAACAGCCGTTTGAAGCGCTGGATTCTGCCGGATGCGTCCACCTGGGACGAGAACTGGCACCTGGTCTGCTTCAACGACGAATGTGGGTACTACCAGGGTGGCTGGACCTGGATGGCCACCAACTACAACCAGCATGCTTCGTACCGGTTCAAGATGAACCCGTTGACCGGTTCTACCGGTCCCGTACCCGTCTGGTCCCCGGACGCCTTGAGGACCGGCATCCTCCCGGACGACGACGAGTGAGGAATCATGAGCGACACACCAGAAAAGTCAGAACAACTGAAGGCCCAGGAGGAATTCCTGAAAGACCGACCGCGGCTGGGTCTGGACGACGAGTTTCATTTCAGCTGCTATCCCGGGATCTCCTGTTTCAACCGGTGCTGCCGGGATGTGAACATCATCCTGTCCCCCTACGACGTCCTGCGCCTCAAGAACCGGCTCGGTATCACATCCGCCGAATTCCTGCAGCAGCACACGTTGATGCCCGTGACCCAGGGCCAGTTGCACCCCATCGTTTTCCTGAAAATGGAAGACAACGATGAAAAGACATGCTCCTTCGTGAGTGAGAAGGGCTGCGGCGTGTATGGTGACCGCCCCTGGCCGTGCCGCATGTACCCTGTTGGACACGCAAGCAACCGCACCTCCGAAAGACCCATCGGCGATGCGTTCTACTTCCTGGTCAAGGAAGATCATTGCAAAGGTCACGAGGAAAGCCATACCTGGACCATCCGCGAGTGGATGGAGAACCAGGGGACCGAGCCCTATGACCGGATGGGCGAGTTCTTTCGTGACCTGACCCTGCACCCGAACTTCATGGAAAAACGCCAGAAGCTGACCCAGCCCCAGACCGACATGTACATGATGGCGCTCTACGACCTGGACAAGTTCAGGAAATTCCTTTTTGAAAGCACATTCTTTACGCGCTTCGTGGTCAGGGACGACCTGATTCCGCAGCTCAAGAAGGATGATGAGGAACTCTTGGAGTTCGGTTTCCTCTGGCTGCGTTATGCGCTGTTCGGGGAAAAGACGATGAAGGTCAGGCCCGAGGCGGTCGAGGCCGTTCAGAAGGCATCCAAAGCAAAGGAGAAGTAACCAATGCCCGGGAACAAAACTGTTGTCGTGGTTGGTGGAGGGATGTCCGGCATGACCGTCGCACTGGAAGCGGCGGAGACCGGCGCACAGGTCCACCTGTTGGAACAGGGGCTGTCACTTGGCGGTCGCATCGCCCAGCTGGCGCGCTACTTCCCCAAGATGTGCCCGCCCAGCTGCGGTCTGGAAATCAACTACCGCCGGTTGCGGAAGAACCCCAACGTGATGGTCCACACCCTGACGAAGGTCACCGCCATCAACGGTGGTCCCGGCGCCTTCGAGGTCGCCATAGAGACGGCCCCGAGGTTCGTCAACGGGGACTGCACCTGTTGCGGCGACTGCATCGACGCGTGCGGCGTGGAGCGGGAAAACGCGTTCAACTACGGGCTGGACAAGTCCAGTGCGATCTTCCTGCCCCATCCCATGGCCTACCCCATGACGTATGCCGTGGACAACGCAATCTGCCCTTCTGGGTGCCAGAAATGCGTCGACGTCTGCAAGGTCAACGCCATCAACCTGAAGGAAGAGGGCACCACCGACACGCTCAAGGCCGACGCCATCGCCGTGGCCACGGGCTGGACGCCCTACGACGCAACCAAGCTGGACCAGCTGGGCTTCGGGAAATACGAAAACGTCATCACCAACGTGATGATGGAGCGCATGCTGGCCGAGGACGGCCCCACCAGCGGCAAGGCCGTGAAGCCATCGGATGGCGAGGCGCCCAAGCGGATCGCCTACGTCCAGTGCGCCGGGTCACGTGACCGCAAGCACCTGCCCTACTGCTCCGCCGTCTGCTGCGGTGCTTCCATGAAGGAAGCCATCGTCATGCGGGAGGTGGACGAAGCCGTGGAGCAGACCATCTTCTACATCGATCGGCGCGTCATGGGACGCAATGAAGACGTGCTGGCCAAGGTGGAAGCCGACGAGAAGACCCTTCTTCAGCGCGGCAAGGTGGCCAAGATCGTGGAAGACGCCACCACAAAGGTCCTCACGCTGTCCGCCGAAGACACGGACACGGGGAACCGCGTGGAGGCCGAAGCGGACCTGGTGGTACTGGCCACCGGAATGGTCCCGAACAACGGCGACCTGCCCCTGCCCGAAAGCTGCCAGGTGGACGACAACGGATTCCTGGTGGCCGGCGGGTTGGAAAGTGGCGTGGTTCCAGCGGGATGTGCGGTCCGACCGGCCCCGATGGCCGCCTGTATGCAGGATGCCACCGGCGCGGCCCTGAAGACCCTGGTCATCGCCGCGAAGGCTTCATGAGGAGGTGGTAGCCATGGAACACAAAACGATTGCTTACATCTGCACAGGATGCGGGATCGGCGAGGCCGTGGATGCTGACAAGCTCATCGAGGTCGGCAACGAGCTGGCCCCCGCCGTCTGCAAGAAGCACGAATACCTCTGCGGCAAGGAAGGCCTTGCGGAGATCGGTCAGGACATCAAGGACATCGAGGCCACCCACGTGGTCATCTGCGCCTGTTCCGAGCGCGTATTCACCGACCGTTTCGACTTCGAAGACGTGTTCGTCCACCGCACCAACCTGCGGGAACACGTGGCCTGGTGCCACACGGCCAACGACGACGGGACCCAGGAACTTGCCGAAGACTACGTGCGCATGGGCATCACCCGCTGCAAGAACGCGGAAACCCCGGAGCCGCTGGTCCAGGAAGTGTCCGACTCGGTGCTGGTGGTGGGTGGCGGCGTTTCCGGCTTGAATGCCGCCCTGAACGCGGCGGATGTGGGACACGACGTGGTCCTGGTGGAAAAGGCCGAAGCCCTCGGTGGTTTCGCCGCCACCCTGCACAAGACCTATCCCACGGCGGCCCCCTACACCGAGGCGGGCGAGAATCCCGTTCCCGGCCTGGTGGCGGCGGTGGAAGGTAATGACCGAATCCAGGTGCTGCTGGGATCCACGGTGTCGGAAGTGGCCGGCGCCCCCGGCAAGTTCGACGTGAAGGTCGGCGACAAGGAATTCAAGATCGGGGCCATCGTGGTGGCCACCGGGTTCACGCCCTACGACGTGACCAAGCTGGAGCACCTGGGTTACGGCAAGTCCCCCGACGTGGTGGGCAGTGTGCAGTTCGAAGAAATGGCCAAGGAAGGCAAGTTCGTCCGCCCGTCGGACGGCGCGCCCGCCAGGAAGGTCGTCTTCGTCCAGTGTGCCGGCTCCCGGGACCCCGATCACCTGCCCTACTGCTCGTCCACCTGCTGCATGAACTCGTTGAAGCAGGCCAACTACCTGCTGGAAAACGACGACGACGCCGAAGCATACATCCTCTACAAGGATATGCGCACACCGTCCCTGTACGAGCAGTACTACGAAGCGGCCCAGGCGACACCCGGCATCATGCTGACCAAGGGCGAAATCACCGGCGTGGAGCCCAATGGCAACGGCAAGGTCAAGGTGACCGCCGGAAACACCCTGCTGGGTGAAGACATCGAAATCGACGCCGACCTGGTGGTCCTGGCCCAGGGCAAGGTGCCCGTCATGGCCGAGGAAGGCATCCTGAACCTGACCTACCGCAAGGGGAAGGAACTCCCGACGCTCAAGTACGGCTTCCCGGACTCGAACTTCATCTGCTTCCCCTACGAGACCGCGCGGACGGGGATCTACACCGTGGGTTGTGTACGGCAGCCCATGGATATCGTCCAGTGCGGCGAGGACGCGGCCGGGGCGGCCCTGAAGGCGATCCAGTGTGTCCATGCCACGGGCGGCGGCACGGCGGTCCACCCGCGGGCCTGGGACCAGACCTACCCCGACTTCTTCCTGCAGCGCTGCACCCAGTGCAAGCGGTGTACGGAGGAATGTCCCTTCGGCACCCTGGACGAGGACGAGAAGGGCACCCCCCTGGAGAATCCCACGCGCTGCCGCCGTTGCGGCGTGTGCATGGGCGCCTGCCCCGAGCGGATCATCTCGTTCAAGGACTATTCGGTGCCCATGATCGGCGACATGATCAAGTCGGTCCACGTGCCGGACGAGTTCGAGGAAAAGCCCCGGTACATCGGGCTCATCTGCGAAAACGACGCCTATCCGGCCATGGACATGGCCGGGCTGAACCACGTGGAGTACAGCCCCCTGGTCCGGTTCATCCCGGTGAGGTGCCTGGGGTCGGTCAACCGCGTCTGGATCGCCGACTCCCTGTCGGCGGGCATCGACGGCATCATTCTGATCGGTTGCAAGTACGGCGACGACTACCAGTGCCACTTCCTGCAGGGCTCGGAGCTCTGCAGCAAGCGGATGGAGAACGTCCAGGAGGACCTCCAGCGGCTCATGCTGGAGTCCGAGCGGATCAAGATCGTCCAGCTCGCCATCAACGAGTACGACAAGCTGCCGCAGATCGTGAACGAGTTCGTGGAAGAGGTGAACAACCTCGGCCCGAACCCGTACAAGGGCTTTTGATCTCGCCGACGCGCGAAGCGCGCGGCGAGATCCCCGGCGACGGTGGAACCGACCGGCTGCGCCTGCGGCTCACCGTCGACCGGTCATGGATGTGAGTTACCAGTTGAGCGTGCGGCTCACCGACGACAGTTCCCGGAAGTGAGGTATCTGATGAGTACGGGAACCATCAAACCCGACGTGGCATTCGTAAGGGACGTGCTTGCCCAGGGCGGCGACGACCTGAAGAAATGCTACCAGTGCGCCACCTGCGCCGTGGTCTGCCCCGTGTCCCCCGATGACAAACCCTTTCCCCGGAAAGAGATGATCTGGGCCCAGTGGGGCGCCAAGGACAAGCTGTTGTCCGACCCCGACCTGTGGTTGTGCTACCAGTGCAACGACTGTTCGGTCCAGTGCCCCCGCGGCGCCCGGCCGGGCGATGTGATGGGGGCTCTGCGCAAGGTGGCCATCGCCGCCTATTCGGTCCCCTCCTTCCTGGGAAGAATGGTGCAGAACCCCAGCTGGTTCATGGTGCTCATTACCGTGCCCGTTCTCTTGCTGGGTTTCCTGCTGACCCTGGGTTCAGGGGCCGAGCACGTCTGGGGCTGGTCCGAGTTCGCGAACCCGTCCACGGAAAAGGGCGGCTACGTATTCCACAATTTCGTACCGCACCTCCTGATCTACGCCGTGTTCGTACCGACATCCATCCTCGCCGTGGCGGCCTTTGCCATGGGGGGCCTGGGTATGTGGAACCGGATGAAGGAGGCGTTCCCGGGCAGCGGTGCGGCTGCCGAGGGTGGGCTGGTGGACGTGATCAGGGACGTCCTCGCCCATCGGCACTTCGACACTTGCGGCGATTCGAAATGGCGCACATGGGCCCATTTCGGATTCCTGTTCGGCTTCGGATTCCTGGCACTGACCACGGCGGCCACCATCGTGCTCATGTACGGTTTCAACCTGCCGCCACCCCTGCCCTTCAGCCCGAACCACTTTTTCGACGGTCTCCTGTGGAAGATCATCGGCAACGTAGGCGCGGTGATCCTCATCGCCGGCTGCGTCCTGACCATCCTCAAGCGGACATCGGACGGCGTGGATACCCTCAAGAGCAGTTTCTCCGACTGGGCATTGCTGCTGGTTATCCTGGTGATCGCGCTGACTGGCATGGGCGCCCAGCTCCTGCGCCTGTGGTCCAGTTCGGCAGGCAGCGTGGGCCTGGCCCAGGTGGCCTACGTCACCTACTTCATCCACCTGGTCTTCGTTTTCTACCTGATCCTCTACGCGCCCTACTGCAAGCTGGCCCACCTGGTCTATCGGACCATCGCCCTCATCTATGGACGGCGTATCGGACGTCTTCAGAAGGAAGAAGCGGCATAGGCACGCTACAATCCGAGCAGTGAGCGAATCAATTCCTGCGCCTCGTCTTCCCGGCCATCGGCGAGGAGGGACAGGGCATCGGAATCCAGCACGTCTCCGATGAGTTCGGTCACCCTGGCCCCCTTCAGTCCCATTTTGAGCAGGTCCGGGCGGGCGTCCGAGAGGATGCGGGTCAATACGGCCCACTCCGGTCCGAACTGGCCTTCCAGGCGACGTCGCAGGGCCGCCGCCAGGCCCGGTGACCGGGCGTTGGTGGAGACGCTGATCACCAGGGGGTCCCGGATGACGCAGGCCGGGAGCGTGAAGTCGCAGGCCAGGGGATCGTCCGCCACGTTGATCAGGATCCCGTGACGGCGGGCCTCGTCGGCCACGGAGCGGTTGGTGGCAGTATCGTCGGTGGCGGCAAAGGCGATGACCACGTCATCCATGTCGCCGGGCTCGAAGGCCCTCGGGTGGTGTATGATGGTGCCCCGGTCCTTCAGTTTCACCAGTTCCGGCGTCAACTCGGGACTCACAACGGTGATCCGTGCCCCCGAATGCAGGAGTCGCTCCACCCGCCTCTGCGCCACCATGCCACCACCCACCAGGAGCACCCGGCTGCCTTCCAGCATGAGGTGGATGGGATACAGCATGGCATTGCCCACGAGTTTTCCCACGTGTCGACCCACGGTGGTACCCGAGGTTCGTTCCAGGTCCCTGTCGGCCTGGTTGAGCCGGGATTTCGAGCCCACGACGGCGCCCACCAGGAGGACGGCCGGCGGTTCGATGCCCGCCTTCTCCGCCTCTTGCGCGATGTCGCCCACGGTGGAAAACAGGACCTTCTCGCCGGGCCAGTAGGCCTGCTGAACCAGGGTGGCCGGGGTGGCCGCCGCCTTCCCGTTCTCCATGAGCAGCCCCGTGATCCGGGTCAGGCTCTTGACCCCCATGAGCACGGCCAGGGTGTCCATTCGGGCCAGGGCCTCCCAGTCCATGTTGAAGGGCTTGCCCGCGCGGTCCGACCGTTCGTGGCCGGTCACCACGCAGAAACACGACGAATAATCCCGGTGGGTCACGGGAATGCCGGCCGCTGCCGGAGCCGCCAGGGCCGATGTCACGCCGGGAATGAATTCGAAGGGAATGCCGCGCTGGGCCAGGTAGTCCGCCTCTTCCCCACCCCGGGAGAAAAGGAGTGAATCCCCGCCCTTGAGCCGCACCACCATGTAGCCGGCGCGGGCCCGGCGGACGATCATCTCGCTGATCTCCGGCTGGCGGGTCTCGTGGCGGCCGGGCTTCTTGCCCATGTAGATCCGCTCGGCGTCCTTGCGGGCGTGGGCCAGGCATTCCTCCTGGACCAGCCGGTCATAGACGATGACGTCCGCCTCCCCTATGAGACGATAGGCCTTCACGGTCATGAGGTCCGGGTGGCCCGGCCCTGCG
>JADHTP010000094.1 GCA_016784945.1 Deltaproteobacteria bacterium | reverse complement strand
ATCCTGTCCACCCACAACCTGCCGGAGGTGACGGCCACCTGCAACCGGATCATCATCATCCACCGGGGCCGCATCGTGGCCGACGGCACCCCGGATCAGATCCAGAGCCTCCATGGCGGCGGCAACTCGTTCTACCTGGAGGTGCTGGAAGACCGGGGCTCTGCCTTGCAGACGGCGCTCCAGGACCTGCCCGGCGCCAGGCAGTCGTCGCCCGTCGAGGCCCTGGGCGAGGCCCGCACGGCCTTCCGGCTGGAGGCCGAGGAAGGCGTGGACCTGCGGCCCGACCTGTTCCGGCGCTGCGTGGAGGCGGGCCTGACCCTGGTGGAACTTCGCCAGGAAAGACTGGACCTCGAGTCCATTTTTCAGCGGATCACGCTTCAGTAGAGGGAGAGTCATGAGAAACATCCTGGCCATCGGGAGGCGCGAGTTTTTCGCGTACTTCGGATCGCCCGTGGCCTACATCGCCATCGCGGTGTTCCTGGTGCTGCTGGGCGTCACCTTCTTCTTCAAGATCCCCTTCCTCCTGCCCAAGGAGGATTTCTTCGAGGCCAAGGAGGCCACCCTGCGGCCCCTGTTCGAGTGGATGGTGTTCCTGTTCACCATCTTCCTCCCGGCCATCAGCATGCGGCTTCTGGCGGAAGAGCGGAAGATGGGCACACTGGAGATCCTGCTCACCATGCCCGTGACCGAGACCGAGGTGGTGGTGGGCAAGCTCCTGGGGGCCATCGGCTTTCTGGCAATCGCCACGGGGCTCACCCTGGCCTACCCGTTGATGGTGGGGCTCTTGGGCGATCCCGACATCGGGCCCCTGGCAGGTGGATACTTCGGGGTGCTCCTGGTGGGGTCCTCCTACCTGGCGGTGGGCCTGCTGGCCTCGTCCTGGACCCGCAGCCAGATCGTGGCCTTCATCGCGGCCATCGTGATCTGCGCCGTCTTCACCTTCATCGACCGGTTGCCCGAGGCCCTGGGACTGCACTCGATGGAGGCCTTCAACATGATGTCCTTCAACCACCACTTCCGGTCCATCGCCCGTGGCGTGATCGACACCCGGGACATGGTGTTCTTCTTCTCGGTCATCGTGGGTTCCGTGGTGCTGGCCAGCTATTCGCTGGAAGCAAGGAAGTGGAGGTAAACCATGGCGACGACCACGAAAAGCGGACGCTCGGCCCGGACCAATGCCGTGATCACGGCCCTGTCGGTCCTGGGGATCCTGGTGCTCCTCAACGTGCTGGGCCTGTGGGTATTCGGCAAGCTGGACCTCACCGACAACCAGCGCTACACCCTGTCGGCGGTGAGCCGTGAGGCCGTGCAGGACCTGGATTCCGTGAACGTGCAACTGTTCCTGTCCGAAGAGCTGCCTCCCACCCTTTCAACGGGCTGGGGCCGCGAGAGGGACATTCGCGGGGTGGACCGGGAGTTCGGGGACAAGCTCGAGGAATACCGGTCCTATTCCGGCGGCAACATGCAGATCACCCGGGTCACGGAGGATATCGAAAAAAAGGCCGGCGAGGCCCGCCTGGAACTCTTCACCGGCAAGGAGGCCGAGGTTGAGGGCGGGATGCTCGAGTTCAAGAAGTACGCCATCGGCGCCACCTTCCAGTACCGCAATCAGATGGAGGTGTTCCCCCTGGCCGTGGAGCCCGCGCACTTCGAGTTCGAGATCACCAGGATCCTGTTGCGCCTGAAGGAAAAATACGAAAAATCGGCGGGCATGCAGGATCTGCTGGACGCCGGAAAGGTCCTGGCTGACGGGGCGCAGGCGTGCCACGATAAGCTCCTGTCCTACGAAAAGGGCGCCGAGGGCGGTGCCGGGGGCCTGTCCGTGCTGGTAGGCGGCGGCGAGGCCATGTCGGCTCTCCGCCTGGATCGGGACGGTTTCCGATCCACCTGCGGCAAGGTGGCCGCCGGTCTGGGTACCACCCAGGGTTTCAAGGGTCGCAACGAATACCTGGATCAGCTGACGGGCTCGGCCACGGCCTATGCCGAAATGGTGGAGGAGATCAGCAAGCGGATCGATGACCCACAGACCCAGGACCGGGCCCTGGCCGGTGCCGTGGAACGGCTGAAGTCCCTGAACGACCTGGTGGCCAAGGACAACCGGACCCTGAAGAACTCCCCGGGCCGGAAATCCATCGGTTTCCTGTGCGGCCATGGTGAATTCTGCCCCTTCAGGGAGGCGCAACCGCTGATCCGACCGGAGATCGCCGGTCTCATGGGCCAGCGCAACCCCCTGGTCCAGCAGTTCGTGGGTCAGGCCAAGCAGATCGAGGATCAGATCAACGCCGTCAACGATCAGATCCGCCGGGGCGTGTTCACACAGAGGGGCCTGGCCCTGAAGCGGGTGAACGCCGGCGTCGACATCCCCGACGACGTGGAAGTGCTGGTGGTCTACGGGGCCCAGGAATCGCTTTCCGACAGGGACCTGTACAACCTGGACCAGTTCCTGCTGTCCGGGCGCTCGGTCATCATCTTCCTGAAGAACTGGAACGTGTCCGTGTACAACATCAAGAAAGGCGGGGACGGCTTTGACATGCGCGACCTGTCCTTCGACGAATTGAGCCGGAAACCAGTGGCCCACGGGCTGGACGACATCCTGGGTCACTATGGCGTTGACGTCCGTCACGACCTGGTGGCGGAGCCCAGGAGTTTCGAGGCTCTCACGGTGATCCAGCTCCAGAAACAGGGCCAGTTCACCCTGCAGAGCCAGCGGCGCTTCCCGTACCCGCTGTTGCCCACGTTCAGTGAACTGGACCGGACTCACGTGCTGGTTCGCAGGCTGGCCAGCGTGACCCTGCCCTACGTGTCGACCCTGGCCCTGACCGAGGCCGCATCGAAGGACCCCGACCTGGAGACGGTGGAACTCATCCGGTCCTCCGACGGGGCGGTGGCCACGGACCAGCCCCTGCGCCTCGCGCCGCCGGAACTCCTGCAGCAACTGGGGTCCCTCGAGCCCAACGGGCCCCACACCGTGGCCCTGGTTCTTGCGGGCGGGTTCAAGTCGTTCTTCCAGGGGAAGGAGGTCCCAGCGCGCCCCGAAAAGCCGGCAGCGGACCCCCGGGATCCCAAGCCCCCCGAGCCCGATCCAGTGGACCGCCCCTTCAGGGACGGCGGCAACGGTCGCCTGCTGGTCATCGGGTCGGACCTGGGACTGGAGAACCTGTCGTCCGAGAGGATCTTCGAGGGCTTCAACATGGGACAGTTGACCTCGGGGACGGCGGACTTCTTCATGAAGCTGAAGGACTACATGGCCAACTTCCAGAACTGGCAGTTGCGCCTGTCCCAGATCTCGCCCATCATCCAGGCCAACCTGGATTTCCTTTTCAACTGCCTGGACTGGGGCGTGCAGAACGAGGCCCTGGTGGACATCCGATCCAAGGGATTCGTCCGGCGGCCCATCGACAGCCTGTCCACGGGCGTAAGGACCGCCATCACCCTGGGTCTGGTGGTGGGGCTTCCTGCCCTGTTCATCCTGGGCGGCGTCCTGCGGTTCGCCACGAGGAGGAAGAGGTCCTGACATGAATCAGAAGACCAAGACGCTGCTGCTTTCGTTTCTGGGCCTTCTGGCCGTGGTGTTGCTGATCCTGGCCTGGCCCAGCACGGACTCCCGTCCGGGATTGAACCTGCGCGGCTGGAGCCAGGGCCACAAGGTCGACAAGGCCGAAGAAAACGGGCCCTTCGACCGGTTGGAAGTCACCACCGGGGAGGGTCGGGCGGTGTTCACCCGCGAAGGGAAGGAGCGATGGTCGATGACGCCCCCCGGGGGCGCCCGGGCCGACCGGTTCAAGGTCCGACAGGTCCTGGAGGCCTTCCGGGAGGACCTGACCTCGGTGCTGTCCAGCCCGGTGACCGACGAGGGTCTCGCTTCCTTCGGACTCGATGCGGACAACCGCATCCGGGTGGCCCTCTTCAAGGGCGGGGAAAAGGCCTACGACCTGGAGATCGGCGGGGTTCAGAAGCCGGAAAAGGGCCACGGTGAAGGGGACACCTTCGTGCGATTTCCCGAGGCCGACACCGCCTACCGGATCATCGAAAGGGACCTGAGGAGGCCCTTCGACAAGGGGCTCGCGGGATTGCGGGACCGCCGGGTCTTCGACTGGGAATCAAAGGACGTGACGGCCCTGCAGATACGGAACCCGTCGGCGCCCAATCCCGTGGACCAGCGGATCGAACTGCGGTCTGAACTGGACGAGTCCGAGGACAAGAGATTGTGGCATTTTGTCACGCCCGGTCGATTCAAGGCCGGTGACCTCAAGTCCTATGCCGGCACGGTGGCTTCGCTGTACGCCCAGGAATTCGTGGACGACCTGCCCGCCGGCGTGGAATTCGGATCGGACGCCTGCAGCCTGACGGTCACCCTGGCCGACGGCAGGAATGCCTCGTTTGACGTTTCGGGTGCACACGATGGGGCCGCCTACCTGCGCGTGGAAGGGATGGATGGCTTCGCCAAGATTTCCAAGTTCACGGCCGAGTCGGTCCGGAAGTCCGTGGCGGATTTCAGGGACAAGACCGTGTTCGGGGTCAGCCGCGAGGAGATCCTGAAGGTGACCATTGCCAGCGGCCGCGATGTCTTTTCCTTTACACGGGTCGGCGACGGCTTCAGGGCCCTGGTGCCGGCGGGCATGCCCCTGGGGCGGGCCCAGGTGGACACCTTGCTGCGGGACATCGAAACACTCAAGGCCAAGGATCTGCTGGCCGGCAAATCCGCCGCCGACCAGGACACGGGCCTGGGCAGGCCGGAAGCCCGGGTAACCGTGACCACCATGGATGGGGCGACCCGGTCACTGCGGATTGGTCGTGAAATCGAGGGACAGTCGGGCACGTTCTATGCCTCGGTGTCCGGTTTTCCGGAGGTCATGACGCTGGCCAAGTGGGCCCTGAGCAAGGTCCGAAAGACCCCTTCCGACATGCGCAACAAGAAGCTGTTCGATTTTACGGCCGAGGCCGTGGCGTCGGTGACCATCGCCCACCGGGAAGAGACCCTGACCCTGTCCCGGGCCAGGGCCGCCGGTGAAGACGCCCCGGACTGGAACGCAACCAACGGCAATGAAAAGAAGGTGCTGGCGGCCGACAAGGTCCAGACCCTGGTGAGTACCCTGGCGGGCCTGACCGTGAAGGACTTTACCCCGGACCGGAAGACTGCGAGCGTGGGTCTCAAGGGCCAGGCGGCGTTGGTCGTCACCGTGAAACTCGACCAGGGCTCGACCCACGTGTTGAAGGTGTCGGAACAGAAAAGCGGTTCCGATCCCTACGGAACGAGCACCACGGAAAAGCACTTCAAGGGCCTTGTCTTTACACTGAACCAGTACCAGGTCCAGCATTTCAGCAAGCGTCTCGCCGAACTGTGACCTGCCAATAGCCAATAGCCTATCGAAGGGATACTCCCTGTAGCGATAAGCGATAAGCTTGAACAGCCTAGAGTCCAGGAGACGGACACAAAGGCCCCGGGGGGCACCGGACAAGACGCCTATGCTGACGATGGTCCACGAGGCCGGGAGATCGGAATAACTCCACGGCTTTCCACAATTGACGATCGGCGATCAACGATCAACGATCAGCACGGACCTCTTGAACGGTGACACCGGTGCAGGGCAACGAACGGTTCGATATCGTGGACGAGGACGGCAACGTGATCGGTTCGGCCCTGCGGCGCGAGTGCCACGGCAATCCGGCCCTGCTGCACCGGGTCATCCACGTGGTAATCGTCAACGGGCGGGGGGACCTCCTGCTGCAGAAGCGATCCCGAACGTTTCGATTCACCGGAGATGTTCAGGCACGGTGACGACCTGTACCTCGTTGCCCGCCGGGACGTGGGCTGGCCCTTCGGAGGCCCGGGTGGCGGATCCCTGGTGGACTATTCCTTTCGCCCCAAGAGGACGGCCCTGTACCGGATCGACAGGGAAGCTCGCCGGGTGACTCACCTGGTGGACCTGCCCGGAGCGGGCGACACGGCCTTCCCTTCGATTCGCCGGACCGGCGCCCACGGCTACCTGCTGGCCAACTACACGTCGCCGCTGGACGAACCCGACATCACCTGGATCTTCGGCCAGACCAGCGACCTTGGAACGTTGATCTACCTCCTCGACATCGACTTCATCTCCGAGTGACCATGATCACCTATTTCCAAGGTAGCCACTGGTAATCCGTCGCCGATCTGGTTTATATGGCGTCGGTTTGAGTTCCTTGTTAAAAGGCGACGGTTTTCCTGACGGTGGAGGGACAAGATCATGGCAGCAAAGATCATCTGGACCCAGATTGACGAAGCACCGGCTTTGGCAACATACACCCTGCTCCCCATCATCCAGGCCTACATGAAGGGTTCTGGGGTCGACGTGGAAACCAGGGACATCTCCCTGGCGGGCCGGGTCATCGCGAACTTTCCCGACAACCTTACCGAAGAACAGAAGATCCCGGACTTCCTGGTCCAGCTGGGCGCGCTGACCCAGTCTCGCGAGGCCAACATCATCAAGCTCCCCAACATCAGCGCCTCGATCCCCCAGCTGCAGGCGACCATCAAGGAACTGCGGGAAAAGGGATACGACATCCCCGAGTACCCGGAAGAGCCCAAGAACGACGAGGAGAAGGCGCTCCAGGCCCGGTTCTCCGCGGTGCTCGGCTCGGCCGTCAACCCGGTTCTCCGTGAAGGCAACTCGGACCGCCGGCCCGCCGCCGCGGTGAAGAAGTTTGCCCAGAAGAACCCCCACAAGATGATGAAGCCCTGGCCCGAATCCGGCTCCAGGGCCCAGGTCACCCATATGAGCGGCAAGGACTTCTTCCAGAGTGAAACCTCCACCACCCTGGACAAGCCCACGGACGTGAAGATCGAGTTCGTGGCCGCAGACGGCGCCACCACCCTGTTGAAGGAAGGCCTGGCGCTGGAGGCCGGCGAGGTCATCGACACCATGGTGATGAACGTGGCGGCCCTGCGTGCCTTCTACGCCGAGCAGATCGAGGTGGCGAAGAAGGACGGCGTGCTGCTGTCCCTGCACCTCAAGGCCACCATGATGAAGATCTCCGATCCCATCATGTTCGGCCATGCCGTGTCGGTGTACTACAAGGCCGCCCTCGACAAGCACGCGGACGCCCTGAAAGAGATCGGCGTCAACCTGAACAACGGTCTCCAGGACGTGTACGACAAGCTGGACCGGCTGCCGGCGGACAAGGCGGCGGAAATCGAGGCGGACATCGCGGCGGTCTACGAGACCCAGCCGGCGCTGGCCATGGTGGACTCGCGCAAGGGCATCACGAACCTGCACGTGCCCAACAACATCATCGTAGACGCCTCCATGCCCAACGTGGTGAGGGACGGCGGCCGGATGTGGAACAACGACGACGCGCTCCAGGACTGCATCGCCATGATCCCGGACCGTTGCTACGCCACCATGTACAAGGTCATCCTCGAGGACGCCAAGGCGAAGGGGCAGTTCGACCCCTCCACCATGGGCAACGTGGCCAACGTGGGCCTCATGGCCAAGAAGGCGGAGGAATACGGCTCCCACGACAAGACCTACGAGGCGCCCGACAACGGAACCATCCGCGTGGTGGATTCCTGGGGCAACACGCTGCTGGAACAGACGGTGGAACCCGGTGACATCTTCCGCATGTGCCAGGTGAAGGACGAGCCCATCCAGGACTGGGTGAAGCTGGCCGTCACGAGGGCGCGGGCCTCCGGTTCCCCCGCCATCTTCTGGCTGGACGAGGCGCGTGGACACGACACCGAGATCATCAAGAAGGTGAACAGGTACCTGCCGAACCACGACACTTCGGGGCTCGAAATCAAGATCATGAAGCCCGTGGACGCCATGACCTTCTCCCTGGAGCGGGTGCGCCGGGGCGAGGACACCATCGCCGTCACCGGCAACGTGCTCAGGGACTACCTGACGGACCTGTTCCCCATTCTCGAGTTGGGCACCAGCGCGCGCATGCTGTCCATCGTGCCCCTGCTCAAGGGCGGCGGGCTGTTCGAGACGGGCGCCGGCGGCTCGGCGCCGAAGCACGTGCAGCAGCTCGTGAAGGAAGGTCACATCCGGTGGGATTCCCTCGGTGAGTACTGCGCGCTCGTGCCCTCCCTGGAACTGGTGGCCTCCAACACCGGGAACGCAACCGTGGCCCTGTACGCGGAAACCCTGGACCAGGCCGTGGGCAAGTACCTGGAGAACGCGCGGTACCCCTCCCGGAAGGTGAACGAGATCGACAACCGGGGCAGCACCTTCTACCTGGCCTTGTACTGGGCGCAGTGCCTGGCGGCCCAGGACAAGGACGCGGGCCTGAAGGAACGTTTCGCTGCCGTGGCCAGGGCGCTCGAAGAAAACGAAGCGAAGATCACCGAAGAGATGCTCGCCGCCCAGGGTGCGCCCGTGGACCTCGGCGGATACTACCTCCCCGACCCGGTCAAGGCGGAAAAGCAGATGCGCCCCAGCCAGACATTCAACACCATCATCGACGCGCTGTAGACGTCCATCGCCTATCGCGGTCCATCAGCACTCCTCATCGGTGGTGCCGTCGCAATCGTTGTCCTTCCCGTCACACACTTCGTCGGCGCCGAGATGGGATTCGGGGGCTCCATCGTCGCAGTCACCGGAGGCGGTGGTAGTCCAGTCCTCCGTGGGGGCGCACAGGCAGGTCAAGGGCGTGACGCCGTAGCCGTCCTTGTCCCCGTCAGTGTAATAGAATGTGCACCCGGCGGCATAGATCTCGTCCGTGTCGCCGTCGCAATCGGTGTCCTTTCCGTCACAGGCCTCGGTGGCGTCCTTGTGCACCTCGGCATCCTGGTCGTCGCAGTCCCCCGTCTTCAGCGTGTCATAGATACCGAAAGGCGTGCAAAGGCACTTGCCATCCCCGATGGCCCCGTAACCGTCCTGGTCGCCGTCCGGGTAGTACACGGCGCATCCGCTGGCCCCCTCGCCATCGGTCGCCCCGTCGCAGTCGTCGTCCATGTCGTTGCAGATCTCCATCATGCCCGGGTTGACCTTGGGGTCCCAGTCCTTGCAATCGCCCGTCTTGTCGGCGGTGTAATACTGGGCCGGATCGGCCTGGCAGAGGCAGCGCGCCGGCTGCAGCGGCGTACCCCAGCCATCTTCGTCCCCGTCCGCGTAGTAGGCCTGGCAGCCCAGGGCGCCGTCGGGATCCGTCTTGCCGTCGCAGTTGTCGTCCTTGCTCGTGCAGGCCTCGGGCTCCCCCGGGTTCACCGCCGGATCCGTCAGGTCGCAGTCCCCGTCGGTCAGTGAGGTGTACAACCCCGAGGGGCCGCACAGGCACTTGCCGTCTCCACCGCCGTATCCGTCCTCGTCCTGGTCGGGGAAGAAAGTCAGACAGTTCACCGAACCTTCCCCGTCGGTGTCGCCGTCGCAGTTGTCGTCCTTGCCGTTGCAGATCTCCACGTGACCCGGGTAGACGGCGCTGTCGTCCGGTTCGCAGTCCTCCCCGTTGGCGACGCCGTCCCCGTCCCGGTCGGGATCGCAGGCATCGCCCAGGCCGTCGTCGTCCATGTCCCCCTGGGTGGTGTTGAAGTCGAAGGGACAGTTGTCCGGGTAGGGCGGGTAGAGGCACCCTAGATTGGGATTCAATGCCGTGTCGCCGTCGATGTCGCAATCGCAGGCGTCACCCAGTTCGTCCCCGTCCACGTTGCCCTGGTCCGGGTCGGGCACCGCGGGGCAGAGGTCTTCGTCGTTGGGCACGCCGTCTCCGTCCAGGTCCGGCTCGCAGGCATCTCCCACCCCGTTCTCGTCCAGGTCTTCCTGACCCGGGTTGGGGGCCCCGGGACAGTTGTCCAGTTCGTTTGGCCTCCCGTCGCCGTCCATGTCGGGGTCGCATTCGTCGCCCAGTTTATCCCCGTCCATGTCCTGCTGCAGAAGGTTCACCTTCAGTGGGCAGTTGTCCACCGCGTCCGCCACCGAATCGTTGTCGTCGTCCCAGTCGCAGGCATCCCCGAACCCGTCCCCGTCGGTATCCTTCTGGTCCCCGTTGGCGGCCTCGGGGCAGTTGTCGTAGCCGTTGTCCTTCCCGTCCCCGTCCATGTCCTTGTCGCAGGCGTCGCCCATGGCGTCACCGTCCAGGTTCGACTGGTCCCCGTTCACGATCCAAGGGCAGTTGTCCAGGTCGTTGCCGACCCCGTCTCCGTCCCAGTCCCCATCGCAGGCGTCCCCCACCCCGTTGTCGTCGGCATCGGCCTGGTCCGCATTCACCACCAGTGGGCAGTTGT
>JADHTP010000093.1 GCA_016784945.1 Deltaproteobacteria bacterium | reverse complement strand
GGTGGGCGATACTGGATTTGAACCAGTGACTTCTACCGTGTGAAGGTAGCACTCTCCCACTGAGTTAATCGCCCGGTTTTCAAGCGAACGGATTGTAACAGGGAGCGTTCCCCTGTCAAGGGAACCGTTGACGGGCCGAGGCGGGCGCCGTCCTTTCCGCTCCGCCGCACGCGAACAGCGGCGAAACCGCGCAGCACAGAATGGTGAATACTGGATTGAGGCGTCTCATCAGCTGATGTGGACGACCCGTTTGACCTGGCCGAGGGGGATGCGATTGAGGTTGGAGTTTTCCTGGACCGTGAGCGTGGACGCATCGACCTCCACCATGGTGGCGCCTTCCACGCTTCCCACCTCCAGGGTCCCGTCGGGCAACAGCCGAACCTGCTTGCCCACCGCGGGCTTCAACTGGTCCAGGTTCACGTCCGGGACCGCCGCCGTCCCCGATTCCCCTGCGCCGTCTTCATCGCCCTTGAACCCTTCCTTGAATTCGCGCAGCCCCTTGCCCAGTCCCCCCAGGAGCGCAGGCAACCGGGTGGCGCCGAACAGCAAAAGGACGACGAGCACGATGATGAGCAATTCGCCCATCCCCAGACCGAACATGGCGAACATAGGGTCCTCCCCAGGCCACAAGCCTGATCCATTCTAGAAAAATCCCTTGACGCTGTCACCGATGCCCTTGACCGAGTCGCCCACCTTCTCGACCTTGTCCGCCGTGCTGTCCACCGTGTCCAGCGTGTCCTCGGCCGCGTTGAGCACCTTGTCCGCCTTGCCGATGTACTGGTCCGGCTTGCTCAGCACCGCGTCCTGGTCCTTCAGCGCCTGGTACAGCTGCTTTTCCGGGTCCACCTTGCCGCCGCTCAGGCTGTACCTGGAATTCCTTTCGCCGTAACCGTCCACCTCGACCTTGTCCGCCCAGGACACGATGAGGTCATAGTCGCTGTCCCAGTCGATGGGAACCAGCCGCGTCCGGGGGTGGCCCACGAACTTGTAGATCACGTAGGCCTGCAACTTGGCGTGCTCCTTGAACCAGATGTGGGGCCGGTCACGGGTGTGCTTGTCCTTGCCGCCGTCTTCCACCTTGTAGGCCAGTTTCGGGTCCCGCAGGGTCTCCACCAGAACATAGACGTTGTCGTCGCCCATTTCCTCGTCGTCCGCGGGCATCCCGTTGAGCACCTTGATGCGGGCATACCCGGTGGTGCGCTTGTACCCGGGATCCTCCCGCATGCCCACGAAATCCTTGTCGGTGCGCGCCCGTCGCAGCTTCTTCAGGGCCGCCTTGGTGCCGAGGTCCGCCAGGCGCTGGAGGTATTCCGCCGCGTTTTCGCGGTCATCGATCAGGGCATAGCAGCAGGCCGCGTCGTACAGGACCTGCACGCTGGCCGGATCGCGGTCGAGGGCCTGTGCCAGCAGGTCCAGCGCCCCCTCGCAGTCCCCCTTGCGATACCGCTTGAAGGCCTTGCCACGGATCTTCGCCGCGACCTTGCGGTCCGACCGGGACGCCTTGTGGGGGCGATAGCGCTTGCGCTTGGGCTTTTCCTTTTCGCGCTGCTCTTCCTCCAGCCTCGCCTCGTCCTCGGCCCGGGGGGTAAATCCCAACCGCGACAGGGCATGCCTGGCGGTGTGGCGGGTTTCCCGGTCCCCTTCGGAATACAGGCGCTGGAACACGGCCGCCATGGCGGCACGCTGTGCGTCGTCCAGGGACCCCAACTCCCGGTAGGACTCCCACATCCCCATGCAGTAGCGCAACTCGGGGAGGCTGGCCTGCTCGAAGCCCGCGAACACGGCCTCGCAGTTGCCCTTCTGCCGCTCCCACAATCCCTGGGCCACGGCGCCTCGCACGGGCACCATGAGCATCACCAGGAAAGCCAGCGGCATCCAGGATCGGGGCACCATGAAACACACCTCGCAGGACGAAGAAGAGTCTACCAGAGTTGACGGCGGTGGACATTCCTTTTTGGAGTGCGGCAGTGCCGCTCCGGGTTCCATGCCTGCCAGAAAGCGCAAGCAAGCTTGCGCACTCCAAATCTGGTCAGAAGTTCCCGGCCGCGAAGCGGCCCTTGGAGTGCGGCAGTGCCGCTCCGGGATCCATGCCTGCCAGAAAGCGCAAGCAAGCTTGCGCACTCCAAATCTGGTCAGAAGTTCCCGGCCGCGAAGCGGCCCTTGGAGTGCGGCAGCTTGCTGCCGCTTTGCCCTGTCAGTCGGCGGACAGGCTCTCCACCTCGTCCAGGGTCCGGATGAACAGTTCGTAGGTGGCCTTCATGGCATCGGCCTTTGTCAGGTCCACACCGGCCTTCTGCAGGGTGGCCACCGGGTAGTCGGACCCGCCCGCCTTCAGGAAGTCCAGGTAACGCCCCACCGACCCCTCTTCGCCCTTCTTGACCTTGTCGGCCAGGGCGATGGCGGACATGAGCCCCGTTGCGTACTGGTAGACGTAGAAGTTGTAATAGAAGTGGGGGATGTAGGCCCATTCCATGTCGTCGTCTTCGCCCAACGCGAAGTCCGGGCCATAGTACTTGACGATCAGCTCCTTGTAGATGGCGGCCATGCGCTCGGCCGTCAGTGCCCCACCGGACTCCACCTCGTGATAGATGGCCCTTTCGAACTCGGCGAACATGACCTGCCGGAACACCGTGGTGCGGATGTTGTCCAGGCGCTTGTTCAGCAGGAACAGGCGTTCATCCTTGTCCGTGGCCCCCTTCAACAACTGGTCCAGCAGCATCTCTTCGTTGAAGGTGGACGCGATCTCGGCCAGGAAGATGGGCGATTCGGAGTTCACGTATTCCTGGGACACGAAGGCCAGGTGGAAGTGCAGTGCGTGGCCGAACTCGTGCAGCAGGGTGAACACGTCATCCAGTTCCCCCATGTAGTTCAGGAAGACGATGGGATGGGTGCCGTAGACCCCGTTGCAGTAGGCGCCGCTGCGCTTGCCCTTGTTGGGGAACACGTCCACCCACCCCTTTTCCGGGTCCAGCCCCTCGCCCAGCACCCTGGCGTAGTCCTTGCCCAGCCGCGCAGTGGCTTCCTTTGCCAGTTCCACGGCCTTCGGGTAGGACACCTTCTTCGACAAGGACTCGAACAGGGGATTGTACAGGTCGTAATAGTGCACCTTGTCATACCCGAGGAGCTTGCCGCGCAGCTTGACGTAGCGATGCAGGGTCCTGGGCAGGTAGTCGGCGGTGGTTTCCACCAGGGTGTCGTACACCGACACCGGGATGGCGTTGCGGTCCAGGCTGGCCTCGATGGCCGACGAATATCCCCGGGCCTTCGCGATCATGATGTTGCCCTTGACCGCCATGTCCAGTGACGCGGCGAACGAGCGGCCGTATTCCCTCAGGGTTCCGAAGAACCTGTCCACGGTCTCCTTGCGCACCTCCCGTTTCTTCGAGCCCCTGAAGCGCGGGAAACTGGACCGGGTCAGGGACACTTCCTTGCCGTCCTCGTCGTGGATGGCCGGGAATTTCACGTCCTCCTCGAGGGCGTTCACCATGAACCGGGGCCCGGCCCGCAGGTCCCCGGTCAGCGCCAGGATCTTTTCCTGGTCCTGCGACAGCACGTGGGGCCGCCGGCGAATCAGGTCGTCCACGTAGTGGGCGTACTGCGCCAGTCCTTTCCTTTCGCCGACGAAGGACCGCAGGCGGTCGGGATCCATGGCCAGCAACTCCGGTTCCAGGAAGGCGATGGCGCCATGGAAGCGTGTGACCATGGCCTGGATGCGGTCGGTCCGCACCTTGGCCTCCGAGCAGGTGCGGTCCGTGGAATAGTCCGCCCGGGCGTAGGCGTCCAGGCGTTCCACCTCCAGGGCCAGGTCATAGACGCGGTCCAGGCAGGTTTCCAGGCTGGCGGCGTCCTTGTCCAAGGTTCCCCGGCAGGGTTTGATGTCGCCCAGACGGGCATCCACGGCCTGGCGCTGCTTGTCCCAGGCCTCCATGGAATCGAACCAGTGGGACAGATCCCAAAGGTAGGTTCCCGGCACGTCGGACCGCTTCGCGTCCCCCTGGAACTGGAACTCGGGCCACTGGGTCTTCGACGCCCCGTCCATGGGGGCCAGCAGACCGGCACACAGGGCACAACCCGCCGCGAACAGCGAGCATCTATCGCAGTTGATCAACATGGGCATCTGAGCACCTCCTTCTGGCGGTCATGTTTCCGCTTGAACCCCCGCATGTCAAGGGTTTGACCCCGCCGTGTCTTCCTGCAATCATCCGGGCATGCAGACCGCACCCACACCCCCGGGCCTCCTGGAGCCCAGCCGGCGGGTTCTGTTCGTGTTCGCCCACCCTGACGACGAACTCCCTTATGCCGGCCTGATCAGCCGGGCTCCCATCCAGTCCCGATTCCTGTGGATCACCAATGGAGACGGTCTCGCCCAGGAGGCGGGGATGGGCCTCGGGGAATACGCCGACGCCCGCAGGCTGGAGTCCACGGTGGCCATGAGGACCCTGGGAGTGAAGGCGGACCAGCTTCGTTTCCTGGGGCACTCCGAGGTGTCCATCTACAGGAATTTCACCCTGTTGGCCGATCCTTCCGCCCGCAGGCACGAGGTCCTGGGTCTCTTCAAGGCCATCGGCGCCCAGGTGGAGGCCGAGGTCAAGGCCTTTCGTCCCGACGTGGTGTTCACCCTGGCCTGGCAGGGCGGCCACCCCGAGCACGACCTGACCCACATCGCCACCCGCGCGGCCCTGCGGGACATGCCGGAGGTCCGGTTCTTCGAGCTGCCCGAATACGAACTGGCCAACACGGTGCTGCTGCGGTTTCCGCCGTGGCGCCGGGACCCAGTGCACGAAGTGCTGCTGACCCCCTCGGAACTGGGACTGAAGAAGCGCCTGGAAGGCCTGTACCCCACACAGGACCGGATCATCCGACAGTTCCGGACGGCACTGAGCGTGCTGGGTGTGCTGTCCCTGCTCACGGGACGGCGGGGCGGACTGGACGGCTTCATGTCCCGGGAAACCTTCGGGCCCGTGCCCGCGAAACGGGATTACCGACGCAGCCCCCACAGCCTGGACGCGCTGGAATACGTGGGTGACGATTTCGAGGGCACCCCCATCGCCTACAGCACCATGATCGCGCCCTTGGCCGACGCGCTTCTTTCGAGGAATCTTCGCTGAAGACAACCTTTGGATAACTCAGGATAGTGTCGGTGTATCAATTTGAAAATACCGGAAAGGTATCTGTTTTGAAATCAGACACCCTGGCACCATTGACCAGGGGGGCGCGCTCGCCCCCCTCCCGCCCGCTTGCCTTCGGCTTCGCGCGGGGCCCCACCCCCCTTGCCCGGCCGCAGTGCGGCCGGTCGCAATCTGTACTTCCAATTCATCTACAAGCTGGACGATCAACGGCAATTTGCGCCACAGCGCAGATTGCTCCTTTCGGCGTCCGATTGGGCAACGACCGCAACATGGGTGCCGCCCCCCAACTACAACAGGACGTTTCACATGGCGCGGGGTGAATATTTCAAGTGGACGGCCCACGACGACATGACCGAACCGGAGTTCCTCGCCCACTGCGTGGAAACGCTGGACTCGGCCCCTGGTGTGGTCCTGACCCACACACAGGTCCGGATCGTGGGCGAAACGGTGACAGGAACGAGTTCCAGAGCGACACGGTCACTTTTTCCATTTCCGGCGGCGAATACACCACCTTGCGATCAGGAAGATGACGACCACCGTCATGACAAACCAGATCAGCCGCTGGTACTGGAGAAACATGTTCTCCACGTCATCGATGCCCGCGCCTACGAGCATGCCCACGCCGATCACCAGCAGGTTCCAGGCCACGGCACTCAGGGCGGCGAAGAACATGACCCGGCCGAAGTGCATGCCCGCCATGCCGGCGGCAACGAACAGGAAGCCCCGGATGCCCGGCAGGAAACGGTTGATGGCGATGTAGGCATCACCGTGACGCGCAAAGGCATCCACGGCCCGATCCGCGCCCTCGATGGCCTTGCGGACCACGCCCATCCGGAGGAGCCGGGAACTGGTCCGGCGCTTAACGAGCGTGCCGATCCAGTAATCCAGGGCCGACCCGACCAGGCTGCCCGCCAGCACCGCCGTGAACACCACGGGGAACGAATAGTCGAAGGCTGTCACCAGGACCGCACCGGCCAGGGTGACCGTGTCCCCCGGAAAGGGTGGAAACAAGTATTCCAGGAGGGCCGAACCGAACAGGATGGAAATGGTGACCCACTCGTGGGTCTGGGTCAGGATCTGGATGGTCTCTGCCATGGTCATGGAAGCACCCGCATTCGTTGGAAAATGGCTCGGGAGTATAATACACCCCCATGATGAGATCCGACGCGGTCACGTCTGAAGGGGACTCGTGAGACTCATCCTGGTCGCAGCAATCCTGATCCTCGCGGCGCCCACCACGGTCGGGGCCAACACCCTCGATCCATATATCGACTCGTCACCGGCCTTTGCGCGGGCCGAATCCGCCGTCCGGTCGGGCCGCGTCGACCAGGCCGTCCGGTTGTTCGAAACGGCGGCCGATCAGGGCCGGACATCGCCCCGGAGAGAGGCGCTGGACTACCGGATCGGGCGTCTCCTTGAAAAAAAGGGCAGGCTGAAAGAGGCCCTGGAACGGTACGGCACCCTGGCAACAGGGGTTCTTTCAGATCCCGCCCTGTACCGCGAGGGCCTGGTCAGGCTGCGACTGGGGGACGTGACACGGGCCCGCATCGCCTTTGCCCAGGTATCGAGGTCCTCTTCCCACTGGATCGATGCCCGCCTCGCCCTGTCCGCGGCCCTCGTGGACGAAGGAAGACCTTCACTGGCCAGGGCCGTGCTCAAGGAGTTGTTCGTCACGGACCTGGGGGGTCACGACCTTCACAGGACCCGCCTGGCCCTGGCCAGGGTGCTTCAGGCGAGCGGTCAGATCGATGCCGCGGTGGCGTGCGCAAGGGGCGCCTACCTGGCCGCATCCGGTGACGCCAGGGCCCGGTCAGCCGGCGCACGACTGGTGGAGCTGGGCAAACGTCCGTCCCGCCTGCTGAAGAAACTGCGCCAGGTGGTCCACGCCAAGGGAAAATCCCTGAGACGCCTGGCAAAATGGGCCAGGAAGAAGCACAAGACTCTGCGGAAGATGGATCCCGGCCTGCGGTTCTTCATCCTGGGGCGCCACGCCCTGCGGGGCCGCAGGGACATGAAACGGGCGGTGGACTACCTCCAGAAGTCCTCGGACCGGGCCAGGAATCCATCGCTGAAGGCACAGGCACTTTTCAGCCTGGCCCATGCACTGACACGAACGGGGGATGACGACGAGGCCAACCGTCTGTTCCGGCAACTGGTGGACGAGTTCCCCTCCAGCCCGGTGGCCGCAAAGGCGGCGGTGTCGTCCGCCCAGAGCCTCATGCGGCTGGGTGACCACGAGGGCGCTCTCCTCGTCCTGAAAAGGGTGTCCACGGAATTCCCGGAAAGCGGTCTGGGCAACCGCGCCCTGTGGCAGATGGCCTTCGCCGGCATCATGTCGGGGCGTCCCGAATCCGCCCTCCCCCATCTCGACGAAACCGCCGCACGGCTGGACCACGGCGAAGGCGTGCTGTTCGGGCTGGCCGAAAAGGTCCGCTATTTCCGTGGCGTGGTGCTGCAGGACCTGGGCCGGACCGAAGAGGCCGTCACCGAGTTGGACAGGGTGGCCCGGTCCTTCCCGCACTCCTACTACGGGGTGCTCGCGGTGAGCAGGCTGGCGGGCCTGGCGCCGGACAAGGCCGCCTTCGTACAGGGCACCTCCGGGCCACGCCTCACCATGGTCCCCGTCGATACCCCGGGCTTCACCCGCCGGTCGGCTGCCACGGCCCCCCGGTTCGAAGCCACGGACCAGCCCCTGGATTCCGACGAGGCCATTATCGGGCCCGTGATGCTGTGGAAGCTGGGCTATCGCAAGGAAGCCGTCCGTGAACTGAAGGCCCGGGCATCCCAGGGTCACCTCCATGAAAACGCCCTCGTGGTCCTGGCGGCCCTGGTATCCCATGGTCGGTCCCCGCAGGCCGCCATGTTCGGCCAGCGCTACATCCGGGGCTGGCCTACCAAGCGGTCCCGAAAGACCTTTGCCGCGGCCTACCCCCGCCCCTTCACGAATCACGTGATTGAAACGTCGGGACTCAGTGGCGTGGATCCCGCCTTCATCTATGGCGTCATGAGGACCGAGAGCCGGTTCAATCCCCGGGCCCGGTCAGGGGCCGGGGCCATCGGAATGATGCAACTGATGCCCAGGACGGCGCGGGAACTGGCGGACAAGCTCCTGGGCGATCGGGGATTGGCCAGGAGACTGCGCTCACCGGGACCCAACATCCGGTTGGGCACCACCTTCCTGGCTGAACTGCGCCGCCATTTCCGGGGTCACCTCGCTTTGGTGCTGGCCGGGTACAACGCGGGCCCCGGGGCCGCCCGGTCGTTCCATCGGCACATGAAACATCTGCCTACGGACGTGTTCGTGGAGGCCGTGCCCTATGCCCAGACCATGGCCTTCATCAAGCGGGTGGTGGGGTACGCCGCGGGATACCGGGCCCTGTACGACGACGAGGGACGTGGCCCCTTCCTGCTGTCACAGGCCCTGCCCGACTCCCTGGGGCCGTTCATGCAGCCCCGTTGAGGGCGACCGTCCCTACTTCTTTTTCTTCTTTTTCGCGGGTTCGGGCGAGGGAACGGGCAGCACACCGTATTCCAGATCCTTCGGGACCTTCCGTGTGGCCGACCAGATGGCCAGGCCGATGCCGAAAGCCAGCTGCAGAAGACCGATGATTTCGGCGTCCCGCAGTTCCAGGAACCGGTCGGGCCGACCCTCATCGCCGCGGTACTGCTCGATATAGAACCGCATGACCCCGGAGCCCATCATGTACAGCCCGAAGAGGACGCCGGGCCACCGGATCCGTTTGCGCACCATCCAGAGTATCCCGAACAGGCCGAAGTTCATGGTGCTTTCGTATACCGGCGTGGGGTGGACCAGTTCATCGGTGGGGACGATCCCGTCGGGGTAGGACATGCAGAACAGCGGTGGGATCTTCGACCAGCAGATCTCGAACCCCCGCTCGTACAGGTCCACCATCCAGCACTGGGCCCGATTCACGAAATCGCCGCAGGCCAGTCCGTAGTCGCCATCCCCCGACAGCTGGCAGCCCACGCGCCCGAAGGCGTAACCCGTGGCCAGGGTGGGGGACAGGGCGTCGAACATCACGGCCACGGGCAGTTTCTTGATCTTGTAGTAGGTGACGATGGCCACAGTGGCCAGGATCAGACCGCCATGCCACGTGAGGCCGGCGCCCGAGACCAGGTCCCCCCAGGACCAGGTTTCCGCCTCGGTGATCATGTAGGTGAGCTTTGATCCAAGCACTCCGAAAATGATGGCCAGGAAAATGGTGGTCTCGGCGTGCTTGGGATCGATGTTGCGCCGCCGGTGCTCCCTGGACAGGATCCACATGGCCGTCAGGAACCCCACGGCCATCATCACGCCGTAGGTCCCTATCCGCAGCGGCTGTTCAATCACATAGGGCCACATGGCGCCTCCGGGTAAACCCGGTCAGACTATCCATCCCATGGCCCTTGGATGTCAAGCAGCGAACCCGGCGCTTCCCGGCACGGTCCGGGGGCCATAGTCCCGATCACCTGCCCCCGGGGAGCAGGGAACGGTCGCGGCTGCGCGTCTCGTTTTCCGCGGTTACCCGGATGGCCCTCTTCCCGCTCACCGGGCACTCGTGCTCGCAGATGCCACAACCATTGCACAGGGCGGGATCCACGTAGGGCAATTCCAGGCGCACCTGGATTCGGACGGGCGTCCCAGGCGCCGGGGGCGGGCCCCAGTCGCCGGCGTCCAGCTTGAGCGCGTCGGTGGTGTTGTCGCCGATCCGCCTTCGCACCGGACTCGCGCCGGAAAGGCAATAATGGTCGCCGGTTCCGAACCGCCCCACTTCCAGTACCCGATCCTCCAGGACCACCGTATCGCCATCGGCCAGGCGAACGCGCCCAATCCCGTCGCGGATCGTCTCGTAGTGTTCGCGGAGATAGATGGCCTTGGGGCTGACGGGGCAGTTTTCCTGGCACACGATGCAGGGGCGGTCCATGGCCCAGGGGAGGCAGCGGCCACGATCCACGAAGGCGGTCCCCATCCGGATGAGGCCCTGCTCGGCGAACCGGTTCAACCCCAGCTTTTCGTCCAGGGTGAAGGGCCGGATGGATCCCGTGGGGCATATGTGCCCGCACGCCACGCAGTTCAGTTGGCACCCGGAGGTCCCGATACGGTTGTTGAGGGCCGGC
>JADHTP010000092.1 GCA_016784945.1 Deltaproteobacteria bacterium | reverse complement strand
ACCAGTTGTCTTCGAAGGTAGGCCAGGTTCAGGGCGTTGAAGCGTGGCAGGCCGTCGAAGACCTCGAGGTAGCTGGTCACCTTTCCGGTCTGCATCACGTTCAGTCCCGGGGTGTCGATGTGGGCAGAGCCCGGGTCCGATTCGGTGAAAGAAAGACCGCTCATCCCGGCAAACAGGCCCTTGGGAGGCGGGCCCGAAGGCACCAGGCCCAGGGAGTGACCCACCTCGTGGCACAGGGTGGCGGCCACAGCCAGGGTGGCGAAATTCATGATGGTGTCGTACAGGGTGAAGCGCAGGGCCAGCCGGTCATCTTCAACCGTGTTCGGGTCGAAACCGGGGTCCAGGAACAATTCGTCGCCGGGGTACAGACCCAGGGGGGTCCCGTCCAGGGGGGAAATCTCCTGGACCACCAGGGCGCCCAGCGCGTTGTTCAGGACCTGGCGGACGATGGACGTGACGAAGACACCGCGGTTGTACTGGGCGTTGTTTTCCACCTTCTGGTTGTTCCAGTCGATGGCGGCCATTCCCACGATGTGATTCGCGATGCCGGCGTCGTTGGGGTCGCTTCCCACGGCGATCATGGAAAATCCGTCGTCGGGGGACCAGGCGTCCTGGGCCGGCGCGTCCGGGTCGCCTTCGAACACCAGTGCCAGGTTTACGCCGTGTTCCGTGGGTTGCCCCGTCGGGTCCAGCCCGAACATGGTGTTGGCGTAGGACCGGAACCTTTTCACGAACAGGTCCCTTGCGGCGTTGGAAAATTCGGCGTTGTCCGACAGCAGGCCCAGGATGATCAGGGCCTCGTCCAGATCAGGCAGACCGTTTCCTTCAGGTACGTAGCCCGGCACGATGTCGTAGGTTCCGTCGGCGACAGGCACCAGCTCCGGTGCGAAAAGGTCCCGGCTCAGGACCACCAGCCAAGTGTCGGTGGCGGCGAAGGGATCCAGGTGCGGCGGCAGGGACACGACCTTCATGGTGATGGTGTCCTCGGGGCCCGGACCAGCCTCTTCGCCCTCGAAGCGCCCGACGAGTTGCAGTTCGCCCACGGGGGCCAGTGCGTCCGCGGGAAGCCGGCAACGGGTGTGCAGGTCATCGTCCGTGGGACCCAGAAGGGGGTCCGGATCCGATGTGCAAGCAAGCCACGGGACCAGGTCCGAACCGACCGGGACGTCCTGGTCGGCCAGGTGCATCGGTGAAGAGGCCTCGATGCGGACGGGGCCGTCCCACGGCTCACCCGGTCGCTGGTACACGTCGACGGTGAATCCGCCCGTCGGCACCCTGATCCGGAACGCCTGGCCCGGTCCATCATCCTGCACGAAGGGCTCCTTTCCGTTCATGGTGTCGTCAATACCGTTCACCGTGATGCGCGGCCGCGGTGGCGGCGGGATCGTGATGTCTTCGGCCGGGAGGTCCAGGGGGATCCCCTCGTCCGTGAGAAGGTCGAAAGACGGCAATTCAACCTGGGCGCCGTCATCGGTGGACAATGGGTCCGTCGGCACGTCCGGGGTATCGGACACGACCTGGTCGTCACCGGTGGCGTCGAAGGCCGTATCGGGCTGGACGTCGAAAGTCGACTGGTCCTGTCCGTCCGTGTCGCCACCGTCGGCGCCGCAGGACAGCATGATCGCGAGGAGAAGGCTGAGCAGTTGCTTCATGGACACATTGTCGATCATGTTGTCCACGGCGTCCACGTGTAGAATAGGCCCGCGTCCGGAGGCGCCATGGAAGAACCGACGATCCCCGAAGAATTCAGCCTTGATTCCTACCGGTACGATCTGCCCGGCGAACTGATCGCCCAGGTTCCGTCGGAAGAACGGGACGGATCGGCTCTCCTGGTCCTGGACCGTAGGACGGGCAAGGCAGGGCACGGGACCTTCAGTGATCTGCCCGACTACCTCGAACCAGGCGACTGCCTGGTGGCCAACGAGACTCGGGTGGTCCCGGCGCGTCTTTTCGCCGTAAAGGAGACCGGGGGTCGCGTGGAATTGCTGGCGACCCGTTTCCGCGACCGGGAATTCGATGCCATGTTCCGGACCCACCGCGGGCTCAAGGCGGGCGGCGTACTGCGGGTCCTTAATCGCGGGGAGGAACCAACGGACCGCCACGTGACCGTCACCCAGGTGCACGGGGACGGGACCGTGTCCGTGGAGGTGTCGGGAGACCTCACGCCGCGGCAGTTGATGTCCGAGATGGGGCGAGTGCCGGTGCCGCCCTATATCCGGAGGCAGGACGACCTCCGGCACGAACTGGACTGCGAACGGTACCAGACGGTCTATGCCCGGGAGGAGGGTGCTGTGGCCGCCCCCACGGCCGGTCTTCATTTCACGGACGGATTGCTGGAAAGGCTCCAGGATAGCGGTGTGAAATTGGCCCGCCTGACCCTGCACGTGGGTCCGGGCACCTTCAAACCCATCGAGTCTCCCGACGTTCGGGAGCACAGGGTGGGCAGCGAGCGGTTCGTGGTCACCACGGAGGCAGCGGACGCCGTCAACGAGGCATTGGACGGGGGTCGCCGCGTCATCGCCGTGGGAACCACCGTGGTCAGGGCCCTGGAAAGCCGCTGGAACGGTCGGCGGGTGGAGCCCGGAACGGGCGAAACGGACCTGTACATCGCGCCGGGATTCGATTTCGCCGTGGTGTCGGGAATGGTCACCAACTTCCACCTGCCCGGGTCGTCGCTTCTGGTGCTGATTAGTGCCTTCGCGGGCCGTCGGCGTATACTGGCGGCTTACCGGGAGGCGGTGGAAAGGCGCTACCGTTTCTATTCTTACGGCGACGCCATGCTCATCCTGTAGGGAAAGGGGATCATGTCGGAAGGCTTCGAATTCCAGGTGTCGTCCAGGGACGGCAAAACGTCGGCCCGCCTGGGCAGTCTGCGTACCCCCCATGGTCGCATCGACACGCCGGCCTTCATGCCCGTGGGAACACAGGGCACGGTCAAGGGACTGCTTCCGGAGCAGGTGCGTGACGCGGGTTTCGGCCTCATTCTGGGCAACACGTACCACCTGGCCCTGCGCCCCGGGGCGGACACCATCGCCCGTCACGGGGGGCTCCATGGCTTCATGGGATGGGACGGCGGGATACTGACTGACTCCGGCGGATTCCAGGTCTATAGCCTGGCGAAACTCCGCAAGATCACCAACGAAGGCGTGGCCTTCCGGTCCCATATCGACGGCTCGCTTCACGAATTCACGCCCGAGAGCGTCATTGTAATCCAGGAGGCCCTGGGTTCCGACATCGCCATGGTCCTGGACGTGTGCCCGCCGTCAAGGGCGTCCCGGGATGAACTTGAACGGGCGGTGGAGGTGACCACGGACTGGGCCGAACGGAGTATTGCCGTCCGGTCCCGCGCCGACCAGGCGGTTTTCGGCATCGTCCAGGGCGGCCTGGACAGGACCCTACGGGCGGAACACGCGGTGAAAATCGGATCCCTTCCTTTCGAGGGCATGGCCATCGGCGGCCTATCCGTGGGGGAACCACCCCACGAAATGTACCCGGTGGCACAGTCCACGGCGGCCCTTCTGCCCGAGGACAAGCCCCGCTACCTGATGGGCGTGGGAATGCCCGTGGACCTGGTCCGATGCGTCATGGCGGGGATCGACCTGTTCGATTGCGTGTTTCCGACCCGGGCGGCCAGGAACGGGCTTCTTCTCACGTCAGCCGGACGTCTGGTCATCAAGCACGCCCGTTTCCGGGAGGACCTGAAGCCCCCGGATCCTCATTGCCAGTGTCCCACTTGTTCCCGGTACTCGCGGGCCTACCTGCGCCATCTCTTCGCGGGCGGGGAGATCCTGTCGAGCGTCCTGTGCACAATCCACAATCTCCATTTCTATGCAGGGCTCATGGCGCGGATCCGAGACGCGGCGTCCCGGGCCACCCTGGAAACCCTGGCCCGGGAGGTGGAAGCCGCTTACCCGCCCAAGGGTGACGAAGGTCCTTCCGGGGACGGCTGAATACCGCCCGCCGTTGCGACTTGCCGGTCGATACCTGTTAACATGTCGGCCCTGTGAATCCGAGCCGGGAAGTGGACGAGCGCGCAAAGACATTCGGAAGATACGAAATTCTCCAGCAGATCGGCGCGGGAGGCATGGGCGAGATCTACGTGGCCCGCCAGACCGGGATCCCGGGAGTCGAGCGTCCCGTCGTCATCAAGAAGGTCCTGCCCCACCTGGCACGGGAACCGGGATTCGTGGACCGGTTCCTTGACGAGATGCGCGTGGCCGCCTCTCTTACCCACGGCAACATCGTGCAGGTCTACGAAGCGGACGAACTCGACGGCCAGTACTTCATGGCCATGGAGTTCGTGGACGGCCTGGACCTGCGCCGCGTCCTGTCCCGACTCGGGGAGTTGGGGCGCATCATGCCCGAGGACCTCGCCCTGTACGTGCTGACGGAGGCGGCCAAAGGGTTGGCCTACGCCCATACGCGGACCGACCTGGAGGGACGCCGGCTGAACATCGTCCACCGGGACGTGAGCCCGGCCAATCTGCTGTTGTCCTATGACGGCCAGGTCAAGCTGACTGACTTTGGTGTGTCCCTGGCCACGGCCCGCCTGAGCTTCAGCGCGCCTGGAACGCTGCATGGGAAAGTGGCCTACATGGCGCCGGAGCAGGTCTCGGGCGGCGAATGTGACGCCCGATCGGACGTGTTTGCCCTGGCCGTGGTCGCCTACGAGATACTGGCAGGCAGGCGTCCCTTCGATGCCGAGACCGACGTGGCTACCATCGAGCAGGTGAGGATTTGCGAGCCCGTTCCCCTGGCCGAGGCCGGGTCCTGGTTGTCCGCGTCCCTGGCCGGAATCATCATGAGGGCACTGTCCAAGGAGCCTTCGGAACGATATGCCACCATGCTGGAGTTCCATGGCGCCCTGGCCGAGTACATGGTGGGCAACCAGGTCTCCGTGTCGGCCCAGTCCCTGGCCGACCTCATGGAAAGCATCAAGCCTGAAGACGAAAACGTGGACGGGGGATCGCCCCTGTCACGGTCCCGTTCCCTGGACGACGTGGCCGGCGAACTTCTGGACCGGAAGCATGCCGAACTCCATGGGCCGGCTTCCGGTGAAGGCCCGGCCGCGGCGCCCCCGGGCCGACCGGTCGTTTCCCCTCCGAACCGGGAGGGGGAGCCCGAGTGGAGCCTGCTCCAGGTGCTTGGCGCCATTCTTATCGTGGGAGGCATGGCAGGGGGGCTGTGGCTCCTGGGACGCCTGGCGGAAAGCCCACCTGGTTCGGTGGACGGCGGCAAGGCCACGGCCTTCCTGGTTGCGGACAAGGGGCGAAAATCCCAGGCGGGAGGGAGCACGCACCCCATCGATGCTTACATAGAGGATGGGGACACCATTTCGGATGTCCCGGTGACCCCGGGGGAAGTGCGCGAAGAAGTCGCCCCGGCCGTGACACCGGGCGTACGGCGCAGCGTGGGGGTCCGGTCCGTGCCGGAAGGCGCCGAGGTCTTTCATGGTCGAAGGAAGCTGGGCACGACGCCACTGACCGTATCCCTGGGTCGCGGGGGCGCCATGCGTCTGGAGGTGCGCCTGACGGGCTACGAGAAAGGCTCGGTGATCGTGGGCCCGGATTCACCCTCCTGGCTGACGGTGAAGCTCGTGAAACGGGCCGTGGGTCGCTTGAAATTCCGTTTCTTTCCGGCCAATGCGCGGGTGTTCCTCAACGGTGAGCCCATCCGGATCACCGGCAACGTAGTGGACCAGAAAGCGCATGTCGGAGTCCACGTGATCGAACTGCGGTCCGCTACGGGCAATCGGCACAAGAAGGTCCATGCCACGGTTCTGACGGACAAGACTACCGAACTGGGGACCCTGGAATTGAGGACGGGCGTGGAGGATGCGCAATGAGCGGGAAGGAGGAGACCCGGACCGTCCACCTGGATGTCCCTGTCGAACAGATCACGCTGCGGCGCTACACGCTCAAGGTGCTAAAAGGCCCGGACAAGGGCCTGGAGAAGTCCTACGAGAAGCGCCAGGTGTATATCGGCACCGGCCCCGAATGCCAGTTCCGGCTGACCGATCCCACCGTATCAAGGAGCCACGCGCGCATCGAATTCGATGAGTCCGGGTATCGCGTCCGCGACGAAGACAGCAAGAACGGCGTGGTGGTTTCGGACCTCAAGGTCATGGATGCCAGCCTGCCCGCGGAGGCGGAGATCGTTCTGGGCGAAACCCGGCTGCTGTTCGGGCTCGGAACCGAGACCGTGGACATCTCCATCGCCAAGGAGTCCAGGTTCGGAAAGATGTTCGGGAAGTCCGTGGAGATGCGGGAGGTCTTCGGCATCCTCAAGAGGGTGGCGCCCACCGACGCCACGGTCCTCATCGAGGGCGAGAGCGGTACGGGAAAAGAACTGGTGGCCGAGGCCCTGCACCAGTACAGTCCGAGACGGCCCAAGCCCTTCGTGGTGTTCGACTGCTCGGCCTGTCCGAGGGACCTGCTGGAAAGCGAACTGTTCGGCCACGTTCGTGGGGCCTTCACGGGCGCCGTGCGGGACCGGATGGGCGCCCTGGAGGAAGCGAGCGGCGGGACCCTGTTCCTCGATGAGGTGGGGGAACTGCCCCTGGAGATGCAGCCCAAGCTGCTGCGCGCCCTGGAAAAGCTGGAAATCAAGCCCGTGGGCGGGAACCGGCGGGTCCGTCTCGACGTGCGCATCCTGTGCGCCACCAATCGGAACCTGGCGGAAGAGGTGGCGGCCGGCAACTTCCGGAAGGACCTCTTCTACCGGATCGGCGTCATCCACATCCAGATTCCGCCGTTGCGGAAACGGCCCGATGACATTCCCCTGCTGTCCGGTCACTTTCTGGCCGAACTGGCGGGCCGATCGGGCAGCACCCCCCCGAGGCTTGCCTACGAGACGGTGGAGAAGCTGAAGGAATACCCCTGGCCGGGCAACGTCAGGGAACTGCGTAATTTCCTCGAGCGGTCCGTGATCCTGGCTGGCGCCCTGCAGGGGGCGGAGCGTCCCCTGGAACTGACGGGACCCAAGCAGTTCCCCATCAGCGGGCATGGTGACCCGGACGAAATCCTCAGGGTGTCCTTCGACGAGCCATTCAAGGACGTGAAGGACGGCCTGATCCGCGAATTCGAAACCCGGTATTTTTCCCGTCTGCTGAAGAAGACCGAAGGAAACGTCTCCAAGGCCGCGCGGTTGGCGGGTATTCACAGGAAAAGCCTGGAATACCTGCTTAAACAGATCGACGTGCCCCGGGGGAAGGAGCCTGGCAAGAGTGAAAGTGGCTTGTAACAAACTGATAATAATAAAGAATGCAGTTTGCTTGTAACTTGATAAAAGGTGGGGGTACCATAAGTTTGCGGTGTTACCGCTTGAAAGGAGGCTGAAGTGGATCGCAAAACCGACACGAGAGTCAAGACTGAACCGGTTACCCTGACCAAGGCCGACGTCAGGACTGCCATAAGGCGCGGGGAACTGAGTGAAGAGGAAGAACGCTACATCCGGATGCGGTTCGGGATTTCCGAATCCGTGGTTGCCAGCCTGCCACGGCGTGGCCTGCAGTTCGATGAAACACGGGCCAAGCTGGCCTTCATCGAGGCGAGCATGGTGGCCGACCTCGTGCCTTCCACGTCCAACCCCGTCAAGGAACGCATCATCCAGCGGCTGCGCGAACTCTAGACCATACCGGTCTTCAATCCAAATACAGTCGGTGTGATTTCAGGGGGTCGTGGTTCATGGTCAATGGGCCAAGGTCCGGGATCTCGGAAAGTTATTCCTAATAACGAGCACCCATCATCCATCACCCATCGACTACTTCGCCCGTCCAGCCGGTCCCAGGCCGGCCCGGGTGCGGGATTCCAGGAGTCTGTTCAGAAGTTCCTCGGGGAGGGGTTGTGGGCCGCCCAGGGCCTGAGCCGCCAGAATGACTTCGGCGGCCTCTTCGCAATGCTCCAGACGTAGAAGGGCGGTCTGGAGGTCCGGTCCCCACGACAGGACGCCGTGGTTCTGCAGCAAGACCACGTCGTATTCTTCCAGAAAGGGGATGATCGCCTTGTTCAGGGACTCGGTGCCGGGCAGGGCAAATGGAACCAGGGGGACCACGCCGCCCATGCTGACCACGAATTCCGGCAGGAAGTTCGCCTCGATGGCCCTGCCGACCGCAGCAAAGGCCGTGGATTTCGGGGGATGGGCATGGACCACGGCCCTGACATCGCCACGGCCGCGATACACCACGAGGTGCATGGCGATTTCGGAAAACGGTCGGCCGCTGCCCCGCAGTTTACGACCGTGGCGGTCCAACTCGATGAGGTCCCGCTCGCGGATGTCGCCCTTGCTCATGGAGGTCGGGGTCGACAGGATACGGTTCTCCGAGGTGATGGCCGTGACGTTGCCTTCGTGGTTGGCCACGAAGGAGCGTCGGTGGATCTCGCCGCAAACGCGCACGATTTCCCGTTCCAGTTCGGGCAGGGTGAGTCCGGACGTCATGTGGCCACCGCCTCCTTGTCGTCCCGGGCGGGCACTGCGTCCACCTCGTCGATGACGCCCACGATCACTGAACGGATGGGGAGCACCTCCTCCTTGAATATCTGGCGGGCCCCGCTCCCTTCGCTGATCACGAGCACCAGGTCACCCATGCCGGACTGGACCACGTCGACGGCCAGAAAGGATGGTTCGTTGGGGAGGCCGGCCTCGTCCACGGGCTGGACCACGTAGAGCTTCAGACCCTGGTACTTGGGGTGTTTGATCGTGGACACAACGGTGCCAAGGACCCGGGCCATCCTCACGGCAGTGCCTCCGGTGCGAGGTCTACGGAGTCAACGATGCCCACGATGGCGTCGTCCACTGGAACAAAGGGTTCGAAAAGGGCCTGGGACGCTTCGCGACTGGCCACCAGGTACACCAGTTCCCCGGGGCCGGCCTGGACCGAGTCCACCGCCACCAGGGGTCTGCCCCGGTCCGTCATATCGTGATTGAGTGGCTGGACTACCAGGAACCGGTAACCGTCCAGGTCCCGGTAACGCCGGGTAGCCACCACCGTGCCTATGACCTTCCCAAGGTACATGGGAGGAAACTATAGGAGCCGATGCATGGAGTCAATAGCGACCGAAGGCACCCGGATTCAGTGCACGTCCGGTGCGGCGCCGGTATGGGCCACCACGCTCTGCTTGCCGGCCACCGTGGCCGCGAGCGCCGTCAGGGCCTGTGCCGGCGCGCTGTCAGGGGCATCGATGATGATGGGCTTGCCCGCGTCGCCGCCGGGCGCCACGGTCGGGTCCAGGGGGATGGCGCCGAGGTAGTCCAGGCCCAGTTCGCTGGTGCGTTCCTTGATGTGCCCAGCGCCGAAAACGTGGGTGTGCGTCCCGCACTCCGGGCAGACGAAGCCCGCCATGTTCTCCACCACCCCCAGTACCGGCACCTTGGTCACCTCGAACATCTTCACCGCACGCAGGACGTCGGCATAGGCGAGATCCTGGGGCGTGGTGACCACCACGGCCGAGGAAACGGGGACCAGTTGGGACAGGGAGATCTGGATGTCGCCGGTTCCGGGCGGAAGGTCCACCACCAGGTAGTCCAGTTCGCCCCAGTACACCTCTTCGAGGAACTGTTGCAGGGCCTTGTGCAGCATGGGGCCGCGCCAGACCACGGCGTCCTTGTCCTTGAGGAGGAAGCCCATGGAAAAGACCTTCAACCCGTGCTGTTCCACGGGCACCATTTTTTCCTGCCCGTCCACCATTACGCCCGTTGGCCGTGCGTTGGACAGGCCCAGCAGAATGGGGATGCTGGGGCCATAGAGGTCCACGTCCAGCAGACCCACAGAGGCACCCGTGCGGGCCAGTGCCAGGGCCAGGTTGACGGCCACGGTGGACTTGCCCACACCGCCCTTTCCGCTTCCCACGGCGATGATGTTGCGCACGCCGGGGAGGCGTTCCTCGGGTGTCTTTTCGCGGGCCGAGGTCACGTTCGCGCCCATTTCCACCGTAACCTTTTCCACGCCGTGCACGCTGTTGACGGCGTCTTCAACGCTCTTCTGAATGGCGTTCTTCAGAGGGCAGGCCGGGGTGGTCAGCAGGATCTTGACGTGAACGTCGCCCCCGTCCACTTCCACGGACTCGACCATGTTCAAGGACACGATGTCCTTGCCGATTTCCGGGTCGTTCACTGTCTGCAGAGCTCTGAGTATCTCTTCTTTTCCAGGCATGTTGATTCTTCCTCCAAGAGTGGCAAGCGGCCCCCGAACACTGTAGAAGGTAAGTACCACCCGCGGCCGGGTCAATGACACAAGGCGCGGATTGCTTTCGATCAACGAATAA
>JADHTP010000091.1 GCA_016784945.1 Deltaproteobacteria bacterium | reverse complement strand
GTCCCGGTCCAGGTCAGCCGGACCACCACGTACTGCTCCACCTGGTGGATCCCCAGGATGTGGAATCGCAGGTCATCGTAGCCGCCCTCGAATCCCGTGATGGACCGGGTCACGTTCCCGGGGCCCCGGGTCACGGTGTCGGCCAGGTGGTCCTGGTGCACGACCGCGGGGTCCATCATCTGCAAAAACGGTGCGTGGTCCCCGCGATTCATGGCCTGGTAGGCGGCCTCGACCCGGTCCTTCCACTCCGTGGGCGGAACCACCCCGGACCGGATGGTTTCGAACTCCACCGGCAGGGAGGGAACGGCGGCCGCCTCGCCCGGCAGAAGGCCCGCCTGCACCAGGAGGGTGTTGGGATTGAAATAGTCCACGATCTCGTAGATGGCCAGGTCGTCGAAACGATAGAACGCCAATCCCTCGGCGCCCACGGGCCTTCCCGTCCCCTTGACCCCGGACAGCCACCCGTCGTGGGTACCGCGGAAGGCATAGAGCACGAAAGCGGCATCCCCCGCGGCCAGGATCTTCGAGGGGGCCATGGCGGCGTCGGAGCAGGCGATCTTCATGACCTCGTAATGTGTCTGCATTTCCCGGCGTCCTTTCGAGGGCGGCTGCACACCGCCGGGGCCGTGCCACTCCACGTCCTCGCGGAAAGCTCCCATGGCCTCTTTCAGGTCCCCGTGACTGAAACGCTTCATCAGGAAATCGATGGTTTCGGACACGTTCGCCGGATCGGGGAGGTCCAGGGGCACGTGGATGGTCCGTTCGGGCCCCTTCATGCAACCCGACCATCGACACCCCGAACACACTGCCAGGCTCGCTGCCAGTGCCGTCATCACCAGGACCGTCGAACAGCGCACGGTTCACCTCGCTCATCAGGGCACCTGGGCGACCAGGAGCCTGTAGTGATATCGATCCACGAACAGGTCCACCTGGCCCGCAACCACGTCGATGGCGTTGCCGGTCAGGGCATCGCTCAATGGACCGGCCTGAACAAGACCGGGCACGCCGGCCAGGTCGAAGGCGATGGTACGGCCCTCGGCGCGGTTGAATACGGCCACTACCGCGTCGCCAGGGGTGGAAACCGCGAAGGCGAGGCCGTCGGGGTCCGACCACAGGACCTGGAAATCGCCGCGTCGGGTGGCGGGGTGCGCGGCCCTCACCTGGGCCAGGGCACCTACGGCCTGGCGCAGGGTCAACTGGTGGTCGGAGAGCCCGTCGAAGGTCATCATCCGCCGGTTGTCGGGGTCGCCGGCGCCGGGCAGACCCACTTCGTCGCCATAGTAGATGAGCGGCACGCCGGGGAGGGCCATGAGGAAGGCGAAGGCCTGCTCCAGTCGCTGGAAGGGCTCGGGATCGGTGGGCAGAACCGGCGGATTGTTCCAACCGATTTCCTTGGACCCGTTGCCCCATTGATCCGGAATGTCTCCCGTGGCATGGGACATGAACCTGGGGACGTCGTGGTTGCCCAGGAAGGTGGACATGATGGCGTCGGTGCCATAGAAGCCGGCGCTCCCGGCGGTCACCTGGGCCAGGCGGTCCATGCCGCCTTCCCCGCGGGCGAACACCTTGAGGATCTCCCAGTACAGGGGGAAATCGAACTGGCCGTCCAGTTCGTCCTTGGACACGTAGGCCTTGATGGTGTTTTCGGCGTCGCCCGCACCGTCCCCCCACTCGGACACGAAGGTCTCGCCCACCAGGTAGAAGGGGACACCGGACGCCTCCAGGTCCGCCTTGACCCGGACCTTCAGGGTGCGTCCGAAATCGTGAATCATGTGCTTGACCGCATCCACCCTGAACCCGTCCAGGTCCGCTTCCCGGGCCCAGCGGATGGCCGCGTCGGTGAAGGCCACCGTGGCATCGACCTTCCGGTAATCCAGGTCCGGCATATAGGGCTGGAACCAGCAGTCGATGGGATGGTCGTTCCAGTTGTTGTCGTCCCCGCAGACGATCACGTCCTGGTGGAACCAGTCCTTGTGCAGTGACCACAGGTCCGAATCGATGTGGACGTGGTTGGCGACCAGGTCCATGAGGACCCGGATACCGCGGGCGTGGGCCGCGTCCACCAGGTTGCGCAGGTCGTCCAGGTCCCCGAAATGGTCCTCGCTCTGGTCCAGGGACAGGGGGAAATAGCCGTGGTACGCCGTGTAACTGAGGCTGAGGTCCCCTCCGTAGCAACCGTTGGGATTGTCGTTGGCCGGACTGACCCACAGGGCGGTGACCCCCAGGGAATCGAAGTAGCCGGACTCGATCTTCTGCCGGATGCCCTCGAAGTCGCCCCCAAGCCAGTTGGCTTTGTGGCCGGCCTGAAGGCAGGATGCCGGGGCGCTGTTGGTGGGATCGCCGTCCTTGAAGCGGTCGGTCATGGCGAAATAGAGAACGGCATCTTCCCAGTTGAAGGGCTCTTTCTCCAGCCAGACCGGCACGAACAGCGGCCTGGCGTCACCCTGGCTGCTGGAGGCATTGAATACCAGCGAGTGCTTCCCAGGCTCGAGTCCCGTCCGTTTCACCACGAAACGCTGGGTGGCCGGGTCGAACCAGTCGCCCACCAGGGGGACGCCCCCGGCCTCCACCGACAGGCTCGCATGTGTCAGGTCCTCACCCCCGATGCCGGTGTAGGCCCGGACCACCACTTCCACGGACTTCGCGGCCCAGTCCGCCTCGACCGACTCCAGTTCCAGCAGGGGGAGATTGCAATCGGGGACCGTGACCCGGGAGTTCATTGTGTGATCGTCGCCCACGTACTTGACCAGGGGATTGGCGGGATCCAGCGACCAGTCGGTGCCGTTCACCAGGAATTTGTATCCCCATTCTCCCGCTCCGATTTCGCTGGCAGGTACTGTGACGGTCCAGGCCGCCCCGCTGGCGGACAGGGGATGGGACGTCGGTTCCCAGGCGTTCCACTCGCCCGGCACGGTGACCGAGAGGGTGTCGGGCCCGCCCGTCCAGGTGAAGACCACCTCGCAGGGGCGGGGAATCGCCTGACCGGGGGTGTCGGCGCCCGGGTCTACCAGGGTATCCGCGACGTCGGTCGGTTGACCGGTTTCCCCGTCCGCGGCATCAGGCCCGGGGTCCTTCGGAAGTCCCGGATCCATTCCCGGGTCCGGGGTGTCGGTCTCGACGGGGAGGTCCGCCGTTTCGACTGCGTCGGCGGGTGATGTGTCAGGCCCCGGGTCGGCCAGGGCGTCGGGCCTGGTGATGGGCGTCAAGGATCGGCATCCCCCCACCATCAACACCAGCGCCAGCACCGACAACGTCCTTTTTCTCATGGCCTCTCCTGCATCACGGAGAAGTCTGAGCGACTCACAGCCCGCTGTCAACGGGCGCAGTCCTTGTAGGGGCGACTTACCCTACAAGCGCTAATCTCGGGCCGGCGCTGGTGCGCGGCCCTGCGATTCGCGCAACTCTTACTCAAGGGGGGCGCAGCCCCCCTATGACCCCCCTTGTAGGGGCGACTTACCCTACAAGCGCTAATCTCGGGCCGACGCTGGTGCGCGGCCCTGCGATTCGCGCAACTCTTACTCAAGGGGGGCGCAGCCCCCCTATGACCCCCCTTGTAGGGGCGTTGGAGTCTTTGTAGGTTCGGCTGCGACCCAAACTGGAAATCCACCCTACTTGACGACTGTTCCCGTTGTGCGCATAATAGGAACAGAACCGGATGGGAGAAGCCCATGGCCAAGACCCGAGTAAACCTGAGCCTCGATGCCGACCTCGCGGACTTCATCAAGGTGTTTGCAAGGGAGAATCGGACCACCGTGGCCGATGTGGTCACCCAGTATCTTCTTGCACTGAAACGAAGGCAGGCAGGGGACACCACGGAGATGATCCTCGCCAATCCCGCATTCAGGGACGCCTTGTTCGATGTGCAGGCAAGAATGCGTGACGGAAAGGCCCAGTGGCACTCCTTTGACGAAGTGTTCTCCTGATGGACGTCCGGTTCGAATCGGCTTTCGTAAAGGCACTCAAGAAACACGCAGCCATCAAGAAGGACGTGGAGAGGAAGGTCCGCATGGTCATGGAGCACCCGGTCGAACTGGGTGATCCGTTGAAAGGGGACTTCCGTGGCTTCTATTCGTGTCCGGTCAAGCGCAACTTCATCATGATCTACCTGTACTGCGCAGCGTGCCGGAAGAAGGGAGTTGACGAGTTCGTGCTGTGCTCGGACTGTGAGGACATCGAAGACGAGACGTTGAAGTTTGTGTTGTTCGGGCCCCACGACAAGGCTTACGGCATCAAGTGATGACCGTCCACCCCATCCCTGCCATTCGTCGAAAAACGCGTCGGTAGATTCCGCATTCAAGCTCCCCGCACAGCGCTTGGAACACGACTTCCACGAGGTTGAGGTGTTCCTCCTGGCGTTTCGTGCATTGCCACAAGACGCTCGCACCAAGATCATTGAAGAACTCATCAGTGACGAGGACGTCTGGGAAGACCTGGAAGCCGCAGTTCTCTGGGAGCACCGGAAGGACGAACCACGCATGTCATTCGACGAGTACTTGGCCGAGCGCGAGGCTCGCCAAGAGTGACCTACCGCATCGAGATCACCAAGTCGGCCATGAAAGAGATGGATGCACTGTCTTCCGACACGCACAACCGAGTCGCCAAAGCCATTCTTGGATTGAAGACCGAACCTCGACCCAGGCAGCAGTGCAAGAAACTCCAGAAGCCACACGAGGGATATCGGATCCGCGTGGGAACTTTCCGATTCCTCGACCACGGGCGCAGGAAGCACCTTGTCCTTTTCCAACTCGGCGGTTCGCTCCTTCACGCGCATCAGCAGCGCTGCCATGACCTCTGGCGGCGTGGTACCCGACGTTCGTGCCGTGTCCTTGGACTCCCTGGTAACCTGGGGCGCAGTGAGGGTCCTATTGAGCAATCGGTCCAACAGGTCCAGAGCATCCGGTAGGCCATTCGCCTGCACGGCGTAGCGCAGTTTTGTCTCGTAGGTCGCCAGGCGCACCAGGGCCATCTTGTCGATGACCGACGGGTTGGGCACGTCCGCCGGGGATACTCGGCCAGGATTTCCTCGAAGAGCGGCACCTGCTCCTCACGGAAGCCGTGAGGAATACGCCCCGTGCTTCATGGCGTTTGCCAGAGGTTCAACTATGGAATGCGGGGCCATAATGGAAGTCTGCCACATCCTCGGCATCATCGACCCGGAGACGGACGGAAGATGCGAAAGAACTCATCCGCCGGATCGTCTCGATGTTGACAAAGGTTGGTCAAAGCGTCCACGACCACGATCACAACCACGAATTAGATGCGTTTGCCCTGCCCCTTGACCCTGTCAACGTAGGCTCGTATTCTCTCGCCATGGCAGCGAATGGCATGAAAGGCGGTGGCCGGGGCAAGCCCGTTCCCCTCGTGAGCCGACGGCCGGGGGACGTGCCGCCTCCCCACAACCCCGAGGCGGAGGCCGGCGTCCTGGGCGCCATCCTGCAGGACTCAGCCGCCATGGCCGCGGCCGTGGAGAGCGTCCGCTCCGAGGACTTCTACCTTCCTTCGCACCAGAAGATAATGGCCGCCATGACTACGCTGTTCGAGAAGGGCGTGGCCATCGACCTGGTGACCGTTGCCGACGCCCTTCGGGACAAGGCTGAACTGGAAACCGTGGGCGGAATGGTCTACCTCACGAGCCTCGAATCCCAGGCCAGGGCCTCGGCAAGCGTCGAGTATTACTCGAACATCATCAAGGACAAGGCCGCGGTCCGCCGGATGATCACCACGGCCAGTGCCATCGTGTCGGAAGGGTATGCCCAGGACTACGAGCCGGCAGATTTTCTCGACCGGTCCGAGCAATCGGTGTTCGCCGTGGGCGACGAAAGGCTCCGCGGAAAGGAAAAAAGGCTGGACAAGGTCCTGGAGGATGCCGTCCTGCGCATCGAGAACCTCTACGAGCGGGGGGACGGGATCACCGGGATCCCCACGGACTACAAGGGTCTGGACCGGCTGTTGCTGGGATTCCAGCGCTCGGACTTCATCGTCATCGCGGCCCGTCCTTCCATGGGCAAGACCAGCTTTGCGTTGAACCTCGCAGTCAACGCCACGTGCCGCGGTTCCAACCGGTTCAGCGTCCTGTTCTGTTCGCTGGAAATGTCCGAACCCCAGGTGGCGAACAGGATCCTCTGCATCTACAAGCGCGTGGACTCCAATCGCCTTCGCAGCGGATTCCTGGCGGCCCAGGAGCTGGAGCAGTTCCGGGCGGCCCGGAACGAACTGGCGGATCGCCTGCTCTTCATCGACGACTCGTCCAAGCTGAACGTGCTGGAACTGAGGGCCAAGGCCCGTCGGATGAAGGTCCGGGGTGAGCTGGACATGATCATGGTGGACTACCTCCAGCTCATGGAGCCCGTGGACAAGCGGATCAGTCGTGAGCAGCAGATTTCCGAGATATCCCGGTCCCTGAAGGCCCTGGCCAAGGAACTCGACGTGCCGGTGGTCGCACTGGCCCAGTTGAGCCGTGCGCCCGAGACCCGCCCCGGCAAGGACAAGCGCCCGTTCCTTTCGGACCTGCGGGAATCGGGGGCCATCGAGCAGGATGCCGACGTGGTGGTCTTCCTGTACCGGCCCGAATACTACGAAAAAGAACAGACCAAGCCCGAGGACCGCGGTGTCATGGAGGTGATCATTTCGAAGCAGCGCAACGGGCCCATCGGCACGGTGAAGCTGGGCTTCATTCCCGATACCATGCTCGTCACGAACCTGAAGGAATCGGTGTCAGCGGATTGATTCCGATCAGCGGTGCCTGCGGTAGCCCGACCTCGGTCGCGGCCTTTCGGTCAGCATCTTGACCATCTGTTGCGGTTCATAGGCCACCAGGTCGGCACCCTTCTCCCGCTGGGCCGTGGCCGCCTTGCGATCCTGACCGAATATGGTTCCCACCGCCGTCATGCGATAGCGATCCTTGATGCTGGAGATGCCCCGGGCGTCGGGGGCGCAGTTGCCGACATAGGCCACGCGCACCACGGACTGAAGTCCTTCCTGTCCTCGAATCCTCTCGATGGCCTCCGTTACACGGGTGTGATAGGCCGCCTGCGATGTCTCCGCCACCCCCAGGCTGCTGATTCGGCGCGTCTCTTCGGGGTCGGCCATGCCCATGCCCATGGCGGTTTTGCTCACCACTACGTCCAGGAACCGGCGTATTTCCAGCCTGTCCAGAACGAACTGCGCCTCCTCCTGGCTGCGGCTGGTCACCGTGCCCAGGGGGCATTGCTTGCGGACATGAGCCAGGTCATTGGGGTGGTTCCAGGACTTCTCCAACTCGATGGCGCCAGTCTCCGTGACGAACTGTCGCTCCTGACCATGTTCGGCCAGGAACAGCTTTTCGCCAAGGTAGGCTTCATAGAAGATTCGCTGGACGAAGTTGTCCATCATGATGTGGCCTTCCGAAAGGGCCATCCACCGGTTTCGCAGACCCCTCACCCGGGTGACTCCGCGCTGACCGCTTCCCTTGGAACGCAGCATCTTGCCGAACTCGATCATGTTCTTCCGTTCGGAAAGGGCGCCCAGGGTCATGTCCATCTCGGGTCGCTGGGACAGGGCGTGCAGGAGGTCCCTACCGTCCAGGCCGTCGAAATCATCCTCGCTGATGTCCTCGGGCAACCAATGGAGCGCCGCCAGGAGAAGAGCATTCATCAGGTCGACCTTGGAATCGAACCCCTGGGTCTGGGCGAACTCGTGGACCTCGTCGGATGTAAAGACAGGGCCCCCTTCGGGCTTGAGGCCCAGGAGGCTGATGAGATAGGCATCCACGCCCCGGCTGACGGCCGTGCACAGGGAATTCCTCTGATCCACGAGGGCGTCTTCCATGTCGAATATGATGAGATCGAAGTTGGAAACAGCACCCATTGACGCCTTAACCTCCGGGCTGGAACTTGAAAGGCCACCTGATCACGCAGACGCCGCCGTCGGGCTTCGGGAATCTCAGGGTCGATACCTGCTTCACGATGCAGGATCCCACTTTCGAGTTCAGTTCGTTCTTGAGCACCTTGACGCCGGACACGGATCCGTTGGGTTCGATGGTGAAGCGGACCTGGATCCTCCCGCTCAGTTCGGGCTTCCGCTGCAGCTGGACCTCGTAGCAGGCACGGTAGGCGCCCGAACGGCCCCTCATCACGCGGGCCACGGCCTTCTTGTCGCAGAAACCGGCCGGTCGCGTTTCCTTGACCTCCACTTCCGGTCTGGACGGCCTGGGGACGCGGGTTCCCGAAAAGAGCACGGGAACGAGCCCGGGGCAGGTGGAACCATCGGGGCATTCCACGCCCGGGAACCAGGTCTTCAGGTCCGCGAACGGCTCGCCTTCCACGGCCTCCACCTCGGCCACGGCATCCAGGACCCTGACGGACACCACGTCCCGGGTCAGGACCACCACGTCCAGAAGTGGTCTGATAGAGGTCTTCTGCCTCATGGTTTCCAGGGCGCCCTTCAATGCCCGACCGTAGCCTTCTTCTTCGGTCCAGGGGATTACCAGCTTGAAGAACCGCTTCTGGTCCACCACCACCCTGGTGCCCTCGGGCCAGCCGGTCTTGGGCAGCCTCGACCCGCCCTTCCTGGCAGGGGGATACAGTTCCGCCCCGTTCCGGGATATCACCACCAGGGCCCTGTCGCCCTTGGGCGCCTTTACGCCCGGGATCTTCGGCACTTTCCGGTACAGGACGGGCAGCACCCGACCCGCTTCCCCGGGCTGGACCAGTCGAAGGTCGTTCAGACCCGCCGCGTTCGCCATGGCGAGGAGATGGCCCATGGCCTCGGCCTCGACCTTTCCGTCCACGGCCACCAGGGCGGCATGGCCCCGTTCCTCCCGGTCAGCGTTGAGCACTACCGTGCCTGCTTCGAAGCGGTTCTGGTAGGCCGTGCCTTCCAGGGGGGCCAGTTCAATCTCCATTTGCTGAATGTCTGCGGCGACCCGCGTGAAGAGAGCCTCCCGGTTCCGGGTGTCCGCGAGTTCCTCCATGGACGCCACAACGTTGCCGGGCCAGCCAGGGGTTGCCGATGCGTTCAAGGCAGCGCCATCCTTCCAGGTGAACACGGGGCGGGCGCCCAGTTTCGCAGAATCCTTGATCAGGGAAAGGACCAGCAGGGGGTCGTAACCACCCATGACCCCCGCCAGAGGCGTCCCCGGCCTCGGACTCGCCGTCAGGGCCACCGGCATGGTGATCGCCTTGGAGCCCAGGTCCCTGGTGGCCCTCGCCGCAATGTTATCAAAATGGGGCGCCAATCCCGCTTCCTTGCCCGGTCCCCGCTTCAGGAGAACCGCCAGCATCTTCATGGCGGACGGGAACACAGTGGATTCCAGGTCCTGGGTCGGGGGGCTGGGAAACCCGGGCAGCAGCGTGGAAACCACTTTGCCACGAAGGCTTTCCGAGCCGCTGGCGGCTTCCAGAACCGCACCAAGCAGCCGGTGGGCCAGGATGAGGCGGAGAGCCGGGGAAGCCGGCTGGTCACCCAGGCTGGTCGCGAAAACCGGGGCAAGGTCCTGACCCGGTCCTTTTCCATAGGCGTCGCCCGCGGCCGTCAGCATCCCGGCCAGTTCCTTCTGCTGCGCCGCGCCGGCCCTGGTGGCCAAGTCGGTCAGGAACCGACCGACTTTGTTGGCATCCTTGATGTTCCCGCCGAGGATGCGCGCGCCGGCAGGATGGCCCGAAACGAGCCCCGCCGCCAGCCCATCCAGTTGGAACCTCATGACCGTTGCCATGAGGGCGGGATCCGATCCTTCGACCATAGCCCGTTTCTCCAGATCCTGAAGGGCCGTGAAGAACCCATCGTCCAGCGCCAGGGGCGCCATCTTGGCGACCGTGGAATCCAGCGAGAATTCAGGCGGTTTCGGAAGTTTGACATCTTCCTTTTCCTTGCAGGCCGAGGACATTGCGAGGGCCGCAACGACCGCCAGAGCCGCCGTGAAGACCCCGCGGCCAGTCCCATCATGCGTATGAGAACCCCTGTGGTTCATCGCACTCCTCCCGCATCAGCCAACTGCGGGAGTATATCCATGTAATACTTTCGTTTCAATGTGGCGAGGGGGGGTTAACGGTAGGCGTCAAACTCGTCGATCTTCAGCCGGACGGACTTGACGCCGGTCACGGACTCCACGGTCCGCTGGATTTCCTGGTCTTCCCGGTGGGTGCTGTGGGTCAGCACGCCGGCCGAAGGCATTTCGCCGAACACTTCCACCCTGCCGTCGTCGCATTCGACCTCGAACTCGATGGTCCGTGTGCGTGGGTTCTTTATGATCGCCAGCTTGACCTGGCTGGCCAGCGTCTGGTCGCGCATCACCTTTCTGTCGGAATCGGAAATGGTGAATTCG
>JADHTP010000090.1 GCA_016784945.1 Deltaproteobacteria bacterium | reverse complement strand
CATGGGGAAGTCTAATTGTCGTTGATGCTCTCTTCTGCTTCATGACGGGGATCGACCGATGCCGATTCTCAGACTCCATCTCAGGCCAGTACCGACCACGATGTCCATCCTTTTACGGTTTTCGATGAGCGGTAACACCCCTCCGATTCCGGAGCAACCCACGGCCAGCAGGCTCGCGGTCAGCAGCCACATGCCCCTTTTCATGGTTCCCCCCCTATGCCTGGACACGAAAAAGCCCGGCCGAAGCCGGGCTTTTTCTGAAAACCGAAGTTTTCATCGACCTTGGAGCGGTTTGGGCAACCGTTGCCCTCCTCAGAGTGCGCGGTATATGCCGAACCGACAGGCGTGCATCACTGCCCGCTGTCTTCCTCTCATGCGGTTGGCTAGTCTCTCGGAGTTGACCTCGATGCCCTGGCGCCCTATTGGTTTGACGCTTCCCACCTCGTGGTTCGGCCACCTCGTGGTTTGCAGGCTTCGAGCTACGTCCCGGTTTCCCAGGTCGCATGGCCTCCCTCAGACTTTCGCCCCGCTTCAGAGTCTTGCCCAGCATCACCCCGCAACCATTAATAACAGCTACGACACTCTCCCGAGGTTTCTCGCCCCTTCAGCGCTACCACTCCTTCGGAAGCTAACTTTCCCGGGTTTACCTCGCCCGGGTCTTGTTGCGCCTTCGCACTTACCATGTGCCTTGACGCTTTCCTCCTCCGAAGGTCTCCCTGGTGTCTTTCAACCAGGTACGCTCGTGGGGTTCATCCCTTCAGCGCTCGACTCGCCACAGATCGACCAAGCCTCTCGGCCCGTCATCCCCTCCTGTGCTTGGCTCCACCCGGCTCCGGACCAACATCCATCCGAAGACGGTTGTTGCGGGCACCGGCACGTGGGTCCCGTAGGACCTCTGCGGCTTCACTCCAGGGGTTTGATCCCTCTGACGGTTGGGGTCGCCGCCGCTGGATTTCTCCGCAGGTCACGACTTCCCCGGCACTCATGGGTTTCTTCCTCTCTGAGGCTTTCCCCTCCCATGCCTCGAACCTGGCCGCCGCCGGCTTCAAATCTTCCTCACCCGAAGATGATTCCTACTTTCAGCTGACGATGACCGCCCGTCGCTCCTCTTCCACTCGCCGATCCTTCAGAAAACCGAGGTCTCCTGTCGGTCCCGCTCGTGTCCGTATTGCAAAGGACTGCGGCCCTCCTTTCAGGCACTTTCGGAAAAGCCCCCGTTCTGGGTGCTCAACCCTGTGCTCCAAAGTTTCAAAGAACACGGGAATCGGCTTACCTCTTCCGAGGCTGCCGGCCTCTACGAGGTTTTCGTCCTCGTCCGTCAGCGTCCAGGGTCACCCCCTTCAGCCTCCGGTGTCGGACCGGCTGTCCAACCCGATTTCCAAGGTCAATTTGGACTCTATCACCGCCCGTTTCACGGTCAATATGTCGAAAGTTGAATATCGTGTTTCCATCGTCTCTTCCGTGACTTCCACGCAAAACTTTTTTTTCGCCTTTTTTAGCAACAAGTTATGAACAACGCCGCAAACCCAGTTCCCATGCGCCCAAACACACATCGAAGACCGGAGACACACGGTTTTACTCGCCCAGAAACTTTCGACAGCACAAAAAGCCCATGAACACTGGACTTGAGGCACTTCAAAAACCGCAAACCCAGTGCCCATGCGGTCCAAAAGGATGTTGAATATTTGCGCTTTTCGGTACGGGTAGTTACGAACGGTTTTCGACAGTGGGTGATTTTGGCCCTTTTTTGGTCTTCTTCAGGATCCGGACACCGCGCCCGAAGAAAAAGACGATGGTGGCGAAACAGGTCACCACGCAAGCCGGTTCAAGGATCCGGGTGACGAAATCGTGGAAGGCGCCCGAGGAAAGGTCGAAGGCCAGGAGGGCCATGTAGAGGGTGAGGAACGAGGAAAGGATCAGAGAGGAAAGCTTGCCCATGATCGTGGACTTGACCTGGAACGGTTCCCTGAACAAGTAGAGGAAGGACACGGCCAGCGGCGGAAGAAGGTAACGCACGAGCACCACCACCAGGTAGGCGGTCCCCACCAGACCGTTGGCGAACAGTGACACCGCCAGGGTGGAATGGAAGGCGGCATCCACCACCGGGTCGTAGATGCGGCCGAAATCCGAGGTCAGGCCGAGGTGCCGCGACAACGTCCCGTCCAGGACGTCGGTGCTGACCGCGAAAAACACCAGGCCCATGGCGATCCGGGAGGCGAGGAGGCCATCGGGAGATCCGGGGGCCAGTTCCACCGACACTGATATGGTGATCAGAAGGTAGGGAATGACCAACAACCGGAGCAGGGTCAGGACGTTGGGCAGCACGAACCGGTCGTACACCTCCCCGGAGGTCTCGGCCCGCACCAGTCCCAGCTGCAGGAGGGTAAGTCCGAACACGAAGATGAAAAGGAGTCCCTGGGCCACCCAGGTCCCCGTCCCCACGCCTCCGGGCAGGATCAGGGCCAGCACTACGCCGATGGCCGCCAGGACCGCCAGCATGACCACGGACACCGCGTAGAACGACCGCCTCAGGTCCCTGAGCGACCAGGCCAGGTCCATCGCGTGTCGAATACCGTCCTTGGTAAAACGCCGAATGGCCCTGGGCCGGAATCGGCCTGCCCGCAGTTCCTTCAGTAGGTTATAAAGGACCGGACTGACCTTCATCCGTGCTGCTCGTTCGTAGGGGCTGACTGAATATAACCTGAATCCGCTGACAAGTCTGCGTCAGAGACGGCGGAAACGACTGCTTTTGCAAGGCGGCAAGCCGATTTGAGCGGAGGCATACCTGGGGTACGTCGAGCATCAAATTGGTGAACACAACGCAGTCAAAGTGCCGTAGCCGTCGTCGAATCGCGATGCAGGCCGTGGATTCAGGTTTGCACGGCTTTCTTGTTCACCCCGACATCTCATGCTAGCATTTCGAGGCTCTGTCGCCTTGCCGGCGACGTTTTTGGTGACATTCGATGGTCTTCTCCTGCCTCAAGTGCAACGCACGATATCGCATCGACGAAAAGCGACTGGAAGGCAAGGTCATCAAGTTCACCTGCCGGAAATGCGACCAGGTTCACCTGCTGCGTGATCCCTCCAAGGGTGGGGAAACGATCACGGCCATCACCGCCACGGGAAGCCAGCCAGCCATCGCGGGCCAGCCTCGACGCAGCGCCACGGCACGACAGGCCGCTATGACCACGGCGCCGCGGCCCACTGTCAGCATGCCCACGGTCGGTCGGGGATCGGCGCCGGCACGCCGGACTACCACCCAGACCGGCGCCCTACCTTCCATCCCGTCGGAGCGCGCCGCGGACCAGGTCACAAAAGCCCGTCGAAAAGACACATGGTTCGCCATCCGCAAGGGGCGACGGGTGGGTCCCCTCACTTCGGACAAGATCGGCGCCCTCCTGCAGGACGGCCATTTGCATGAGCGTTCCTTCGTGTGGCGCCCCACCATGCCGGCCTGGATCCGCATGGTCCAGGTCCCGGAATTGTCCCAGGTGGTCACGGCATTCAACGACTGGAAGGCAACCCAGTACGACAGGACCGTGGTGAAACCGCTGCCCGGTTCCGACACGCCCACGCCCACGAGCAGCGCCTCCCTGGGCACACCGCCTCCCGTGCCCGCGGACGCCAGCGATCCGTCCTTTGCCGGTGCCCCTCCGAGCGCGGCTCTCACGGGCAGCGAAGTGGTGGATTCCCTGTATTCCGATATTTCCCGCCCGGCCATCGACATCCGGAAGGCAAACGAAGTACAGCCTGAAGAACCGGAAATCCCCGATGCTGGTGAACCGCCATCGCTGCCGCCCCCGCCGGCCGCACCACCGGCCGCGCCGCCGGTGGAGCCGCCCGAGCCTTCGGCACCCCCGGAGCCGTCCGCTCCCTCGCAATCGCCTGCTCCATTCTTATCGCCCGACACCTCCCAGCCGCTGGCCGATGACGAAGACCTGTTTCCCACCACGGCGGAGGCCCCTTCGGACTCCCAGGAGTTCTTTCAGGACAAGGTCGAGGTCCTTCCCGCCAAGGAATGGCCCACGGCCCCCGACCCGGGGATGGCGCCTTCCGACACGAGCGCCGGCGCCCAGGCCATCACCTTTGGCGAGGCTGCCGCCGCACACGTGGCGCCGCCCTTTGCGGGCGAACGCGCTCCGGACACCCGCCTGGAAGATTTCAGCGTCATGATGCGGCTCAGTCGCAAGGGACGCCAGCACAAGGTCGTGGTCCTCAGCACCCTGGGCGTATTGCTCACCGCCGGGATCGGGATCGCGCTCTATCTCGCCCTGACATCGGATCCCGCGGACCCGGGCATCGGAATGAGGGACCAGGGTGATATTCCCGCGTTCAAGCAGAAACTCTACACGGTCATCCGGCCCACGGAGGACGAACCGGTGGATCCGGCCGCGGTCAACCAGGGCAAGCGAAAGACGTTTTCGGGCAAGCGCCGCAATCCCGCGGCCATTGCCATCACCCCCGAATCGGCCATCACCGCCGAACCGCCCGCGCCAAAACTGGCCAAGCTGGGCAAACTGGATCCCAATGCCCAGGCCGACTTCAACCGCTATGCCGGGCTCCTCAAGAACAACGGATCGGACAAGCGGGGCGAGACCACCGTGGACGTCAAGCCGAAAACCATGACGAAAATGCCCACCCGGCACTCCCTGGACAAGAACGGCATGGACGCTTTCCTGGCCACCAAGATGCGCAAGTTCTCAGACTGCAAACGAAGGATGACCCGGGAGACCGACATGCCCGTGAAGGTGGGCCTGGCCTTCAGCATCGGCCTTGACGGCCGCGCCGGCGGGATCAAGGTGGACCAGGCGGGGGGAAACCGGGACGAAGGCCTCGAAACCTGCATCCGGCGGGTGGTGGGAGGATGGGCCTTTCCGCCACCGGACGAAAGGACCACGTTCAAGACCACCCTTCTGCTGTAAGATATCGGGAGGAACCCCTTGACCCGCGCCATACAGAGCACACTCAGGGTCCTGGTCATCGCCTTCATACTGTCCATGGCCGTGCCGGCCCTGGCCGGACACGACGTCACGCGCACCGTGGAGTTCCTGGGATTCTCCACCGACGGTCGGCATTACCTCCTCCTGATCCGTGACGGCAATGTGGGGGACTTCCTGTCGGTCCGCGCGTTCAGGACCGGGAAACAGGTCAAATCCTATCCCGCGGACGAACCGGCCGAACGGAAGGCCCTGACCGATCGTGTCAGGAAACGCCACCGCATCACCGACCCTGGCAAGGAGTCCATGTCATCGCCCGACGGCCGGTTCACCCTGGTGGGTTTCCCGAAGGGAAGTCGCTTCCACCTGCACGTGATGCGGGGCGAAAAGTCCGCCCGTTTCCATACCATCCAGTCGGATCGAGGAGATGCGGGCTCACTGAAAACGCGGCTGAAAACGGTATTCTGGTCCAAGGACGGCCGACGCATCGTGGTGATCATCCACCGGCGGCTGGCCACGGAAAACGGGATGGACGCCGACAAGGCCCTGCCCTTCAGATTCCTTGGCTCAAGCCTGAATTTCAGGTAGGTGAATCATGCCCTACGATCGACGCAGGTACCGTCTCAGAGAGTCCATGGACGAGGCCCCTTCCAGCAAGAAACTATGGGGCCGCGTGGCCCTTTATGCCGTGGTGCTCGTGGTGGTCCTGACTTTCCAGGACAACCTGGGGGATTCGGCGGCGGGTTGTTTCAAGGCCTTTGGGGGTGGTACGCGATAGAAATGGAGGGACACCTTCCTGTATCATCTGGACGGTGCGTATCGAGGTTGCAGATGAATAGTCGCTTGTTCCGTTACCTGGTTGCCGCGGCGGTGCCCGTCCTGATCGTGGGATGTTCGTCGGGGACGGTACCCGAGACGCCAAAGATGACCGTCAAGGGCAAGATCAAGTCCGGTGACACCACCTGGGAGCAGATCGACACCGGCCACGCCGTTGAAATCGCCGGCGTGTTCAGCTCCGGTGACACCTGGTCCTACGAGATCTGCGTCCAGAACCCGGGCATCGTGGACCTCGAGGTGGACGGTCTGTCCGTGGACTACGACCTGTGCGTCGGCGACACGCCTGGCGTGGAGTTGTTCAGGGCGGTCCCGGTCAACGGTGCCACGCTCCCGGCCCTGGTGGCCCCCGAAGACGAGGGTGATTCGTCCCCGAACCCCACGGAATTCTGCGCGGAGCTGGTCTACACCCGGGACCTGGCGGACTGCGAGCACACGGCCGAACTGCACATCCTCAATGACAGCGTAATCAGCGATTTCGTGGTCAGCTTTTCCGAAAAGTCGGAAGATGCGCCCCATTTCGCGGCCAGCCCGGAGGTTCTGGACCTGGGCATCATCAAGGAAGGCTCCAAGGACGCCGGGTTTTTGTCCCTGCTCAACACGGGCCTGGGCGACCTGGTGATCTCCGAGGTCCGGTACCGGAGCACGGCGGACGGGTTCAACTTCCAATGGGGTTGCGAAGGACCGGACGGGCCGCCCATGGAAGACTATTATTTCCCCGCGGAGACCATCGACATCATCGACGAGGAGGTCTGTTCACAACCCGTCGTCATTCCGGCCAACTCGTCTTTCCAGATGACAGTGAACTATGGCGCCACCGACGAGGACCCGGCCAAGGCCTTCCTGACCTTCGTTTCCAACGACCCGCTTTTCGACGGCTCCAAGGGCGAGGGCCTGGAGGTGGAGGTCTGGGCCAACGTGAGCGGACCGTGCCTGAAGGCCATTCCGGCGGAGGTCAGTTTCGGCTCGGTGGTGATCGCGGACTTCGAGAAGCAGACGGTGACCCTGGAAAGCTGCGGCGACAAGAACGTGGAGGTCACGGGACTGTATCTGACGGAAGACTCCAGCGCGGATTTCGGCCTGGACCTGGGCGTGTTCGCCAACGCGTCAAAGGCGGATCCAGTGGTCATGAAGCCGGGCGAGAAGAAGACATTCAGCGTGACCTACCTGCCGCCCTTCGTGGACAAGGAAGCCGGTGGGACCATCCTGGAAGACACGGGCATGATCCACGTGGAGAACAGCTCCGTGTACACGCCCAAGGAAATCCCCGTCAACGGCACCGGCGTGGCGGGCGAGTGCCCCGTGGCCGAGTTCATGATCATGCACGGCGGCGTGGAGGTGAAGCACGGCGACGACGTGCTGGTGGAATCCACCCTGGATTTCATCGACCAGAGCTATGATCCCACCGTGGGTGGCGGCATCGTCAGCTACGAATGGTCGGTGTCCGGGCCCAGTGGATCCGCCGACGTGTTCGACCCCAGCCCCACCTTCCCCAGCCCGCAGTTCACCGCCAATGTGGTGGGCGACTACCTGTTCCGTCTGAAGGTCTTCAACAAGCACGGCATCGAGTCCTGCGCCGAGGCCTCCAAGCTGGTCCACGTGAAGGCCGGCGAGGGCTGCCACGTGGAACTGACATGGAACACACCCAACGACCCCGATCCCACGGACCAGTGCTTTGCGGGCAAGGACTGCGGCACCGATCTGGACCTCCACGTGGTCCACCCCTACGCCAGCACCCCGGACGTGGACAAGGACGGCAAGCCCGACGGCTTCTTCGACACCAAGTACGACTGTTTCTGGTTCAACCCCCACCCCATATGGGTGGAGGACGCGGCCCTGGATCCCCTGCTCCAGCCCCACCTGGACCTTGACGACACCGACGGGGCCGGCCCGGAGAACTTCAACTACGTGAGCCCCGAGGTCGGCAAGTGCTACAAGGTGGGCGTCCACTACTGGGACGACCACGGCTTCGGCGCCTCCTACCCCAAGGTCAAGATGTTCATCGACGGCGACCTCGTCTATGAGAAGGAAAGCAAGAAGCTGAAGAACCTGGACATGTGGGAAGTGGGCGAGGCCTGCTGCGCGGACAAGGCCAACCCCTTCATCGAGTACACCAAGGGGGGTGACGTGGTGATTATCAATCAGTACATCAACCCGGACTTCAACTTCACCCCCTGATGACACGAAGCCTTCATATTCCAACCGTCATTTTCGCCGCACCGGTTTTCGGCCTGCTGTGCGCCTGCGGCTCCGGCGGCGCGGGAACTGATGAGCAGGAAATGGAGATTCCCACGGTGGTGATCCCCAAGGACATACACGCCATCGAGGTGGGCTACGACCTGCCGGTGACAAAGGACCCGGGCCAGCCACCCCAGGACCCGGGCACCGGTTCCGAAACCGCCGCCGACCCGGGGATTGTGCCCGACGAAGACGTGTTGGTTCCGCACGATGTCCCGTTCGATCCCGGCGTCTGCATCCCGAAATGCGACGGCAAGGACTGTGGGATCGACGGGTGCGGGGGAAAGTGCGGCACCTGCCCCGCCAACCACGAGTGCATCGCGTCTTCATGCATCTGTGTCCCCGATTGCGCCAACCGCGAATGCGGTGACGACGGTTGTGGCAGCGACTGCAGCCCTGGCTGCGCGGGTGACGTGACCTGCCTGCCCGGGGGAAAGTGTGCACAGTCCGGGCCCTGCAGTTCCTCCACGACCCTGACCTGTGCCAGTTCCTCGAGCACGGGCGACAACGGCTGGTCGGGCAATTCCGACGTGATGGACGTGTACTCCTGTTCCGGCGTGCCCGCCCACGGGCCGGAAAAAGCCTACCTGTTCGTTCCCGACGAGTCGGGTGACATCACCATCGAGCTGGCCAACTCCTTCATCGGGGATCCGCCGGAGTTCCTCAACATCTACCTTTTGGAAGACCAGGGTGAAGGTTGTTCAGCAAACGCCTGCATCGCCTGGAACCACACCTTCATCGCAACCACGGTGGAGGCCGGCAGGAACTACTGGATACTGGTCGATGCAGTGGAAAACAACACCGGCGGCTTCTACCTCGACCTGGACTGCAACTGGTACGTCCCGACGGACGGTTGACCGTATGCCGCGGACGGTGGACCCCTCCTGCAGTCTGTTCTAGAATCCACAACAGGTCATAAGGAGTGGGAGGTTCACCATGGTCTCCAGGAGCCTGTACATCCTGCCCTTGTTCGCGGTGGCCCTGGCCATAGGCTGTGGCGGCTCGATAGCGGTGAAGGAAGAGCCCGTCAAGCCCGCGGTCAGTGCCCATGATTCCCTGAAGATCCGCTTTGAGGGGGCCTACTTCGAACTGGGGTGCATGGCCAACGAGGGTATTGACCCGCTGATGACCATGCGGCCGCTGAGGAAGCCCTACGACTACCTGGACGGGCTCGTCGAATCCGAAAGCCTGAAGCTGGAGACGGTGAAAAGACTCCTCAATGGCCACGGCTTCACCTCCATAGAGCGGTACCGCCTGGCTGAAAAACGCTTTCGCTCCAGCCGTTCCTACTGGCAGACAATCGAAACGCGATTCGTGGACGAACTTCTGAAATGCAAGTGAGAAAGTGACCCATGGACATCAGTGAGGGCTCCGCCATCAGCGCCGATGGCTCGCAGATCACCACCTATTCTTCCGGCCCCAACGACGCCCCGGTCCTGGTGCTTTCCAATGGCCTCGGTGGAAACATCGTGACCTGGCGGCACCTGATCGACCATTTCGCGGGACGTTTTCGCGTGGTTTCCTGGGATTACAGGGGCCTGTACGGGTCCCCGCCGGCCCTGGAGGACACGGACGAAGCCTATTCCATGAAGCGCCATTGCGAGGACCTGCAGGCCGTTCTCAAGGCCGAAAAGGTCAAGAAGGCCGTGTTCATTGGCTGGAGCATGGGCGTACAGGTGGACCTGGAATATTACCGTCGGCACTACCGACGTTTCCTGGGCGTCGTGCAGATCAACGGCACCTACGGCAAGCCCTTCGAAACGGCCTTCAACGCGCCATGGATGTCAGTGGTGGGGCCGAAGTTCCTGGGCATCATGGAACAGGTGGAGCCCCTCATGCGCAGCGTGGGGCCCCTGGTCACCCGGACGCGGGCCTTCATCGCCCTGGCCAAGGCCGTGGGACTCGCCAGCCCCACATTGGACGAAGACGTGTTCAACGACCTGGCCCGGGACTACGTGAACCTGGACTTCACCGCCTATACGCGCATCTTTCGCGAACTGGCCGACCACGACGGCCGGGACGTGCCCGCAAAGATCAAGTGCCCCACCCTGGCGATCACGGGCGATCGCGACCTGTTCACGCCGGTGTCCATGACCCGCCGGATGGTGAACGAGACGCCCGATGCCGAGTTCCTGGCCATCAAGGGCGGGACCCACTACACACCACTGGAATTCCCCATGGTGGTGAACCTCCGCATCGAGAAGTTCCTCCGCGAACGACTGGACCTTCTCTAGGGCGTTGATCGTCGATCGTTCATCGTTGATCGCATTGGAAGACAATTGGAAACTGGGAAAACCTAGGGACAGTCACTTGGTTTCTGAAGACCTCACTTCAATAAGACCTGGATAGAATGGGGAAAAGGGGGTTACTGTCCAAAGGTT
>JADHTP010000002.1 GCA_016784945.1 Deltaproteobacteria bacterium | reverse complement strand
CGGGGCCGGCGAAGTGGTCTTCGAGAAGGGCTGGATCCGGATCGGGGCCCGGGTCCGCGGGCAGTCGGCCTTCTACCTGGACCGGTACGAGTCCCTTTCGGAGGAATTCAGGGCCATCCTGGATGCTCGGATCGAGTTGATCCCGCACCCGTACGTCACCCTGTCCCTGGACGTCCACAACCTCCTGGACAAGCGTGACGCAATAGATACTCTGCAGTATCCTCTTCCGGGTCGGGCCTTTTACGGAACCTTGAGGTTCTTTTTGTAGGGCGCGCGTACCCACGCGCGCCTGGGGCCGGTCTGGGCAGGCCGGCCCTGCAAGGGGGTGAACATGCTGCTTCATCGAGTTCCACTGGTCCTGGCGGCCTCCTTCCTGGCCTGGCAGGGCTGCCTGCTGGAGGACGACAAGAGCGTTGACGTCACCGATCCCCTGGACACCACCGTGTCCGAGGTGGAGGACCCGTCGACCTGGGACTTCCACGGGCCCGAGGGCGTGGTGGCAAGCGGCGGCTACGTGTTCGTGGCCAACACGGCCTTCGACGGGTCTGACGGCAGCTATGGAACGGGCTTCGTGACGGTGGTCCGCCAGTCGGACTTCGCGGTGGTCAACAAGGTCACAACCACCCAGCGGAACCCCCAGGCCCTCATCGCCCATGACGACAAGGTCTATGTGCTCTGCTCGGGGACCACGGACTACGACGACGCCAAGAAGCTGGTCACCCCCACGTCCGACGGTTCCCTTGAGGCGATCGACGTGCCCACCGCCGCCACGGCCTTCGCGCCCCAGACCGTGATCCAGCTCCCCCGGTCCACGGGCAATCCCCTGGTGGGCTACCCGTCGAGCCTGGCGTTCAGCGCCGACGGACAGTTCGCCTACGCAGGCAGCGGCACCACGGCCGCCCTGTTCAAGGTGGACCTGGAAACCAACAAGGTCCTGCGCGGGGCCATCGACCCCATCGTGCTGGGTGACCTCGCCTCCACCGACTCCATCGCCGTAGCCACGGGTCCGGACGAGGTGATCTTCGCCGGCAGCTTCAACCGCGATCAGGTCTTCGCCGTGGACACCTCCACGGACCTGAAGGCCACGAACCCCTTCCAGGTCATCGACGCCGGCAAGACCGGCAACATGGACGGCGTGCTCCACATGGTCTACCGGGACACGGGTGTACCCGACCTGTTCGTCCTGCTGGGCCTGGCCAGCGTCGTCCAGGGCGTGACCACGGCCATGGGTCAGGCCGGCGTTGAATTCCTGCTGAATACCGAAACCTACCCCAATCGTCTGGCGGTCCACGGGGACACGCTCTACGTGGTGAATTCCGGGAACAACAACGTGACCGCCATGACCATCTCGTCCCGGGAAAGCCTGGGCAGGGTGGCGATCTTCGAACCCGGCACCAATCCCTACGAACTGACCGTGGCCGACAAGGACGGTTCCACGGTCCTTTACGTGACCGGTTTCAGCACCAATGCCCTGTACGAGGTGGACCCGGACAGCGGTTCCATCCTCCGGGTCGCCCAGTGAAGTCGATTCTGCTGTGCCTGTTTCTGGCCACGGCCTGCGCGCGCCCCGCCGAACGGACGGACGTGGGGGGCCCTCGCGTGGTGTCACTGATCCCGAACGCCACGGAGATCATCTTCGACCTGGGCCTGGGCGACCACCTGGTGGGCGCCACCCGGTACTGCGATCGGCCCGCAGCGGCCCGGCGCATCCCCCGGGTCGGGGGGATCCTGGACGTGTCCTCCGAGGCCGTCCTGGCCACGCGTCCCGACCTGGTGATCGGTTCCCCGAAGGTGCTTCGGGGACACCTGGCGGACCTGCTGTCAAAGGCCGGCGCGGACACCCTGGTACTGGACTTCGACACGGCCGAATCGGTGGTGCCCGGGATCCGGGCCCTGGGGCGGGCGCTGAACCGTGGCGAGCGGGCCGATCGACTGGTGCGCACACTGGAAAAGGACTTCGACGACCTGCGGGACCGCGCCCGGACGAACCCACCGGTCAAGGTCCTTTTCGTGGCCGGCCGAAATCCCCTGGTGGTGGCGTCGCGAGCCTCGTTCATCGGGGACCTGCTGGAAAGGATGGGTGTGGAAAACGTAGTCACGGCTCAAAGAATCCCCTACCCCACGTGGTCCCTGGAACAGATGCTGCGAGCCGACCCCGACGTCCTCCTGGACGGCGCCGTGGAGGCGGGCGATCTGGAGGGCTCCATGGCGGCTGGCGGGATTCGGGCGGCCCGCGAGGGACGGGTCCTGAGCTTTGCCGACCACGCCCTCCTGCGACCCGGTCCGGCCGCAGTCCGGGCGGCGCTGAAACTGGCGGACGACATCCTGGTATCGGCGGGTCGATGACATGAAGAAACGGGGTCGCGACAAGCTCGTCTTCTTTATCGCGCTCGGGATCTCGTTCCTCGGAGCCGCGCTCCTGTCCCTGTCCTTCGGCGCCACCCCGCTGGACCTGGCGGCGGCCTTCCTGGAACCGTCCAGCAGCGACTACCTGGTCATCGTCCACGAAAGGCTGCCTCGGACCGTGCTGGCAGCCCTGGTAGGGGCGTCCCTCTCGTCGGCTGGCCTGGTCTTCCAGGCCATCCTGGCCAATCCCCTGGCCGATCCCTTCATCATCGGCGTGGCGGGAGGCGCCGCCATCGGCGGGACACTGGCCATCCTCCTGCCCGTGGCTGTTTTCGCGGGCCACGTGGGCGTCTCGTTGTCCTCTTTCGTGTTCGCCCTGGGCGCCATCGCCCTGACCTATCGTCTCTCCAGGGACCGGGTGGGCCGGATCAACACCTACGAAGTGCTGCTCATCGGCGTGGTTTTCAACGCCTTCGCGTCGGCCATCATCATGTTCCTGAAGGCCGTGGTCCGGGCGGAAAAGGCTCAGGAGATGCTCCTGTGGTTGATGGGCACCCTGTCCTCCGACGTCCGGGGATGGGACGCCATCCTGGTCACATCGGGGATAGCCGCCGTGGCCCTGGCCGTCCTCTACTCCGTGACGCCGGCCCTGAACGCCCTGTCTCTGGGCGAGGAGGACGCCGCCTCCGTGGGGGTGGATCCCGGCAAGACCACACGGGTGGTGTTCGTGGCCGGGTCGCTCCTGGTGGCGGCCGCCGTTTCCGTGGCCGGTCTCATCGGGTTCGTAGGCCTCATCGTGCCCCACGCTGTAAGGGCCCTGACCGGTTCGGACCATCGCGTGACCCTGCCGGCCTGCGCCCTTCTGGGCGCCACTTTCCTCGTTCTGGCGGACCTGGCCACCCGGGTCCTTTTCCCGGTGTTCGAAACCGAAGCGCCCGTGGGCGTCCTCACGGCCCTCATCGGCGGGCCTCTCTTCGTCTACCTGCTCAAGCGCGGTGGGAGGCGGATGGGATGACATCGAACCACCAGCCCGAAGCGATCCTGGTAATGAAAGGGGTGACCTTCGGTTACCCCGATGCGGAGTCCAATGCCCTGGAGGGCCTGGATCTCCAGTGCGGCGGCGGCGAGATGGTGGGCGTTATCGGGCCCAACGGGGCCGGCAAGACCACCCTGCTGAGGCTGGCCGCCGGACTGCTGGCTCCCACCGGGGGCAGGGTCCGGGTGCTGGCCCGGGATCCCACCTCGGGCCACAGGAAGGACACGGCAAGCCACGTCGCCTACGTCCCCGTGTCCCTGCACGTGGGCTTCCCCATGACCGTCAGGGACCTGGTGAACCTGGGCCGTATCCCCCACATCCGGGGATTCTTCGAGTCCCGCGGGGATCGACGGGCGGTGCGACATGCCCTGGAAATGGTGGATTCATACCACCTGGCCTCCCGCCCCTTCCCCGGGATCTCCGCCGGCGAGCAGAAACGGGTCCTGGTGGCCCGGGCGCTGGCGCAGGAACCACGCCTGCTGCTCCTGGACGAACCCTCCGCCAACCTGGATATCGCCCACGGTGTCTCGCTTTTGGACAGGTTGTCGCGGCTGGCCCGCCAGGAAGGGCTGGCGGTCATGGCGGCCATCCACGACCTGAACCTGGCCCTCCTGTTCTGCGACCGCCTGATCCTGTTGAAAGAGGGGCGGGTGGTGGCTTCGGGCGACCCCGAATCCGTGATGCTCTATCCGGTGGTCCGCGAGGTATTCGGCAGCGACGTCTATATCGGCAGGAACGAATTGAGTGGCAAGCTGTTCGTGGCGCCCCTCAAGGAAGATAGCCGGAAGCGCGGTCCCCAGGGGCGGAGTTGAGCTGCGAGCGTGGCGAGTCGGTTCCAAACCACGCCCGGTGACGCGGCAGCCCATGTCCGTGTCACCGGCACTTCTTCGACACGTCGTGGGCCAGCTTCGTCACCCAGTCCGTGTCCTTTGCCGCCTCGATCCAGACCCGGGTGAATTCCTGCGGGGTTTCGAAGCCATACTTCTTGTAGAGGGGCAGGATTTGGTCCATCTGCCCCTTCTTCTGTGCGCAGTATACCTCCTGGTAACACTGCCAGAGCCGATCCCGGTCAGGCTCGTCCTCGGCCGGTTCACCGGCGGGCTGGTCCGTGGCTGCCGCGGACTCTTCACCCGGTGCCGCCGCCGATACCGTGGCCGGCTTCGCGGGTTCGGGGGCCTTCGGCTGGGCGGCCGGCGCGGCGGTCTGGCCCGCGGTCGATGTAGGGGGCGCCATGCGCCTCGACTTGCAGGCCGCGCCCATGGTCGTGAGCAGCCCCAGCGCCAAAAGCAGCGCCAATCCTCTGGTCGTGGTCCCTCGCGCTCCAGTCATCCCGATTCTCCTCGTAGGCCGGAAACATATTACCCCACCTTGGGCCCGCCGGCACAAGGCAAAGGTCAGGGTCATGTATCGACCGGTTGGCACAAAAGCTGCTGGACTAATGTCCTGCGGCTTTGTATTCTTGGTTGGTCGAAGTCGCGATAGTACATAACCACTTGCAAGAGCAAGGTTTTTGCTGGTGGCTAGGGGACTGCCCTGATGCAGGGGTATGAATTTTTTGCGTACGATAGTGTCACCACCGGTCAAGGAGGCACCATGAAGCTCCATTCTACCTGGCGGACGTTCGTTGCGGCGATGTTCACGGGAGCCCTTCTCACCCTCGGTTGCTCGAGTGATTCGGGAGGTCCGGAAGACCCCGGCCTTGCCCCCGATCCCGGGCCGGGTGATGTGGCTCAAGTCGATACGATCGACGACCCGGGGCCCGCCATGGACATGCCGGTTCAAGGCGACTTGCCCATGGGTGAGACCGGCGGGGGCCTGTCAACGAAAAGCTCGCCCCTGGAAGGCGATCCCTGCGATCCTCCCACGTCGCAGATCGTCATCACGGAGTTCATGGCCAACCCCAACACGGTCAGCGACAGCAACGGCGAGTGGATTGAACTCCACAACCCGGGTGCCGCCGACGTGGACATCACGGGTTGGGTCGTGGCCGAGAACGGCGCCGGCAACCACCAGATCAGTCCCGACAACGTGCTGCCCGCTCCCGGCCCCCTCGTGGTGCCGGCCGGTGGATACGTGGTGCTGTGCCGTAACGGCGACCCCCTGGTCAACGGCGGCATTACCTGCGACTACGACTGGTCGTCCATCATGCTGACCAACTCGGGCGACGAGATCATCCTCTTCGACGGGGATCCCGGACCCGGGTGGCCCCCCGACCCGGACCCGGCCGTGAATATCGTGGATGTCATCGCCTTCACCGGAAACGCTCCGGACGGCCATTCCGTGGCCCTGCGTCACCCCTTCCTGGAAACCGCCGAACCGCCGCTGGACCTGGTGATGCCGCCCAACCCCGACGATCCGGCATCCTGGACGGGCATGAACTACGGCGTATCCACCACGGCCTACAATGCGTTCAATTTCGGAACCCCCGGGGCCAAGAACACCGACGTCTGGGAGGAGCAGGAATTCGCCCCGTGCGATGACGGCAACCTCTGCACCTGGAACCTCTGCGAAGCCGGCGAATGCAAGAACCCCTTCATCGACAACTGCTGCCTGAGCGGCGCCGACTGCGATGACGGAAATACCTGCACCAGCAACACCTGCGACACGGACATCAATCAGTGCGTCTTCACCGAAATCGATGACTGCTGCGAAGTCAACGATGACTGCCTGGATGCCAATCCCTGCAACTACGACTACTGCCTGATCGGCCCCGGCGGCGGCCTCGGCACCTGCCGGCATTCGGCCTTCAACGTGGTCCCCGGTTGCTGCTGGTCTCCTGAAACCATCAATCCAGTCACCGGCCTCCCCTGGACGGACGAGGGCGAAAAGCAGGCCTACGCCGATTCCCAGTGCGATGACAAGAACCCGTGCACCGACCCGGATTTCTGTCTCACCACCGATGGCGATCCCAACCAGTACGAGTGCCAGTCCGGCCCCCTGGTCGAGGACTGCTGCCTGTACGATTCCGACTGTGTGCCAATTGAAGGACCGGCACCCTGCACCTTCTACAAGTGCATCAACAAGGACTGCGTCGTAACGGATAGTTCCCTGACAACCGACTGTTGCGCCATGCCCGGCGACGTGGGCTATGACCCGCTTCTCCACGACCCGGACGTGATGTGTGATGATGACGACCCGTGCACGGTGGAAATGTGCGTCACCCACAGTTGCCGCAACGTCTTTAATGCCCAGGGGTGCTGCGTCGACGACGCCCACTGCGTACTCATTGCCAACGACAACAACCCCTGCACCATCGAGAAGTGCGTCTTCAACCCGGCCCTGGGCACCAAGGAATGCCAGCACTTCTACCAGGCCCTCTGTTCCCAGACGCTGCCCTACATCGAACACTTCGACGGCAGCGCCAGCTTCCAGGAAGTGGGCTGGAAGATCACCGACTACGGCACCAACTCGCTGGCGCACTGGATCTTCGGCACCGGCGGCGAACTGGGCCCGGACGAGAACATCCTGTTCCAGTGGAACCCCACCACCTTCCTGGTGAAGTCCGTGGCGGTTACCCCGATCATTGATGCCTCCGCGGCGGCCACCAGCGGATTCAACCCCGAACAGGCGGTCACTCTTCAGTGGCGCATGTCCTACAAGCATTCCCAGCCGGGCGAACCCGTCACCCTGCGGGTCCTCGCCAGCGCCGACGGTGACTACGAAAACGGCATCGTGATCTGGGAGGAAACGCTGACCGACGACCTGGAATACGACCTCTATTCCTACGCCCTGGACGACTCCCTGGAATTCTCCGAAACCCTGCAGATCGGCCTCATGATCGAAACCCAGACCACCTTCAACATGGACTCGTGGCAGTTCGACGACGTGGTCCTGGCGGAAGGCGTGTCCAACTTCCTGAAACTGGCCAAGCTCTACCAGTGCGAAACGCCCGAGTGCAACGTGGTGACCAGCGCCGTCCTGGTGGAGGAAAGCACCACCGAGATCCCGAGCCTCACCATGGTGGTCAACGAGCATTACCGTTACATCCTGTGCTACGAGGACCCGGACACCAACGACGCGGTCTACAATTTCTGGGGCCGGCCCCACTCGTACCTCGAGTCCAGCCCCCTGGACACTCCGGGCTTCATCATCCCCGCTAACATGTCGGGATTCGGCCATTCCTGCTACACCATCACGGCCGGTGTGAACGCCATGTGCGGCCAGGGTGTGGCCGACTATTTCTGCGTCATCGACGTGGACCCGCAGGGCCTGGAGTCCAACCATGGCATCTACCGCATCGGCGTGCTGGGTCAGGACGAGTGGAACTCGGATCCGGAAAAACCCAAGCACAGCCCGTTCCAGTCGCTTAACAAGGCCACCATCAGCGTCCTGCTGTCGGACGGCTACCTGGTCTGGTCCCCGCTAGGCCTCCTGGATCTGTCGGCCAACAAGATCAAGGCCGCCCTGATCGATGCCGGCCGCAAGGCCCAGATCATTACGAAACTGGATCTCATTTCGGACCTCACCCAGTACGACGGCATCTTCGCGGTGCTGGGTATCTATGGCCGGTATCACCTGGTGACGACCTCCGAGGCCACCGCCATCAAGAACTACCTCGACATCGGGATCATTCCCGACCCGGAGAACCCCGGCGAGTTCAACGGCGGTCGCATGTTCCTCGAAGGCGGCGAGTTCTGGAAGGTCGGGCCCAGCCAGCCGACCACCATCCTGCACACCCAGAACTACTTCAAGACCGACGGCATTTCCGACGGCGCGTCCAAGCTGGACGGGCCCCTGGAAGGCAAGGGCTTCTGGCACGGACTCGATTTCAACTATAGCCAGAGCCCGTTGGTCAATTCCTGGATCGACCGCATCAAGCACACCCCGGGCGAAGGCGGCCGCGATGTGCAGTACAACGGCGGTTCCTATTCCCACGCCACGGCCGTGAGCTACGAAAACTGCGGTCCCTCCTCCACCTGCTGGGACCTGGATGAAGACCGGGTCTGCGACCTCCCCGACGAGGACCCCAGTAACGACGGCCTCTGCGATTACCAGGACTGCAGCTGCGGCAACCTTTACCGCACCATCGGGGCCTCCTCGCTGTTCGGCGGCCTTCAGAACAAGGGCACGGGCACAACGGACGAACTCATGGGCAAGATCCTGTTCTTCTTCGAGAACGGCTACCCACCCTGCACCGAGTACGAGGAATGCGACGACTACGAGGTCTGCACCACGGATTCGTGCCAGCCCGACGGCACTTGCCTCAACCTGCCCATCCCGGACTGCGTCCCCTGCAAGAACGACGAGATCCAGGAAGACGGTTCGCCGTCCTGCGGCACCGATCAGGCCTGCTGGGTGGAAAAGGGTTATTGCGTCAACATCCAGTGCCGCGACGAAGGCGGCCTGATGGCCCCGTGCATGCCCGGCGGCACCTTCCTGGCTGTGGCTGACTCGGGACAGACGCCTCGTAACTTCGGCGCCCATCCCAAGATCGTTGACGTGACGGCCACGTCCATCCAGCCCGGCTGGATCCGCGACCTCCAGGTCAAGGTGAAGGTCACCCACTTCTATCGTGGTGACATCAAGCTGAGCCTGCAGGCCCCCGACGGCACCACGGTGCAGTTGCGCAAGGCCAACCTGGCGGACTCGGATCGAAACATCTACGAAACCTACGACATCGGTGTTCCCCTGGACTGCGACGCGCCGCCATGCGATCTCATGGAAACCTTCGACGGCAAGGTTCTGTCCGGTCCCTGGAAGCTCATTGCGGAGGACACCAACCCACTGATCTTCAACGGTATAGTCGAGGACTGGAAACTGTACGCCTCCTACGAGGCACCGGAGTGCACCCCGGCCACGGTGGAAGCCGACTGCGGTGACAGCAACGAGTGCACCGTCGACGAGTGCATCGACTTGTTCTGCCAGTGGACCAACACCGACTGCGACGATGGCAATACATGCACCCTGGACGCCTGCGATCCCTTGACGGGTGACTGTTCGCATACGCCTCTGCCCGGCGCCGGTTGCGGCTGCACCATGCATTCCGACTGCCCCGGGGACGAGGTGTGCCTGAGCGACTCCGACAGTGCGGTCTGCAGCACCCCGCCCTGCACCTGTCACCTCATCTGTGACACGGACATCTACGGCGCGGACTGCGGCACCTACCACCTGTCCAGTGGTCTGCCCGTTGCCATCCCCGACGGATCGGGCGTTTCCACGTCAATCCGGACCATCTCCGGCGTGGACGGCGTTGTAAGGCAGTTGTGGACCAAGGTGGTCACGGACCATCCCCACATCGGTGACCTGTCCGCTGAACTCTGCAACGGAAGCACCTGTGTGAAACTGCACCACCTCAGCGGTGGCGCGGACAACGGCTTCTACAAGGTCTACGACTACGACATGGTTGCCGGTCCCGGATCCCTGGCGGATTTCAACACCCTTCCCGTGGACGGCGACTGGAAGCTGAACATCAAAGACCTCATCGCTACGGAAACGGGCACGGTCGATGCCTTCTCCGTGTTCATCCTGAAAACGGACTGTTATATCGACGCGGACTGCGACGACAGCAATCCGTGCACCCAGGACGAGTGCGAGGTGGCCGGTGACGTGGGGACCTGCAACCACATCACCATGCAGTGCGAGCCCAGTGCCGACCCCTGTCAGGCCAAGCAGTGCAACCCGGCCTCGGGTGTCTGTGAAGACGCACCCCAGCCCGACGGAACCGCCTGCGACGACGGCCTGTATTGCACCACCGACGACGAGTGTCTGGCCGGTGCGTGTACCGGCGGCCCGGCCCGCGACTGCACCTACCTCGATGGCAACTGCGTGAAGGGCTGGTGCGACAACGACATCAGCAGCTGCGTGCCCATCGTCCTGAAGGACGGGGTCGACCCGGGCCTCGGGGCCGGATTCGACTGTGCCTCGGGGACCTGCACCTGCGATGCGGGCGAGCCCTGCCTGGACGGCGACTTCTGCAACACCAACGGAAACTGCGTGCAGGGCAGCATCCACATCTGCCCCTGCACCTCCGACGCCGAGTGCGTGGATGACGGTGACAAGTGCAACGGCATCCTCGGTTGCGACGAGGGCGCGGGCTGGTGCGACAACGAAGAACCGGAAGTGGACTGCGACGCCGTCAATCCGCCGCTTCCGGAGTGCCAGGTCTACTCGTGCATCCCGCTGACCGGTGCTTGCGTGCAGAAGGACGCCATGAATTACCTGCCCTGCGAAGACGGGCTGTATTGCAGCGTGTCCGACTACTGTGAAACCGGCGTGTGCAAGAGCGACACGGCCAGGGACTGCACCGCCCTCGACGAAGACTGCAAGGAAGGCGTGTGCGACGATACGGCCGATGCCTGCGTGGGCCAGAACCTGGCCGACGAGACGGCCTGTGAACTGGACGGTCTCGGCTGCACCACCGACTGGTGTCAGACCGGAGCCTGCGAAAAGAAGGAAAACGTGGACTGCACCGGCGAGGTGGGCGACATCTGCAACAACGGATTGTGCCAGAACCTCGGATGGGGCGGCTACGACTGCGTCCAGGTGCCCAAGCCCGACGGATTCCCCTGCGACGATGACGGCGACCCCTGCAGGGACGACATCTGCCAGTCAGCGGTTTGCGAGCACATCCAGGTGGAGCACTGCCTCGGTCCCTGCGGCGGTGGCCATATCTTCGATGCGGGCGACGGCATGTGCGGTTACGAGGACTCCTGCGTGGACGGTATCGACGGTTACCCGAACGGGACCTGTACGCCCACCTGCGTTGCCCCGAACTGCGACATGAACTCGTCCGGCATCATCGACTTGCCCATCGACGAGAACGTGGGGTGCACCACGGCCATGCTGAACGTGGCCTCGCCCTACGCATTCGTGGAAGGCATCGAGGTCAAGGCCGACGTGGTCCACTCGTTCCTGGCGGACCTGACCGTCCAGGTGGTGGATCCGCAGGGCTATGTGCACATCATGTGGGACCATATCGGTGGGTCCAACGACAACTTCCACAATACCTTCGACCTGTCACTGCCCGTGCCCTATCCGGGTATCCTGACGTCGGGCCTTCCCCTGTGCTCCCTGAAGGGTGAGGACGCCGCGGGCGACTGGTACATCAGGGTCTGCGACACCGGAAGCGGTAACGGCGGATACCTGCACGAATGGAAGGTCTACGTGAAGGGAAGTGACGACCCCAACCTCAACCTGGGACACCGCTGGGAAGACGCCATCGACCTGGGCAACCTGGACATCGACCCGGCAACCCAGTTCGCGGGCACCACCGAGTGCTCCGTCAACAGCACGTCATCGAACTGCGGCGGCGGATCGGGACATGATCGCCTCTACAAGTTCGAGATCACCGTGCCCAAGCGGGCAACCCTGGTGCTCCAGCAGGGCTTCGGCCAGGACATGATCGCCTTCATCAAATCGGAGGCGTGCATGCAGACCGGCACATGTGTACCGGGTACCGACGAACTGTGCGCCAACATCTTCCCCGCCGGCGTTGACAACGAGGTCATCGACAACCAGCTCCAACCCGGCGTCTACTATGTGGGGGTGGACACCAACGGTGGCGCCTATGATTACGGCGCCTACCAGTTCGACCTGCGCCTGAAGGCACTGCTTCCCGACGGAGACTACTGCATCGACACGGTGCCTCTCAGCCCGCCCGCTTGCGTGGACGTGGGTGACTGCCCCGTGCTCCTGCCGCCCTACACGCCTTACAGCGACTGCCTGGGCGGGCTCTGCCGGAAGTCGGAGGACCTGGATTGCCTCAGCGGACACTGCCGCAACGGCTACTGCTGTGATCCCGGTCCGAGCGGACTCAACGATTGCTGTCCCAGCGGCGCCTGGACCAACTGGGGAACCGACGACGACCCGGATGCCATCAAGTCCGAGGCCGACTGGGTTTCGGCGCAGGCCGTTTGCCCGGCGCCTTACCGCGGCCCGCAGGTATGCGATGCCGACGCACCGGTCGGCGAGTTCCTGAATGACTGTCAGGGTCACCGCGACGATGCCAACTGCATCAACCATATCTGCAACAAGATCCAGGTGCATGATGACACGGCCTGCGACAACAGCGTCGAGGCCAACACGTGTGAACTGTTCGTGTCCACGTTCTGCGGGGACTACGGACCTCTCGTGCCCGGTGCCCAGTGGGAGCCGGCATGCCTGACGGTCTGCACCAATGACTTCGACTGCGACAACGGTTCACACTGCGACCCGGACGGCTTCCCCACTCAGCCGGATGCCAATTACCCGGACAGCAAGATCTGCATCCCGGACTGGGCCGATGGAAGCGAGTGCAACGAGACTTCGGACTGCATCTCCGGCCACTGCCAGAACGGCTACTGCTGCCTGGCCGGCGACTGTTGCCCGACCAATGATGAGCCCGGGGCGCTCGAGTGTCCGGTCAGTTACACCGTGACCCCGGCTTGCAACGACACGGCCGGGTGCGAAGGTGAACGCAAGGATCCGGTCTGCGTTGACTACCAGTGTGGTCAGGTCCTGGCGGAAGACGATTGCGCCTGTGACGGCTCGCTGTCCGACAACTGCGGTCTGTTCATCCCGGTGTTCTGCCCGGCCGCACCCAACCCGCCTGATCCCGACGCACCGGTCGGTTCCTGCACACAGGAGCCGTACCCCGTGGCAGGTCCGGGCCAGAACGTGTGGCAGGCCACCGATCCGGAATGTATGACTTCCTGTCTGGACGGCGGCGTGGAGAACGACGCCCTGTGCGACGACATCGCCCATTGCGACCCGTGCATCTCGGACAACAGCGGTTGTTCGCAGGCCGACGTGGACGCGGGCGAGGTCAAGTGCCAGGCCGACCTTCCCTACGGCTACCCGTGCAACGAGGATTCGGACTGCAAGAACTTCTCTGATGACGAACTGGACGGCCACTGCCAAAACGGCTACTGCTGCCTGACTGGCGACTGTTGCGCCATCAACCTTGGACCCGACACGGCCAATCCGGACGTGTGCCCCACCAAGGCATCTCAGACCGGTTACTGGGCGCCTTCGGTGTGTGACGATGCATCGGAATGTCGTGGCCACCGCGTCGATGCCAATTGCACCGCCGGGTTCACCTGCGGCAGCGAGGACGTGGACGACGATACGGGTTGCGTCGCCAGCCTGGTGTCCGACCAGTGCGGCTACTTCCTGTCGGTGTACTGCGACGGCACGGCGGACCAGATCGATCCGCCCTGCCCGGCCTACTGCGAACAGGATACCGAGTGCGATCCCAACGCCCATTGCGACCCACCCGCACCCGTTGGCTGCACGCTGGAATGTGCGGATCCGCCCTGCCCGCCTGGCATGGAGCTTTGCCCGTACGATGCGGACAACCACCCGCCGGCCGAGGACGATCCGGCTTCACACACCATGATCTGTCAGCCGGATCTGCCCAACGACTGGGCCTGCAACGAGGCCACGGACTGTATGGGTGTGACCAGCACCTGCCAGATGCACTTCTGCTGCGATGTGGGCGGATGTTGCAAGGGCTGCCGGGTCACGGGCTACACCTCGACTCTCGGTGGCGGCGGATCCAGCGACCTTGAGCAGGGCGGGCCGGGGTGTCTCGGCAACCCGGCGGATCCCTGCTACGTGCAGTCCATTTGGGGCCAGATGAATGTGGGTTCGGGACGGGCCCAGGGTGCGGCCAATACGGCCGACCTCGGTGTCCTGCCCAATGCGGGTTCACCCCTCGGCGGACCTCCGAACTCACAGAACGATTCCGCTTGGGATTGCATCCAGGGTCACCATGGCGTGGACTGCGAGTTCTCGTGCTCTGACGGCCTGCAGAACGGCACCGAGGCCGGTGTGGACTGCGGACCCATCTGCGGCAACGTCTGTCCGTAAGTAGGGGCCTCGCTCGACTTTTCCTGGCTGCCTTCTCTCGTCCAACGCTGAACGTCCAACGTACAACGACGGTAGATATCGTGGACAAGTACGTCCGTCGTTAGACGTTTATCGATAGACGTTGGACCCTACGCTATTGGCTGTAGGCAACGGGCTATTGCGAGGAGATCTACATACCGGGAGGCGGGGTGGTGTGTCGGGCGGCGATGGATTCCACTGGGACGGTAAAGAACGGGTCCACCCGCATGTCGCGGCCACCCACCGTACCCAGGCGCAGGTAGGGAACGTCCAGTGCCCGGGCCATGCCTTCCAGGCGCTTGGCGCCATCGGGAGACACAGTGACCAGGACCTTAGAGGGCGCCTCGCCGAAGAGGCGCGACACGGGATCGTCCGAGGCCCAGGACAGGTCCAGGACCGCACCGTGCAGGGCAGGCGACGACACGATGCATTCCGCCAGGGCGAACAGGATTCCGCCGTCGGACACGTCATGGGCGCTGTTGACCAGTTTCTCTCCCACGGCCCCGATGAGCAGGTCGCACAGGGCCGCATGGGCATTGACTTCTGCCTTGATGGGCTGACCTCTGATCTCACCGGTCTTGCTGCGCAGGTACAGGGACCCGTCCAGCCAGGCTTCGGTCTGACCAAGCAGAACCACATCATCGCCCTGGTTCTGGAACCCGGCCCGGGCTATCCGATCCACGTCGTCGATCACGCCCACGACGCCCACCACGGGGGTCGGACGGATGGAACTGCCGGCGGTCTCGTTATAGAAACTCACGTTTCCGCCCGTGACCGGCGTATCGAAAGCTCGACAGGCCTCGGCAATGCCTTCCACAGCCTCCACAAACTCCCACATCACTTCCGGCCGCTCGGGGTTGCCGAAGTTCAGGCAATCGGTAAGCCCCACGGCACGGGCACCTACACAAGCCAGGTTCAGGACGGATTCGGCCACGATGTTGAATCCGCCGATCCGCGGATCCAACCAGGTCATGGGGGCGTTGCCATCGGAAACCACGGCCAGGCCCCTCGGGGGATCCTCGGGTATGCGTAGTACGGCGGCATCCGCCTCGCCCGGCCGGATCACGCTACCCACCTGGACCATGTGGTCGTACTGCTGAAAGATGGGCCGCTTGCTGCGGAACTCGGGGTCGTCCAGCAACGCCAGAAAATCTTCCCACAGTTCCTTGCCGTCGGCTTCGATGGGCGGCAGGGTCCGGCGCTGCGCCAGGTCTTCCGGTTCGGACCGGGGGCGATCGTAGAGTGGAGCCTTGTCCGTCAGAAGGAGGACGTCCAGGTCCACGACCTTTTCGCCATCGAACGTCATCTCCATCCGACCGGTATCCGTGACACGGCCGACAATGGCGCCCCACAGGTCCCAGTTTTCCAGCAATCCCAACACCGCGAGTTCACTGCCCGGCGAAGTGACCAGGAGCATCCTTTCCTGGGATTCCGACAGCAGGACCTCGGCAGCCGTCATGCCGGTGGCGCGCATGGGGACCTTGGACAAGTCCACCTCCATGCCCGTGCCGCCACGGGCCGCCATTTCGAAGGTCGAGCAGGTCAGACCCGCAGCGCCCATGTCCTGGATTCCCAGGATGAGGCCCCGGTCCATCAACTCGAGGCACGCCTCCAGCAGCACCTTTTCGGCGAACGAGTCACCCACCTGCACCGTGGGCCTCTTTTGATCCGCATCTTCCTCGAAGGCATGACTGGCCATACTGGCGCCGTGGATCCCGTCCCGACCCGTGGCTGACCCGATGTAGATCACCACGCTGCCCGGCACCGAGGCGCTCCCGTAGAAGACGCTATCGGCACGCTGGACCCCGATGGTGAAGACATTGACCAGGATGTTCCCGTCGTAGGTGGGGTCGTAGTGCAATTCTCCACCCACCGTGGGCACCCCGATGCAATTCCCGTAGTAGGCGATGCCGGACACGACTCCGTTCACCAGGTACCCGGTCCGGGGATGGTCGGGGGATCCGAAACGCAGCGAGTTCAGTCCCGCAATGGGCCTGGCCCCCATGGTGAAGATGTCGCGCAGGATCCCGCCCACGCCCGTGGCGGCTCCCTGGAAGGGTTCGATGTAGGACGGATGGTTGTGGCTTTCCATCTTGAAGCAGGCCGCCCAACCGCCGCCCACGTCGAGGACACCGGCATTCTCGCCGGGGCCCACGATGACCCTTTGGCCCGTGGTGGGAAACTTCTTCAGGTGCAGGCGGGATGACTTGTACGAAACGTGCTCGTTCCACATGGCGGCAAAGACAGCCACCTCGGCCTCGCTGGGATCCCGTCCCAGGACTTCCAGGATGTCTTCCCATTCCTTCTCACTGATGCCCTGGGCCAGGGCCAGGTCCTTCATGGTCGCCTTCATTGAATTCAGCCCCTCGCCTGGATCAACGAATCGAACAGGATCTTTCCGTCCTCACTGCCAAGGCAGGCCTCGCTGGCCCGTTCCGGGTGAGGCATCATGCCAAAACAGTTCCCCTGACGGTTCATCACTCCCGCGATGCTATTCATGGAACCGTTGGGATTGGCGCTGTCCCGGACACGGCCTTTACGGTCCACGTACCGGAACAGCACCTGGCCGTTGTCTTCGATCTCCTGGAGGACCCCCGGCGGCGCATAGTAGTTTCCGTCCGCATGGGCGACTGGAATAGTGAGGGTTCGCCCCTCCTCCACCGTGCGGGTCAGGGGAGTGTCCCGGTTGTCCACCTTGAGGAATACGTCGCTGCACACGAACTGGCCCGCCCGGTTCGGACGCATGGCGCCCGGCAGCAGGCCCACTTCCAGCAGGACCTGGAACCCGTTGCAGATGCCCAGCACCAGGCCGCCCTTTTCGGCGAACCGCACTACATCGTCCATGATGGGCGAAAACCGGGCGATGGCGCCCGACCGCAGATAGTCGCCGTAGGAAAATCCCCCCGGCAGGATAACGAGGTCGGTGTCGGGCAGCGCCTTTTCCTTGTGGAACACATAATCGGCGTCCTGCCCCAGTACCCGGGACATCACGTGATGGCAGTCACGGTCGCAGTTGCTGCCGGGAAACACGATAATCGAGACCTTCATGTCTATCCGTTCCCTTCCTCGACGACCACATCGAAGTCCTCCGTGATGGGATTTGACAGCAGGGACGATGCCATCTCCGACACCCGCTCCCGGATGGCCGCCGCGTCCTTCCCGGGGGCCTCCAGCTTCAGCCGAACCACCTTTCCGATGCGACAGTCACGGACCTCGTCGAATCCCAGGCTCTTGAGGGCACCTATCACGGCCTTCCCCTGGGGATCCAGGATCTCTTCCTTGGGAAGGACAACCACGGACATCTGAACGACTTCATTCTTTGCCATGACCTCTCGCCCGTTATCAGTTGGGCAGCCGCCTGGACGCCATTGTCCGGCCGCCGCCACACAGCCACGCCAGAGCGCCGGAACACTTCACCGGCCCCGTTATCGAGGCATGGTACAGGACTTCGTCAACGGAGTCTTGGTCATATTACCGGGACCGGGTACGTCGTTCGAAGATCGCGTCGCGGAACTTCAGGTGCTCCCGGACGGAAAAGCAGGTCCGGATCTCATCTTCGGACAGGAGGGCCCGCACTTCGGCGTCGGCCACGAGGTTGTCTTCGAAGCTCGATCCGTCGCCGGCGGCCTTCAGGGCGGCGCGCTGCACGTACCCGTAGGCATCCTGTCGCTTCAATCCCTTTCGCACCAGGGCCAGCAAAACGCCCTCGGAGAACACGAGCCCGCCCGAACCGGCGAGGTTTTCAGACATCCGGTCTTCGTGCACTACCAGGTTCGTCACGATGCGCGTGAGCCGCCTGAGGGTGAATTCCATGGTGGCCGTGGCGTCGGGCCCGATCATGCGCTCCACGCTGGAATGGCTGATATCCCGTTCGTGCCACAGGGCGATGTTTTCCAGGGAGGCCAGGGCATAGGATCTCAGGAGCCGTGACTGACCGGTGACGTTTTCACTGTCGATGGGATTCTTCTTGTGGGGCATGGCTGAACTGCCGCGCTGCCCGCCGCCGAAGGACTCGTGGACCTCGCCGACCTCACTGCGCTGCATATGACGGATGTTGACCGCGATCTGCTCCAGTGTTCCCCCGATCACGGCCAGCGTGCTGAAGAACTCCGCATGGCGGTCCCGGGCCACCACCTGGGTGGCCACCGGCTCCACCTCCAGCCCCAGGCGTTTCAACACCCGGACCTCGCGGTCGGGGTCACCAAAGGCCAGGTTGCCCACGGCCCCGGAGAACTTGCCCACAGCCACCCTCTTCACGGCGCCGTCGAATCGTTCCAGTCCCCTGCAGACGGCTTCGCGCCAACCCAGGACCAGGAGACCGAAGGATGTGGCCTCGGCATGCATCCCGTGGGTCCGCCCGGTCACCGTGGTCTCCCGGTGGCCATCGGCCAGGCTCCAAAGCGCCGATTCCAGTTCCACCAGCCGCTGCCGGATGAGTCCGGCCGCTTCCTTGAGCTGGAGGCCGGTCACCGTATCCAGGGCATCGGAAGAGGTCATTCCATAGTGCATGAAGGCCGTGGCATCGCCGGCCTGTTCCTCCACGTGAGCCAGGAAGGCGATCACGTCGTGCCGTAACGTGGCCTCCAACTCCTCGATGCGGCCCGGATCCAGCTTGACCGTTTCCCGGATGCGTTCGGCGCCGCCCGCCGGGGCGATCCCGTCTTCTTCCAGGGCATCGAGGTAGGCCAGTTCCACGTCCAGGAAGATCTCCCATCGGCGGTGAGGTGACCAGATGTGGCGCATTTCGGGGGTGGAATACCGTTCGATCATCGTGGCTCGTTCAGCGCAAGGCGTCGGCGCAGCAACGGAATCCATTGGTGGGCCCTGGCAGGAAGCGCTTGCTCTCGGCGCTGCAGGTATTGCCCTTTCCACCAGCCGTGTCGCCTCCGTGAAGCCTCTTGTCCGAAGCCCACTCCGAGGCGTTTCCAACCAGGTCGTAGATGCCGGAGGGGGTTACGCAGTCAGGGAACGACCCGGTTTCCTTGATGGCGCCCTCTACGTTGCAGGCCCCGGCCTTGTAGGTATCACCGTAGGGGTAGGTGGCAGCACACGCCTTTTTCCACTGGGCGACGGAGCATAACTGCTTGCCCGCCTTCTTGCACAGCTTCTTCGAGGACCCCATGTTGATCTTGGTCTTGGGCTTTTGGCCCATGCCGGGATATTCGTAGGCGTCCATGCAGAAGGCCGCCTTTTTCGCGGCGGCGTCGGCCGTGTCGATCAGACCGGCGTCCAGTACCACCTTGGCCATCCCCGCCGGGCAACGGAGATTGTCGGCCAGGGTACGGGTAGGTGGTTCGGGCTCCGGTTCGGGCGCCGGTTCGGCCGGGACACCCGCATCCAAGCTCACTGCCACATCCTGGACCACTGGGGCGGCCACGGGTTCGGGCGGCTTCGTGGGAGGCGGAGGGGGCGGCTTGGGCGCCGGCGGTTTCGCGGCCGGGGCCTTGGGCGCAGCGGCCTCGATTTTCGCGGGAGGCGGGGTTTGGGCGGTTTCCTTGTCGGTCTCGCTGAACTTCATGTACATGAGAACGGCAGCGCCACCCACCACGACGAAAAGGGAAAACAGAAGCACGAACGTCCTGATCGGTGCCGGTTCCTGCTCCGTGGGTGGGCCGCCCGTCGGGATGCCTTCAACCTTTTCGAAGGGGGCCATGGTGGGGGGAGCCACGGATTCCATCTCCAGGTCGCCGTCCGCCGCCTCGGGCGGCAGGTCTCCTGCTTCGTCTTCCACCAGGGCTTCGGCGGGGACCGGCGGTGTTTCGATCTCGATCCCGTCCTCGGTGTCCAGCTCATCGGGTGATACCGCAGGCATGCCCATGACGGTTCCATGGGCTTCGGGCCCGTCTTCCTCGGTTGCTTCAGGCGGGGGCGGGGGCATGTCCTCGGGCAGGACTTCGATGCCTTCCTCCAGGTCATCCTCTTCGGAAACGTCTTCACCTTCCACGAGAACACCTTCTGCGTCCTCGACTTCCACCACTTCCTCGACCACTTCCTCGATTTCTTCCTCGGCCTCGATGGCTTCTTCGGCTTCGGGGACTTCCTCAACCTCGACGGCTTCCTCGGCCTCGATGACATCTTCGGCTTCGGTGACTTCCTCGACTTCGACAACCTCTTCGACTTCGACAGCCTCTTCGACTTCGACAGCCTCTTCGACCACCTTCACTTCTTCGGTTTCGATGGCGTCCTGGACCTCCGGCACGGCAACGGCTTCGACTTCGGGCTGTGGCGCCGGTTCCGGTTCGGGCGCCGGTGCGGGCTCGGCCGTTTCTTCCGGAAGAGGCTCGATACCCGAATCCCCCTCGGGGACCTGGACCTTGATGGCCCTGAACGAACCCGTTTCGTGGTACCGGCGCTTCCACAGGCCTTCGGATTCCACCGTTTCGAGGATTCCCATGAGGCTCGCGTTGAACTCTTCCAGGTTCCGGTAGCGCTCGAAGGGCTCGATGGAGGTGGCTTTCAGGAAGAACTCGTCCAGGCGGTCGGTCAACCTCGGGACCTGCTCCGACAGGGCCATACCGGGCTGGACCGGGTTGCCGGTGATCAGTTCCCCGGCAATGAGCGCCAGTGAATAGATGTCGGTTTCCTTGAGGTCCATGGAAGAGTCGGACAGCTGTTCCGGTCCCCGGTAGTAATCTTCCACCGGGATCTCTTCACCTTCCTGGAGGCGTTGTGACAACAGATAGTAGGGATCGGACAGCGCCAGGCGATCAGGGAGCACGAAGATGTTCTGGGGCTTCAGGTTGCCGTGGTTGGCCCCGGCCCCGTGGATCACCTCCAGACCGGTCGTGACGCGGGTCACGATGGCGCGAACCTTCTGGATCGTGAAGTGTTCGCCGCTTTCGGCATGAAGGTCCAGGATGGCGGCCAGCGACATGCCCTCCATCAACTGGCAGGTGATGAAGTTGAGGCCCTGCTCGTACATGACCTCGTAGATCTTGACCAGGTTCGGATCCTGGTAGGCCCGTGCCCGGTAGAGACGCAGCTGGTTCTGTTCCTTGAATTCCGATTGGAACAACTCCGGCTTGAAGACCTTCACGGCCACCGGGAGGTCCAAGGCCAGGTCCAGGGCCTTGTAGACCACTCCGAGAGGGCCCGAGCCCCTGCCGAAAACGATCCGGAACCTTCCGCTGAGTTTGTCCCCGATGGAGGGGAAACCGGCCGCAGAATCCATGCTGTACGCCCCTTTGGAAGTCAGGTCAAAATGAACGCAGCGACGTTAGCAGAAGGATCGGCTGGTTTCAAGCATAAAGCGGTGATATCAGAGCGATTCCGGACGGCCCTGGAAGCCCTGTGCGGCCCTCCCAACGGCCACCGCCTGACCACAGTTGCTGCGGATGGCCATCTCCTCGTCGGAACCGATGCTGATGATGGTTTCGAACCCCCGGGCCGACAGTTCATCAACCACCCGATCGCAGGCGTGTTCTCTGTCCGTGTAGAGCACCGTGGCCATGCCCTCCTCGGCGGCCCGGTCAGTGGGGTTCAGGGGGGTGATTTTGACGATGAAGCGTTCCGGGTCGAAAACGGCCGCCAGGCGTGGCACGCTCAGGGGCCATCCCTTTGCCAGGGCAAAGTTCAGGACCACCTTGCGGTCCCCCGCCAGGAAGAAGTCTTCGCCATAGCGGGCAATGTCTTCCATACGCCATTTTTTCACGGGCATGACGCGGTCCCGAATCCCTTCATCGGTGGAATTCACGGAGAACTGCAATTGAAAGGCGCCGCCGGTATACAACTCCCGCTTCAGGTCCCGCAGGTCGCTGAACCAGCGGGACGCGGAACAAGGGGCCGTGGTGGCAACACAGGGAATCAGGCCCGGCGCGTCGTACCGTGTGCGCAGTTCACGCAGGGCCTGCAGGACCGCCGGGTTCAGGGAGGGCTCGCCCATGCGGGCAAACTGGACCTTGAATTTCCCGGAAGGCACCCGACCGTCCGGGTATCGGCCGAAAACGACCGAATCCACCTGCCACAGGATTTCGTCCACCGACAGGTTGCCCCGGTACCAGCCCCCGGCCTCGCACATCAGGCAGCCCACAGGGCAGCCGAACTGGGTGGACAGTATGGCGACCCATTTTTCAGACCTTGGATACCGGGGATCCACCGCGTCCACGTATTCCACCCGCAGGGCCGGGTCCCCTCGCAACTCGGCCACGTGGACGAGGGCCGCCTCGTCGCGGCCCGTGACCGAGATCACGCGGGCCGGCAAGACGCCTGATTGAGCCTGCAGCGCCTGGGCCTGAGCCATCGTCACTTCCACTTCCCCGTTTCCAGGTAACGCCAGGCATCCATTGCCGATGCCACGCCGTCACCCACCGCAACCGCTGTCTGTCGTATCCATCCCCGTCGGCAGTCTCCGGCCATGTAGAGGCCCGGGACACCTGTCCGTCCCACGCTGTCCGCTCCCGCCGCCGCTGCCCCTTTCAGGACATCGCTCATCGGGGGCAGGCACGGCGCCCTTCCCACGGCCACGAGAACCAGGTCGCACCGGGACTCGTCGGTCCCTTCGGGCCCGCGGGTGGCCAGGACCAGTTCACCACCATCCCCGCGGATGTCCTCCACGGCGGTCCCGTTGCGGATCTCGATCCCTGCCTCGCCCGCGCGGGACGAAAGAAGGGTCAAGGCCCGGGGTCGTCGCCCACGGACGAGGACCGAAGCGTGGTAACCCCTATGCCAGAGTTGCAAGGCCTGATCAAGGGCACAATCACCCCCGCCCACAATTATTGCCTTTCTATTGCGCGATGTTCCCGGAGTGTCATCCACCCGGTAGAACACGCGGTCGCCTGATTGGGTGTCTTCACCGGGAATGCCCAGACGCCGTGGCACGGTCCCCGTGGCCACCACCACCACCCGGGCCTTCAAGATGACGCCGTCGGCGAGAGACACATCGAAACCGGCCTCCCCCTTCTCCAATCCCAACACATCGCCCCGGCACCAGTCCACGCCCACTGCCCCGGCCTGGGCCCTGAAACGCCCGGCCAGGTCCCATCCGCTGATTCCGCCGGGAAAACCCGGATAGTTTTCCACCCGCAGGGCCGCGTTCACCAGTCCGCCGGAACGCCCGCGCTCCACCAGCCGGGTGACCAGCCCCAGGCGATGGGTCTGGCCGGCGGCGGCAATGCCGGCAGGGCCACCCCCCAGTACCAGTACGTCGAGGACCGTCTCGTCGGGGACGGTTGTCTTCGCGGGAACAGGTTCGGTGGAAGGGGGATGGCCCGAAAGCGCCTCTTCCACGGCGGATGTGGTGACCACGCGGGCGAATCCCTGGCCCAGGGCCCGCAGGGACCCCAGGTGCAGGTCCAGGTCCGGGGCCGCCGTCCCGTCCACGGTCACCAGCGTTTCGAATCCCCGTTGGAAGGCGTCACGAGCCGTTGTTTCAACGCACAGGTGGGTCTGGACACCCGTCAGCACCACGGTCCGGACGCCTTCTTCGGCCAGGAAGGCACCCAGGTCCGTGTCGCGGAAGGCGGAATAGGACACCTTGTCCACCACGCGGCAGCCGGGCTCCACGGTGATCCCGTCGGCCAGGCCGACCCAGGGCGAACCTTCTTCCAGGCGGCGGCCCCACCACCTCTCCATGGCCCGCCCCCGTTCATCGGCGGCATCCATGTGGCGGGTGAACACCACGGGCAGTCCAGCGCCTCGGAATGTCGAGACCAGTCGTAAAACGTTACCCAGGACCGCCGTAGAGGCCGGCAGGTACGCCGGGCCCTTGGGATCCAGGAAATAGCGCTGCATGTCCAGCACCACCAGGGCCGGGCACGCCATGTCACCGGGACCGGGGTGACGGAGGTAGCCGTCCAGGCAGGACAGCCAGGCCTCGGCATCCGTCCCGATGGTGGCCGGGTTGGTATAGGGGGTCTTTCGCATCACTTCGTGTGCAACTCGATCACGTCCCCATCCTCCACCACGTCACCGGGCCCCAGGCGCTGGCCCTCGAACTTGCCGCTCCCCCATCCCCGGGCGAAGGAGAACCGCGCCGCAAAGGACCGGTGGACCTTTTCGGCAAAGTCGATGACGGTGCTCCCCACGGGCAGCAGGAAGGGGGCCTTCCGGTCCGCCTCCTGGCCAGGCCTCTTGGAATAGGCCCGCACGATCCCGAAAAGGTCGAAGACCGCCCGGGAGAATGCGTCCAGGGTGTCCGGACGGTCCACCGAGACCGTCACCACGGGGAACCGGTCGCCCAGCACTTCGCCCAACAGTTCCATGGCCGTGTCCGCGTCGGGATGGTCCGCCTTGGCGCCCACCATCAACGTGGGCAGTTGTTTCGGAACGGATTGCTTCGGGGTCGAGGACGCCAGGCCGCGGATCAGCTCGATGTTCGCCTTCTGCATGGCGGACAGGATCCAGCCGGGCTGGTCCAGGCAGTCGGGACTCGACAGGTCCACCACCAGGACGGCGGCGTCGGCGCACCGGATCAGGGGCGGCAGGAACTGGTCCATGAAATCGGGATCCATGGAAGGCGTGTCCACCAACTGGAAGGGCACGTCCTCGTATTTCATCATGCCCGGTGCCGGGCGATGGGTGGAAAACGGGTAGTCCGTGACCTCCACCTCTGCATTGCTCATGGCGCCCAGTAGGGCCGTCTTCCCGGCGTTGGGGGCGCCAAGCATCATCACCTGGCCCGCGCCTTCGATGGGAATGGTGTACTCGCTGCTCCGTCTGGCGCCCCCTGACTTGCTGTCCTCGCCACGCTTCAGCCTGGCCAGCCGGGATTTAAGGTCCGCGAACATCTTTTCGGTGCCCTTGTGCTTCGGGAGCTTGGCGATCATGTCCTCGAGGGCGGATTTCTTCTCTTCGGGGGTCTTCGCGGCGCGGAATCTCCTTTCGGCCTCCAGGTACTGGGCTGTGAGGTTCGCGGGCATCGCAGGCTCTTAAGACGGTGTCCCCGGTGTTTGTAGACCGGCACCTTCCGGGTGTCAATCGATCCGGCGACGGCGGACGATTTCTCTGCTATATTCCATGCCGAAAGCAGGAGCGTCCATGCCCGTCATTGTCCAGAAATTCGGCGGATCCTCTGTTGCGGACACGGACCGGATCAAGCTGGTTGCACGCCGGGTCGTGGACACCCGGAAAGCCGGCAACGACGTGGTGGCCGTGGTTTCGGCCATGGGCAAGACCACGGACTCGCTCCTATCCATGGCCACCGAGATCAACCCGTCCCCCTCCACCCGTGAACTGGACATGCTTCTCACCGTGGGCGAACGCATCACCACGGCCCTTTTGAGCATGGCCATCCAGTCCCTGGGAGTGGACGCCATTTCGTTTACCGGTTCCCAGTGCGGGATCATGACCAGCGCCAGTCACAGCAACGCCCGGATCATCGAGGTGCGCCCCTTCCGGGTGGCCGACGAGCTGGAGGCCGGCAAGGTGGTGATCGTGGCCGGATTCCAGGGGACCAGCTACAAGCGCGAAATAACCACCCTGGGACGGGGAGGCAGCGACACCACGGCCGTGGCCCTGGCGGCGGCTCTGGGCGCTCAGCAGTGCGAGATCTACTCGGACATCGAGGCGGTCCATACGGCGGATCCTCGCGTGGTTCTGGATGCCCTGAAGCTGTCCGAGGTCACCTACGACGAAATGTTGAACCTGGCCCGCCACGGCGCCAGGGTCTTGAACGCCGAGGCCGTGGAGTTCGCCCGCCGCTCCGGCATCGCCTTGTACACGAAATCCACTTTCGAGCCCGGTTCCGTAGGGACCGTGGTCCGGGCGAACCCGCCCGTCAACGAACGCGCCGTCACGGGGGTCACGAGCCGCCAGGACGTGCTGGCACTGGAGGTCCAGACCCCGCCCGACGGCACCGGAGCCATGGAACGCCTGCTGTCCCTTGACGACCCCGCTCCCCTGTACGTATGTTCGGGGTTCGGCGGTTCGTGCGCGGACCTTTTCGTGTACTCGGACCGCGAGGGAATTGACGTGGGGCAAAGGCTCACCCAAGCACTGGAAGGATTCGAGGGCGAAACCCGCCTGGTGCGGGACCTGGGCACGGTGACCCTGGTAGGTGATGCCCTGTCCACGGTGTCGGACCGTCGTGACTGGGTGAATTGCCTGGCCGGACTGGCCCGGCCCCTGGGCGTGGTGGCCACGCCCAACGCGGTCACGGTGCTGGTGCCCGGAGACGAGGTGGACGGCCTGGTTCGGGCCCTGCACTCGACCTGCGTCAACGGCAGCGAAACAGACTCGGATAGCGACCGATAGATCATTCGCCGCCGGCTGTCCGGCGGAGTGACGGGATTTTTGATACGGAGGACTGACAATGGCGTCCATCAACAAGGCCTTCATCATGGGCAACCTGGGCAGCGACCCGGAGTTGGCCACCACCGGTAGCGGACAATCCGTGGCCAATTTCAACGTGGCCACCAACGAACAGTGGAACGACAAGCAGGGCAACCGACAGGAGCGGACCGAGTGGCACCGGATCGTGGTGTGGGGCCGGCAGGCGGAGCACTGCAAGGAATACCTCAGCAAGGGCCGCACGGTGTTCATCGAAGGCCGCATCCAGACCCGCACCTGGGAAGACCGCGAGGGCCAGAAGCGCTACACCACGGAGATCGTGGCCATGAACGTGCAGTTCGTGGGCGGCCCGGGACGTGGCCAGGGACCGTCCGACGGCGGCGGCAGTGGCGGTGGTGGCGGCGGTGGCGGCGGTGGCGGCGGAGCCTCCCTCGTGGAACCCGCGGGCACCGATACCGGCGCCCCGCCCGCCATCGCGGATGACGATGTGCCGTTCTAGAGAAGAGTCGATAGTCAATAGTTCATAGTCAATAGTCGACAGCGAAGTATCAGTGTGAACGGACAACGTTTCGAGGATCTGCAAGTCTGGCAGAGAAGCCACGAACTGACGTTGCGGATCTACAAAGCCACTCGTGCTTTTCCAGTCAACGAACGGTTCGGCATCACCTCTCAACTAAGAAGAGCGGCTGTCTCGGTACCCACAAACATTGCTGAGGGCGCAAAAAGGAAATCTCGTCGGGACTTCGCTCATTTTCTGAATATCGCAGAAGGATCGATGGCCGAAAGCAGGTACCTGATTCTTCTGAGCAAGGACCTTGGATATATGAGCGATCATTCCGCTGCGCCTCTTCTGGCTGTTTCCCACGAAGTCGAACGAATGCTCTACGGGCTAAGAACATCTGTTGAAGCTGTCTGCAAATAAACCATTTGCCGCCCCGCCCTGACCTATTGACTATTGACTATTGACTATCGACTATCGACTATCGACTATTGACCCATGACCATGAACCATAGACCATCCCACCTGTTCTCCCTCGGCGACATCAACGCCTTCTTCGCCCTGGCCATCGACAACGTGGTCAACCTGGTGATGATGGCGGCGATCCTGACCGCCGTGTTCGGGTTCCCTGCCGACTTCGTGCTGACCCGCATGGTGCCCGGCACCGCCCTGGGCGTACTGGTGGGGGACCTGGCCTACTCCTGGATGGCCCTGCGCAAGGGCCGCAACGCCACGGCAATGCCCCTGGGCCTGGACACACCCTCCACCATCGGCATCGCCATCGCCGTGCTGGGGCCGGCCTACCTGGCCTCGGGCGACCCCTACACCGCCTGGGAAGTGGGCATGGCCACCCTGGTCCTCATGGGTGTGGCCAAGCTGGTGCTGTCCTTTGCCGGTGACGCCGTGCTCCGGTGGATCCCCCGCGCCGGACTGCTGGGTCCCCTGGCCGGGCTCGGCGTGGCCCTGCTGGGCCTGTTTCCCATGCTCAAGGTCTTTTCGGTCCCGGTGGTGGGCCTGACCGCAACCGGCCTTGTCCTGTTCGCCCTGGTGGCCAAACACGCACTGCCCGGTCGATTCCCCGGTGCCCTGGCCGCCGTGGTCTGCGGCCTCATCATGTTCTGGGTCACCCGGGCGCTGGGCCTGTACGCACCGTCCGCCGGGGAAGCCGCCCTGACCGTGGGCCTCAACCTGCCCCTGCCCGAGTTCGAGCGAGTGCTCCGGGGCCTGCCCGGCGCCCTCGACTACCTGCCCATCGCCATCCCCTTCGGCCTGCTCACCGTGGTGGGCGGCATCAACGTCACCGAGTCGGCCCGGGTGGCCGGGGACGACTACCGCACCCGGGACGTGCTTCTCGTGGAGGCCGGGGCCACACTGCTGGCGGGTCTCTTCGGTGGCGTGGCCCAGTCCACCCCCTACATCGGACACCCGGCCTACAAGGCCATGGGCGCCCGGTCCGGTTATACCCTGGCCACGGGCCTAGTGGTGGGTCTGGGCGGCATGCTGGGCCTGCTGGGGGCCCTCGTGCACCTGTTGCCGGAGGTGGTGGTGGCGCCCATCCTCCTGTTCGTGGGCCTGGAGATCACGGTGCAGGCCTTTGCTGCCACGGAACGAAAGCACATCTCGGCCCTGGCCTTTTCCATGATTCCCGTACTGGCCTACCTCGTGTCCATCTACACGGGCCAGTTGATGGCGGCCGGGGCGCAACCCGACCCCCTGCTGGCCGCCCAGATCGCGACCATCGGACTGCTGGGCAAGGGATTCATCCTGACGGCCATGCTCTGGGGCGCCGCCCTCGCCTTCCTCGTGGACCGCCGGGCGGGCGCCCTGGTGGTGACTTTCACAGTGCTCGCCCTGTTCAGCCTGTTCGGCGTGGTCCATTCCGTGGACCCGAGCGGCGCCCTCTACCTGCCCGGCGCCTGGGACGCGCGGCCCTGGGAACTGGCCGGGGCCTATACCCTGACCGGCCTCCTGCTGGCTGGACTGTTGTTCGCCACCCGGAAGACCGCATGATTCTTGTAGATGGCGGACACCCGTCCGTCCCACTCGGGCGACCCGGGTGGGTCGGCCCTACAACGCCTTGACACCATGCAGGGCCGATGATAGATACCCGATCGCTTTTTGATACTGCGGGATTAACTCAGTTGGTAGAGTGACAGCTTCCCAAGCTGTAGGTCGCCGGTTCGAGTCCGGTATCCCGCTCGAATGATTCCAATGAGTCAGCCCGTTCCTCTCCAACGCAACTGCCCCCAGCAAGGTCTTGGGCAAGGTCAGTTCCCGTTGCGTTCACGACATTCCCCCGAACTCCGCAAGAAACTCGCCGAAGCCGGCAGTCGGGGGGGTCATGACCGGCATTCCATGAAACGGTACGTCGACGATATCGAGGCCTTCCTTGAACGGGCACTTGAACAACACCGGCGCTGAAGGCTCCACCGCAGACCGGTATGGGAAAGGCCCGGCGGTCCGCCTGATCATCAACGCCGACGACCTGGGCCGGGACGCCGCCCCCCTGTCCCGGAATCGGGTCACGAAACTGGTGTTCGACCTGTATCCCACGTCCTATCGATTCCGGAAAGGCCACTCCATCCACCTGGCCCTGGCCGGGGCCGACGCCGACCACTTCGCAAACCCGCCAGGGCGCGCCCCTGAGGTCCGATACCACCGGAACGCCAGTTGTCCGTCTCACGTGATTCTGCCCGTCATGCCCGTGGAACAGGAGGCCCGATGAAGACCGCCCCGTACCGAACGTTCCCGATCCTGCTCGTCATCATCGGCGTGCTGGCTTCACAGTGGGCCTGCGAAGAGGCCCGGGAACCCACCTACACCCACACCGCGATCCTGGAGGGAAGCGCCTACCATCGCGGCTACGAGCACGGCCAGCTGTACGGCCCGGACATCAGGTCCCTTTACACGCGACTGCTGACCAATTCCATTCTGCCCTTCCTCAATCGCGAACAGATCAGCATCGCGCCCATACTCAAGGTATACAACGGCCCCGCCTACGTGAGCGACGAGTTCTCGCTGAGGATGCTGCTGGAGAGCGGGCGGAACCTGTTCGACCACCACATCCCCAAGGATATCCGGTGGGAGATGCGCGGCATCGCGGACGGTGCCGGGATCGACCTGGACGACATCATCGTTCTGAACACCTTCGTGGACACCATGATGGCCTTCAGGGCCGTGGTCATCTTCATCAAGCACATCCAGACCCCCTACGTAACGGCCTTCGGGTTCAGTGGCGGGATGGATGGGGACCAAGTGGACAACGACGATGACGGCGAAACCGATGAAGAGGGTGAAGGGTCCTTCGACGGCTTGTCGCCATCACCCTTTGCCACCCTGCTGGAGGTCCCCCCGGACGCTACGGTGCGCATCGTGTTCGAGGACGCTGTACTGGGCGGCCTGGCCTGTCCCGACCCCCGGAACATCGAGCCCATCGGTTCCATGGAAGTCCGGGCGGACTGCGTCGAGCCGGCCCTGAAGGGCGAATGCGTGATCGAGGCTTGCCTGGACAGGGACCTGCTGACCCCGGAATGCATGGACCTGGTAGCCCAGGAATGCATGTACCCGAGACTTCGTGGGGACTGTTTCATCCCCGACTGCATCGAAATGGCGGACCCCGGTTGCGTGGACCCCGATTCCATACGCATCCGGGTGGGAGACGTCCAGTACGAGGCCGGGGACGGCACCATCCTGACGAACCACATCCCCTGGGAAGGCGAGGGTCTGGCCCCGGGGCAGGCCCCGGACACCAACCCCCATACGCTGGATTGCCAGGGGCAGGTGGAGGTCCTGTTCACGCCGCCTGGAGGCTTCGAAGCGGCTTCCGCGATTTCCATGCTGCTACAGGTGGGGGACCTGTCACCCATCTACAGCCCGGCCCCCTTCCACGCCCGGTACATGCGTGACGAGCAGGTCACCTTCACCACGCAGGGGTACGCAGCCGCCACCGGCGAGGGAAAGCACCTGCAGGAGGTCAACAACCGGGGGATGGACGACGGCACCACCCAGCCCACGTCCATCAGTTTCGGGGTGCGCGGATCGGCCACGCCAGGCGGGAACCCGCTGCTGGCCCACCACTTCGCGCTGCTGGATTCAGACATGGTCCACGAACACTCGGCCCTCCTGGTGCACGTGCCGGAAACCTCGGAGGGAAGACCCCACGTGCTGGTGACCTGGACCGGGCTGGTGTGGGGATTTTCAGGCATGAACGACCAGGGGCTCGCCTACGCCGTCAACACGTCCGACTCCCTGGACAGCCCCCTGGTGGGCGGGATCCTGAAGGACATACTGGAACCGGAGAACCTCCTGAAGCTCCTGGAGAATACGGACCTGGTGGGACTGACCAAAGTCCTGGAGAACCGGCGCCTGCTGGCCACGGGACTGCCCGCAGGCATCGCCGGCCGGCAACTCCTGCTGAAGACATCGAACGTGGACGAGGCCCTGGCCTTCCTGCACGGCTCGGAAACCACGTTTGGCTGGAACTTCCTGCTGGCCGACGCCGAGGGGGGACTGGCGGCCGTGGAGATGGACTCCGCCACCCAGGACGAGTCGGGCGGGCCCGGCGACACTGTGGAAGAGCGAGACGGTTTCTTCTATTACACGCCAGACGCGGGGGAACCGGGCAACCTGGACGGGTCAGGGCAACCCTGGGCCAGCGAAGGGGCCGATGACTTGCGCATGGCGTCCCATTTCCGAAAGAACGTGGAGGACATGGAAACCCTGGACTTCATGGGAATATTCTCGCCCCTTCCCCAGCGCCTGTGGACGGGGATGTACTACCGCTCGGTCCGCGCCTGGTACAACCTGGGTGAAGCGATCCGGATCCGCCTGGGCACCATCGACGTGGGGCAGGCCATCGAGATCCTGCGTATCCCGGAACTGGTGGACACCCGCGATTCCATGAACGCGGCCATCTTCGAGCCGGCCGCGGGGCGGCTGCACTGGGCCATGGGCGAGGTGCCGGCCACCGATGCCGACTTCGAGGTCTTCGACCTGGCCGGCGCCCTGAAGGAGGTGGCGCGATGACACGTCGTATCGCCACCGGGCCACCTCTGTTCGCGATCCTGGCCGCTCTGGCCCTGTTCCCGTCACCCGTCAGGGCGGCGGGCTTCACCGAGACCCTGCCCAAGGGCGCTTTCCTGGTGGACGGCGCCTACATGAATGCCTGGCTTGACAGCCGCTGGGACGACAACGGCAACCCCGCCCCACTGGTGGATTCCCTGGAACGGTACGAACCGGGCGGCGGGAAGCAGGGCACCATCACGGCCTATCCCACGGCCGATTTCAACCTCTTCATTCCCAGACTGCAGTACGGAATCCTGGACAACTTCTCCGTTGGGATCGCCATCCCGGTGGTCCTGAGCACCACGGTGGACCCCAACCTGGGTTGGACTGGAGGGGACCATCAGCCCCAGTTGGGCCGGCCCTACAGCGAACAGGACTTCTGGGAATGGGCCGAGGAAATGGGGCAGGGGCGGCCCGGTGTCTGGAAGGGCAACAAGGGCGTGATGGCGGACATGGTGATGGGCTGGCGCCTGCGATGGTCCGACTGGATCAAGGCCTTCGAAAGGGCCGGCGTGGGCGCTTCGCTGTCCTTCTTCTGGTCCATCCCCACGGGGAAGCACGCCGATCCGGAAGAGATCGCCGCCGTGGGCACCACCCTGTGGGACCTCCACGCCCAGGGGGACTTGTCCTTTCACCTGGCCTTCGACAAGCAATTCGACAGGGAACTGGACGGCCGGCTGACCCTGGGCCTGGACGTGTTCTATGACGTCTTCTTCGAACACGAACGCCAGTCACCGAAGGGATTGAAGCACCCGCTCCTGCTCAACCACGCTCCCTACATCGGCGACACCTACCGGGTTGACCCGGGGGACTTCGCCGGGTTTTCGTTCCGCGTTGACGGCGTGGCCTACAAGGGCCCGGCCTGGGACACCTGGCTCACCAAGGGCGACATGGCCATGGCCCACAAACTGCCGCCCATCATCAGCCTGCACGTGACCTATTCCTTCGTGCACCTGCAGCAGTCGGACTGGACCTCGGATTACACGCCCTGGGACTGGGACCACGAAAAACTGTGGCGCCCGGGGTACAAGAACATCCTGGAATTCGGGGCGACCTTCAGCTTTCTGCGCCTGGGCGCCCCGTTCCAGTTGTATGTCACCTACAGGACGGCCACGCTGATCCCCGGGAAGAACACCCGGGCGGCTGATGTGCTGGGCGCGGGCATCAGGATACCGTTGAAGTTCTGGTAGAATCCGGGTCCCGGACCACGGGACCTCGAACGACAGCCAATTCGGGAGGCGAAACATGGCGGGAAGCACCGGCGGAAAGATCGTGGCGCAGATACTCAAGGAAGAGGGGCTGGACACCAACTGCTTCATGTTCGAGGCGGGCAAGGAAGAGTGCCCGCTGACCGCGAACTGCGACTTCATCCTGGAACCTGGAGCAACGGCAAGCCAGGGCTCTGTGGCAACTGGGTCCAGACGGCGGAAACGAACCTCGACGCCGTGACAACGGCACCAGCCACCGGCTATATCAGCGATGTGGCCGGCTACGACGACTGCCAGGAGATCGACGGTGGCAAGGTCATCGTTTTCAAGCTGAAGAACGGCAATTACGCCAAGGGCATCTTCACCGGCGTGTCCAAGGACGGCTCCCCGGCGTCACGGGCGCGACCTTCAAGTTCGTGTATCCCATGTAAAGGCTCCGGGTTTGACTTGCCCCGTCTGAAAGCGGCAGATGCCGCACTCCAGAGGCCGCTTCGCGGCCGAGCATGACTGTCGTGATTTGATGTGCGCAAGCTTGCTTGCGCTTTCGCGCATCTCATGCAACCGGGTCGGTTGCTTACTGGTCCCGATAGCAATCGGTGCTTGCCGTTCCAGCACCAGGTGGGGAACATGAGGGGCGGGCACGCTGCGCGGATGTGGACTTCGCTGGCACCCGCCGGAAGGGAATCTTCGCCTCCATGGCATAGCCGCCGCTGTGGCCCAGCCCTGAATCCGGCACGCCCGAGGCCAGGTCCGCTTCCACCGTGTCCCGCCGCAGGCCGTGCCGCCGCCATGGAAAAGGTACAGATCCTCACAATCCACGCAGTCATGTCCAACTCCCTGAAACATCCCCGTATGTTACAGAATTCCATGTGGTTTCCGCGCCAGAAAAAACCCTTGACATATTTTTGCAATGTTTATATTTTTACATTGATTCTATTTTTGAAAGGTTTTAACAAAGGCTGGTTCGGACATGGCGGGACTCAGAGAAAAGAAGGCGAAACGGACCAAGGCCCGAATCCTGGAGGTCACGGCGGAACTGGTGACCGAAAGGGGCTTTGCGGACACCTCCCTGGAGGCCATCGCCAGTCAGGCCGAAGTGGCCGTCGGGACGGTGTACAACTACTTCGGTTCCAAGGGGAATCTCCTGGTCGAGTTGATGAACCACGAAATCACGCCCCTGCTTGAAGAGGCGGACGAGCTGGTTCAATCCCCCGGTGAGGATCCGGTCCTGGCCATCAAGCGGATGGCGCGCCTGTGGTCGACCATGTTCGACAAGTTCGACAAGGAACGCTGGCGCGAGATGTTCAGCATCGTCTTCAGCAAGGAACGGAAGCTGACCGACGCCATGTTTCGCCTGGACATGGAGGCGGTGATGCAGATACAGGCCCTTTTCGAGGGGTTCGCCAGGCGAGGTCAGGTGCGAGCCGACCTGGACGCGGGTGAGGCCGCCATGATGATATATGGTCTCCTGATACTGCAGGCGATCATGTGGTCCGTTGAGGACGATCTCACCACAGAGGATCTGCGATCCGGCATGGATCGACAGATCGACATGGTTTTCCGTGGCCTGGAGGTGAAGAAATGAAACGCATGGCAATGTTTGTCCTGACGGTGGCCCTGTTGACACCCCTGGTGGCGGGGGCCGAACAACCGCCCCCCGGCCTGGCGGACACCATCATCGACAGCTGGGAAAAACTCATGCGGGGCCAGGCCTCCGTGGGTAAAATGGAGATGTTCATCAAGCGCTGGGACCGCACCATGCGCATGAAGTTCTGGGAGTCCTACCCCGACCGGACCCTGGCCCGCATCACGTCGCCGGCGGAAGACGCGGGCACGGGTTCCCTGAAGCTGGGCAAGGACCTGTGGAGCTACAATCCCAAGATCGACCAGGTCCAGAAGATCCCGCCGTCCCTCATGCTGGACTCCTGGCTGGGCAGCGACTTCACCAACGACGACGTGTCCCGCAACAGCAGCGTCAAACTGGACTACGACACAGGCAAGCTGACGGCATCGAAGATCGGGCAGGTGAAGACCTGGCGCATCGAACTGATCCCGAAACCGGACAGCCCCGTGGTGTGGGAAAAACTGGTGGTGGAAACCGCCCAGGACGACTATCGCCCCCTGGTGCAGGAGTACTACGACGAGAAAGGCAAACTGGCCCGCCGCATGGTGTTCGACGACTACCGGAAGCTCGACGACGGGCGCAACTACCCCTACGTGTGGCGCATGGAGAACCTGCAGGAAAAGGGACGGTACACGGAGATCCGGGTGCTGAAGATGGAGTTCAAGGACTCCCTGCCCAAAAAACGGTTCAGCATCCGTGCCTTGAAGAGGGCCCGCTGAAGAAGCGGTGACAGGGACCGTTTCTTCGGGCGGAATAAGGGAGAGCGCCATGTTCCAATTCATCGGTCAATGCTGGCGCGACATGTGGCGTAACCGGCGCCGCACCATCCTCACGGGCCTGGTCATGGTCTTCGCCGTGCTGATGATGGTGCTGTTCGTGGCACTGGGCGACGGGAGTCACACCCAGATGATCAAGGCCGCCACCGACTCCTTCGTGGGCCACGGACAGGTCCAGTACAAGGGCTTCATGGATGAGCCGGACCTGGAGCACGTGATCCCCGCCCCGGACCTGGAACAGGTACTGGGGCTGCTGCCCGACGCCCCGGGGGTGGTCGGGTTCGCGCCCCGTATCGATTCCGGCGGGCTGATCAGCAAGAAGGTGCCGCCGCCCCTGGACGAGAACGACCTGGACGCCTACCGGGAAATGACCTCGGAGGGGGCATTCCTGGTGGGGATCCGGCCCGCCATGGAACGCACCGTGAGCATCCTGGAAAAAGGGCTCGTGGACGACGACCCGGCGGACCGTTGCCTGCGCGGGTGCCGCGCGGGGCTGGGCGAAATCTACGCCGACACGGCCCGGTGTCCCGAGATCTGCGCCGGATCGGCCGGGGGATTTGCCGGTGACGCCTGCCTGTCCGCGGGAAAGAAGGCCTGCCTGGGTCAATGCGACCCGGCCGACGACCTGTGCGTCGAGGCGGACTGCACGGACCGCTACGCGGGATTCTGCGAGCCGGCCCGGTTCCTGGCCGACGTGGATCCGAACCCGGATGAACAATTCCGCGGAGAGGTGGTCCTGGGGTCCGGCCTGGCCAAGGTGCTGGACGTAGGAGTGGGGAACCTGGTGGCCCTGACCACGGGAACGTCCAAGGGACGGATCTTCGCCTCGCTCTACCGGATCGTAGGCACGGTGAAGACCGGTAGCCTGGACATCAACCGGACCTTCGCAATGACCCACTACGGAAAGCTGGCCCGGGGGCTCGAGGTTCCGGGCGCGGCCACCACCCTGGTACTGGCCATGGACGACCTGGACGGGGCGAACGGCATTGCCGCGAAGCTGGACGCCCGCCTGGAAAAGAACGGTCTGAACGACCTGGATGCCCTGTCCTGGCGTGAAACCATCCCTGAAATGGACATCTTCGTAAAGATCGACCAGGGGAGCATGATGGTGATGCTGGCCCTCATGGTTATGATCGTGGGCGTGATCCTGGCCAACGTGGTGACCATGTCGGTCATGGAACGGACCCGCGAATACGGGGTTCGCCTGGCCCTGGGGGAATCGCCCGGCCGAATCACGGCGGGCCTGATTACGGAGATGACCCTGCTGGCCGGGTTGGCAAGCACCGTGGGGGCGGCCCTGGGCGAAATCCTCAACTTGTACTACGCCTCGGCTGGAATCGATTTCGGCATGGGCGAGATCGAGGCCGCCGGCGTGCTGTTGAACACCGTGTACTACACGGAATTCACCTGGTACGGCCTGTTCTTTTCCGTGGGCCTGGTGATGTTCTATGCCCTGCTGGGTTCGTTGATTCCGGCGTTCAGGATCCGTCGCCTGAAGCCCGTTGAAGCCCTGCGCTTCGTGTGAGGTGGAACGATGCTGTTGTTCAAGATGGCCTGGAGAAACCTCTGGAGGAACCGGCGCCGCTCCGTGCTGACCATCAGCGCCATCGGCCTGGGACTGGCCATTCTGATCACCATGGTCTCCTGGATGGAGGGCATGTTCGAGATGATGATCGAACAGGTGGCGCGGTCCAGCATGGGGCACGTCCAGATCCACCACTCCGAGTACATCGAAAAGAGGTCCGTGAAGCTCACCATGCCCGCCGCTTCCCGGCTCACCACCATGCTGGAAGCCGTGGAAGGCATCGAAGGGGTCAGTCCAAGGCTCCTGTTCACGGGGAGCATCCGCTCCAGCCGGTCCAGTTCCATCCACGTGGTCAAGGTGGTGGCCGTGGACCCCGAGCGCGAACGCAAGATGAGTGGACTGCCGGACAAAGTGGTTGATGGTGGTTTCGTGGTGCCGCCCCCGGAGACCCTGAAACCCGACGCACCGGCCCGGGTGAAGAACCGCAAAGGCATCCTCATCGGGGCCAAGCTGGCCAAGCACCTGAAGGCCGAACTGGGATCAAAAGTCCGCCTGGACACGGCCGGGTTCAAGAGCAACACCTCGGCGGCGGCCTTCTATGTAACGGGCATCCTGAGGGCCGGGTCGGACGCCCTTGACAAGTCCATGGTCATGGTGTCGCTCAAGGACATGCAGGCCGTCACCGGGGCGGGAGACCGCATCCACGAGGCCACCATGGTGGTGGAGGACGTCACCGCCGTGGAAGACGTGGTCCGTCGCATCGAGGCATCCATCACCGGGGCCAACGGCGACGGCTCCCTGGGGGACCTGGCGGTTCAGCCCTGGTGGGAGATCAGTCCGGAGATCAAGCAGATGCTGGACATCAGCGACGCATGGAACGGGATCATGTACCTGCTCATGATGTCCATCCTGAGCGCGGGCATCCTGACCACCATGTTCATGGTGGTTTTCGAGCGCACCCGGGAATTCGGTGTGCGCCTCGCCGTGGGCACCCGGCCCCGTTCCCTGTTCCTGGGAGTCATGCTGGAAGCCATTCTCATGGCCCTGCTGGCGTCCCTGGTGGGCCTGGTCGTCGGTGCCATTTCAGTGGCCTACTTCGTCCACGTGGGCATCGACCTCAGTTCCCTGGCGGGCGGCTGGGAATTCGCCGGGATCTTCTTCGAAAACGTGTACCGGGGCTCAGCGGCCCCCAAGGTGTTCATAGAGCCCACCCTGGTGGTGTTCGTGGGAACTATACTATTTGCCCTGTGGCCGTCCATGAAGGTGGCCCGGATGAAGGCCCTCGATGCCATCCGACAGGGCGGCGTCACCGGTTGAGGGAGGAATGACCAATGAGCGATCACGTAGTTGAGACCAAGGGTGTGACCCGGACCTTCCAGATGGGCGACGTGTCGGTCCACGCATTGCGCGGCGTGGACCTGTGTATCCAGCCCGGCGAATTCACGGCGGTGGCCGGCCCCTCGGGGTCGGGCAAGACCACGCTGTTCAACCTGATCGGGGGTCTGGACGAGCCCACCGAAGGCAGCGTCTTCGTGGACGGGAAGCCCCTGGAAGGCATGAATCCCCGGATGCGGGCTCGTCTCCGGTTGGACAAGATCGGGTTCGTATTCCAGGCGTACAACCTGATCCCGGTGCTGACCGCCTACGAGAACGTGGAGTACCCGCTGATCCTCAAGAAGGTCCCTGGTGACGAAAGGCTGAAGCGGGTGGAGGCGCTGCTGGGGGCCGTGGGCCTGGAAGACATGATGCACCGCCGCCCCAACCAGATGAGCGGAGGCCAGCAGCAGCGTGTTGCCATAGCCCGCGCCCTGGTCTGTGACCCGGTGATGGTGCTCGCCGACGAGCCCACGGCCAACGTGGACTCCGAGACCGGCCAGGCCCTGCTGGACCTCATGCGCCGCTTGAATACAGAAAACAACCTGACCTTCCTGTTCAGCACCCACGACCCCATGGTCATGTCCTCGGCACGGCGCCTGATCCGCCTGAAGGACGGCCGGATCGACTCGGACGTGCGTCAGAACGGCGATGAATCGGGCGCCCCGGTGCCCGCAGGGGCCTGAATAATGGTCAGTCAGATTGAACCTTGTAGGGGACGGACACCTGTCCGTCCCTCTGCGCCGTCGGGCTGCCTGGGTAGGCAGCCCCTACAAGGGCTCATTGTCACCACGCTCCTGTTGGCTTCCATACCCGCCGTGGCCGGGGAACTGTGGGTCAGCGAGGACGATGAAGTGGCCCTGGAGTACTGGGGCTACCTGAAGAACCAGGTCCTGGGCATGCACTTCCGGGACATCGCGCTCTACCCCGAGGACCTGGCGGGCCAGGACACCACCCGGATCCGCCTGGGACTGACTCTCGATTCGGAGTTCTTTCGGGCGGGCCTGGATTACGAATTCCGGTTTTCGTTCCAGTCCGACGGCATGGAGGGCGGCGGGTCCCTGATGCCCGGCGGCACGGCGCCCCGACCCCGGCTCTGGGACGCGGGCTCCTTCGCGGGACCCAACGTGCTCAGCGAGCACGACATCGACCGATACTTCGTGGGATTTTCCGCCGGGCCCGTGGACGTGACCATCGGGCGCCAGCCCATCACCTGGGGATCGGCCTGGTTCTGGAAGCCCACGGACCGGTTCAGCCCCTTTTCACCCATGGACGTGGACGCCGACGTGAAACGGGGTGTGGACGCCGTGCGGGTGGAGGTCTTCACGGGCCAGACCAGCAACCTGGACCTGGTGGCCACCTTCGAAAGGCACCCGGGCACTGACCGGAAGTACTGGTTCCACGCCGGCGCCCGGTTCCGAATGACCCTGGGTGGTTACGACCTGGCCCTATCCGCGGCCCGGTTCCAGCTGGCCGACGAGGCCAACTGGATGGTGGGTCTGGAGTTTTCGGGCGACATCCAGAAAGTGGGTTTCAGGGGCGAGGCCGCCTTCAACTACATGCAGGACTCCGGTGACTGGGACATCGAGGCGGTGATCGGACTGGACTACCATTTCCCCTTCAAGCTGACCCTGGCCGGCGAGTTCTTCTTCAACGGGTACGGCGCGTCCAGTCCCGGGGGCTACGACGAGTACCTCATGGGACCGGCCACCTGCCGCCAGGCCATCAGCGGCACGGCCCTCGCGCCCATCGGCGCCTTCTGCAACCGCATGAAGGGTGAAAGGCTGGAACGGGGCGAATCGTTCCAGATCGGGCGTTATTACCTGGGCATCACCGCCACCCAGGAGGTCCATCCCCTGGTGAACCTGACCCTGTCCGCCATCACCAACTTCCGCGACCCGTCGTCCCTGCTCATCCTGGGTTTGCGCTGGTCCGTGATCCAGGACGTCCGGCTCACCGCCGGCATCATGGTCCCTCTGGGCGAGAGGCCCGACGTGACCATGGATCCCACGGGCACCTTCCCCCTGGTGGACGTGAAGTCCGAGTTCGGGCTCATGCCCGTACTGGGTTACGCCGTGCTGAAGTTTTCGTTCTAGCGATCACTATTCAGGATCACACACGCCGTCGCAGGTGTGGACTATCTGGCCGTCGGGTCGCAGGAAGAGGTCGATCTGCTGGTTGACCATGCCCTGGTGGACCCGGTCGGAGAATCGCAGGGATTCACCCGGGTGGCTTGTGAGGCCCTCCAGCAGTCCGGGAACGTCCTTGTCGGTCATCCCCCACCAACCCGCCACCATGAACACGATTCCGTGGTCCTGCATGAGGGGATAGAGCCCCCCGAGTTCCCCCATGTTGTCGTAATGGCCGAAGAACCCGTGGCCGTACTGGGGGCCTCAGCATCAGGGCCTGCGTCCCGCCCGGGTCCGCCAGGGGGTCCAGCTCCGCGAAGTGCAGCACGGGCTCATCGGTGTCGGCCTCCAGCAGGAAAGTGGGGCTGACGGCGGCATCGAGGGATTGCAGGACGTCGTCGGTATGGAAGACCAGGTCCGCCAAGCAGCGCCAGGACGGACAGGGTCAGCAGAAGTCGATTCATGGCGCCGGGAATTTTCCGTTGCTGATTTCGATGGCGTATTCGGTCTCGGCACAGGACGTGGCCGCGCCCGAGGCCCGATAGACCTTGACGAAAAAGGTGGAGGCGTCGCTGCCGCATTGACGCTTGTTCTTCAGCGAATCCGTGCACTGGGTGGGATTGTCGTTGTTGATACCGCCACAGCAGGCATTGGCAGACTGGCCGCCGCCACACTCCCCGGTCTTGCAGCAGTCCCAGGAGGGGGCGCTCACGCAGGGGTCATGCCCCGTCTTGGTGGTGGTGTTGCTGAAGTTCGTGTACCACTGGGTGTCCCGAGCGTTGTGGCTGCCCGACGTGCAGGCCACGGCATCGTTGCAAGTCCCTTTGTACACGTTGGCCCGGATGCTGCCGTCCGCCGGTGACGTCACCCGCACCCGCACGTGGTACCGGTCATGACCCGGGCTGCTGAAGGTCCCGGTGTCCGTGGAATCCGTGGCCGAGAATTCGTACCAGTCCTCGTCGGTCCCCGGGACGATCCGCCCCGACGCGGTCTTCACTGACCCCGGGGTGGCATCGGACAGGGTGCCCAGGTTGATGGCCCCCGAGCACTGGTTCCCCGTGTGGTCGTTGCCGTCCTGCTGGCACTCGCACCCGTCCGTCAGCATCTGGTTCACGTCGAAGAACCCGCTGTCGCACACGGCCATGCAGTCCCCGCCGGAACACAGAGGTTCCCCGTTCTGGACGGTGCCGCACATGTCCATGTCATCGGCCTCGTCGGTCTGGCTGTTGCAATCGTCGTCCAGCCCGTTGCACTCCTCCACCCGCGACGGGTTGACCCCGGCGTTGGTGTCGTCGCAGTCCCCGCCCTGAGTGGCGGTGTAATGCCCCTCGGGCAGGCAGATGCACTGAGTGTTGCCCGTTTCGCCGTAGTTGTCGTCGTCCTCGTCCTTGAAGAATGTGGTGCACCCGTTGGACCCGGTCTCGTCGGTGACGCCGTCGCAGTCGTCGTCTATGTTGTTGCAGCTCTCCGGGGCGTCGGGATAGACCTGGTCGTGGTTGTCGTTGCAGTCCCCCGACGTGGTGGTGGTGTAGTAGCCGCCCTGGCTGCACAGGCACTTGGAATGGGTCGTGCCCCAGGTGTCGCTGTCGAAGTCATAGTAGTACAGGGTGCATCCCTGGGAGTCCTCAGGATCGGGCACGCCGTTGCAGTCGTCATCCTTTCCGTTGCACAGTTCCAGGGCGCTGGGGTTCACCGCCGCGTCGCCGTCGTCGCAGTCACCCCCCACGCCGGTGGTCCACTTGCCCGAGGCGGAACACAGGCACTTGGCGTTGCCCGTCATCCCGAATCCGTCCGTGTCGTTGTCGAAATAGAACACCAGGCACCCGTCGGAATCCTCCTCGTCGGTGTTCCCGTCGCAGTCGTCATCCTTGTTGTTACACTCCTCATCCTGGCCGGGGAAGATGTTGGGATCGTTGTCGTTGCAATCGCCGCCGACCCCGCCCGTGTACTTGCCGGTGCCCGCGCACAGGCACTTGATATTCCCGGTCACGCCGTAGGTGTCCACGTCGAAGTCGTAGTAGTACGGGTTGCACCCGTCGGAATTCTGGCCGTCGGTCACCCCGTTGCAGTCGTCGTCCTTGTCGTTGCAGGACTCCAGGGCCGCCGGGTTGATCCCCAGGTCGCCGTCGTCACAGTCGCCGCCCCGGGTCGCCCGGTAGTCGCCGTCAGCCGTATTCAGGCACTTGGTGTCACCGGTGACGCCCCAGGTGTCATCGTCCACGTCCAGGTAGAAGGTCACGCAGCCCTGGCACCCCTCTTCGTCGGTTTCGCCATTGCAATCGTCGTCCTTGCCGTTCTGGCACAGTTCCACGGCCGCCGGGTTCACGTTCCCGTCATTGTCGTTGCAGTCCGAACCCACGTCAGCGGTGTACTTGCCAGCCGCCATGCACAGGCACAGGGTGTCCCCGTCCAGGCCGAACCCGTCCTGGTCGTTGTCGAAGAACTTCTCGAAGCAGCCCTGTGCCCCTTCTTCGTCCTCGTCCCCGTTGCAGTCATCGTCCTTGCCGTTGCACTTCTCTACGCCGTCGGGATTGATGGTGTTGTCGATGTCGTTGCAGTCTCCGGTGACCACGGCCGTGTACTTGTCGCTGCTGGCGCACAGGCACTTGGAGTTCCCCACCACTCCGAAACCGTCCACGTCATAGTCGTAGTGGAACGTGTCGCAACCAGTGGAGCCCTCGCCGTCGGTGACGCCGTCGCAATCGTCGTCCTTGCCGTTGCAGGCTTCCGTTCCCCCCGGGTTGACCGCCGCGTCGTCGTCCTTGCAGTCCTGGCCCCGGGTGGCCGTGTAGCTCCCCTGTGGCGCGGACAGGCACTGTGTGTCCCCGGTCACGCCCCAGGTATCGCCGTCCACGTCCAGGTAATAGGAAATGCATCCCTGGCAACCGGCCTCGTCGGTTTCGCCGTTGCAGTCGTCGTCCATGAGGTTCCCGCACAGTTCCTGGGCCAGGGGATTGACCGCGTTGTCCCCGTCGTTGCAGTCGCCGCCGATGTCCGCCGTGTAGGTCCCGGCCCCGGCACACAGGCACCTGAAGTCCGCGTTCACCCCGAAGGTGTCCGCATCCGCGTCCATGTACTTGGTGAAGCACCCGCCCGATCCCTCGCCGTCCGCCAGCCCGTCACAGTCGTCGTCCTTGCCGTTGCAGGTTTCCACCTGGCCGGGGAAGACCGTGTAGTCGTTGTCGTTGCAGTCCCCGTCGGTCAGGGCCGTGTTCTTGCCTGACGGGTTGCACAGGCACTTGGGGTTGGTTTCCACGCCGTACCCGTCACCGTCGTTGTCGTAATAATGGGTGAGGCACCCCTGGCCATCCTCCTCGTCCACCTGCGTGTCGCAGTCGTCGTCCACGCCGTTGCACAGTTCCGGGGCCGCCGGGTTCACGTCCGCGTTGTTGTCGTTGCAGTCCCCGGTTCCCGTGGCGTTGTAGGGAGATTCGGACGCGCACAGGCACTTGGACTGCAGGGTGCCCCAGCCATCCTGGTCCATGTCCAGTTGCCAGTTGGTGCACCCGTGGGTGTTTTCGGGGTCCGTGACCGTATCGCAGTTATCGTCCTTGCCGTTGCAGGTCTCCAGGGCGCCCGGGAACACCAGGGCGTCCGTGTCGTTGCAGTCGCCTCCCTGGTCGGCCGTATAGGTACCCGTTTCACCGCACAGACACCTGGTGTCGCCGGTCAGGCCATAGGTGTCCCCGTCGGCGTCGTTGTACTTGGTGAGGCACCCGAAGGCATTCTCTTCGTCCACGGTGCCGTCGCAGTTGTCGTCCTTTCCGGAGCACCGCTCGGTGGCCCCCGGGAAGGTGTCGTCGTCCAGATCGTTGCAGTCGCCTCCCACGCCGGCCGTGTACTTTCCGCTGGCCACGCACAGGCACTTGGTGTTGCCGGTGGCGCCGAAACCATCCCCGTCGTTGTCATAGAAGAACGTCTCGCAGGCCAGGGAGTCCTCCTCGTCGGTCAGGCCGTCGCAGTCGTCGTCCTGGGCGTTGCAGGTCTCTTCCATGTCGGGATTGACCAGGAACACGGAATCGTTGCAGTCGCCTTCCACCAGGGCCGTGAACGGCACCTCGGCCACGCACAGGCACTGGAACTGGGACGTGCCGAACCCGTCGCCGTCCACGTCACGATAGAACTTCAGGCAGCCGTTCGCGTTCACTTCGTCCACCACGGAGTCGCAGTCGTCGTCCAGGCCGTTGCACGTCTCCAGGGCCGTGGGATTCACGTTGGGATTCCCGTCGTTGCAGTCACCGGACGACAGCGCCTTGTAGGGACCGGACATGGCGCAAAGACACAGCGAGTCCGTGGTCCCCCATCCATCTCCGTCGGTATCGAAATAGTAGGTGGTGCATCCCGTGGCGCCCTCCTCGTCCGTTGCCCCGTCGCAGTCGTCATCCTTGCCGTTGCAAATCTCGGGCGCATCGGGATAGATGGCACCGTCCACGTCGGTGCAGTCCCCGCCCACGGGCGCGGAGTAGTTCCCCGACGGACCGCACAGGCACTTGGTCTGGTCATCCAGGCCGTAGCCGTCGCCATCGCCGTCCAGGAAGAACGTGGAGCAGCCTTCACTGGCCTCCTCGTCCGTGGCGCCGTCACAGTCGTCGTCGATCCAGTTGCAGGCTTCGTCGGCATCGGGATTGACGCCCTGGCTCGAGTCGTTGCAGTCCCCCACCTTGGCCGCCGAATAGGGGGGTGACCCGTTGCAAAGGCACTTGGACTGGACCGTGGCCGTGCCCCACTCGTCGTCGTCACCGTCGAAATAGAACTGGGAACACCCGAAGGCCCCCTCCTCGTCGGTGGCGGCGTTGCAGTCGTCGTCCTTGCCGTTGCAGGACTCGGTGGCGCCGGGGAAGACCAGCGGGTCTCCGTCATTGCAGTCTCCGCCCTCGCTGGCCGCGTACTGCCCGGAACCGGCGCACAGGCACTTGGTGTCGTTGGTCACACCGTAGGTGTCCCCATCCACGTCCAGGTAGAAGGTGGCGCACCACTGGGCATTGGCCTCGTCGGTGATGTTGTCGCAGTCGTCGTCCTTGCCGTTGCATTCCTCGGGGGTGTCGGGGTTCACGTCCTTGTCGCCGTCGTTGCAGTCGCCCGACTTGTTCGCCGTGAACGGCGACTCGGCGGAACACAGGCACTGGGTCTCCGAGGTGCCCCACCCGTCCCCATCGAAATCGTGGTTGAACACGGTGCAGCCCGTGGCCCCGGCCTCGTCGGTGGCGCCGTTGCAGTCATCGTCCACGCTGTTGCACTTTTCCGTCGTGCCGGGGAACACGAAGGCGTCCGTATCGTTGCAGTCGCCGGACTGATCGGCCCGGTACAGGCCGGTGTCCTTGCACAGGCACTTGAACTCCACGGTGCCCCAGTCGTCCGCGTCGCCGTCGTAATAGATGGGTCCGCACCCGGTGGCGTTTTCTTCGTCGATCTCGTAATCGCAATCATCGTCCACGTCGTTGCACGCCTCGAAGGCGCCCGGATTGATCTCCGGCAACGTGTCGTCACAGTCATCGCCCAGGGTCGCCCGGTAGTTGCCCAGGGGTCCCGACAGGCACTGG
>JADHTP010000001.1 GCA_016784945.1 Deltaproteobacteria bacterium | reverse complement strand
GTGCCCAACGACGACGATGACTGGTACGTAGTGGACGCCTCGGACCCCACCTGGAAGAACGAGCCGAACGCCTGCGACCTCTACAACATGAAGGTCGTGTTCACCCAGAACCCGGGCAACAGTTTCGTGCTGGACGTGTACCGGGGGTCCTGCGCCGACACGAACAACATCTGCAAGGAAGGCAACATCTCCGAGTGGGCGACCAACTTCTACGCCGGCGGCAAGGGCGAGTGCGGGTGCTCAACGGCCTCCAACAGTTGCGGGCCACCCCCGGATTACAACCACTGCATCGCCACCACGGGCGATCCCCAGGAGTGTGGATCCTGTCCCGGAGAGGCGGCGCCGGGCGTCAATTCCTGTTCGAACAACTCGGCGAAGTACTACATCAAGATCTCGCGGGACAAGACCAAGCCCGCCATCTGCGAGTCATACCAGATCGAGATCTCCAACGGCCTCTACCCCTGGAGTGGATAGGGTCCGTCCGGTGTCTCGCAACGAATCATCCTGAACAACCCCGACTTGGGTTGAACTGAATGTCTGAGTCGCGAATCGTTTTCAAGGCCCCGCTGACCATTCTTCTTGTTCTGAGTGCCTGCGCGACGGTGGAACCCTGAAGGGACCCTGGCCCGCGATCCAGAGTTGGCCCGACGTGGAATGGCCTCGTTCCACCCCCGAAGCCCTGGGCGTGGATCCCGTCCGGCTGGCCCGGTTCCTGGAGACCGTCATGGACGAGGGCCTGCCGGTTCATGGCGTCCTGGTGGTTCGCCAAGGAACCGTGGACCTGGATGCGGCCTTTCACCCCTTTGGTCCCGATGACCTGCACGACGTGGCATCGGTCACCAAGAGCATCACCGGGACACTGGTGGGCATCGCCCTGGCCCGGGCGCGGGGGCGATGGGAAACGCCCGGCGAACTCCGGATCGAGATCGATGAACTGGGTCTGATAAGCCGATGGTCGGTGAGCTTGCGGTTCCACGATGAGATGGTGTCCATTGATCTGGACGACGCTTCGGGGAATTCGCCGATGGTTCTGGATGGTGTCCTCGGGCCGGTCAGCGAGCCAGGCGGGCCAGTTCCTTTGTGATGATGATGCCGTTCTCGGCCCACACGGCCGGGGGACGCTGCAGCCGGCCCGGGGCACAGACGTATCCGGCCCGGTAGCCGGGATCGGCCTCGAACAGAGATTCCAGGCGAGCCCTCGGGCCGGCCACTGCCACCCCTTGAACATGGCCCGACATCGACGGAAGAAGGCGGGCGGGATCGGGCTCGTCGCAAAAGGGCAGTACCTGGAGGACGCGATGACCCGGTCCCGTCCGGTAGGGCTGGCCCGGGAGCACCGCCACCAGGGGGATCGGTGCGCCTCTTTCGGGAAAGACCCGCCCACCCGAAGCCCGCGCCGTGTACCGGCACTCCTCGGCAAAGATCCGGAGCCGAGCGGCCTCCTCCAGCGGGGGTATCGACGGTGGCAGGGGCCTGGCCATTCCGACCAGCTCGTCGTGAATTCGTCGGGCCAGTTCCCTCGGGCTCGTCCCGCCCCCTTCCTCCACCAGCACCGCCTGGGGTGAAAGGCAGCCGTCCTGGTCATAGACGGCGCTGTCCCGGGCGATGGCGCGGGCGAGGTGGGACACCCCGTCCCGTTCCAGGGCCTCCCGGAACACGACAACGAAGGACTCGCGGTGCCCACCTCCCAGCGTGGGACGCCCCCGGCGAGCCTCCGTCACGGCGCGGAATGTGTGGTCGCTGCCGTAGGCCAGGCACAGGGGCGCCGACTCCACCAGCCGTGCCATGGGACCGGTGCCGGAAGGGAATGTCAGGTGGGTGACGCAGGGGCCCAGAGATCCCCCCATGCGGGCCAGGGACCGGACCAGCAGGGCCGTGAAGGCGTCCAGGGCGCCCGGGGATTTCACGGCCAGGGGCACCCGGGCGGCCAGGGACCAGAACAGGGCGTTGACAGCCACGGCGGGGATCCGGCCCGCCAGGATGGCCAGGAGCCACGGTGAGCCGGCGCGAGGTCCCCTGCCAAGGCGGACGAGGCGACGGATGGAGCGTTGAGTGAAGGGCGCAAAGGCCCTCTTCAGGGCTTCGTGAACGTGCGCAGGGGGGAATCCGGTCTGGCGTGACAGGGTGGCCATGCCCTTTTGGCCGGCTTCCTTTCCGGGGTTGCGCCAGCGTTCCCGCAGGGCGAAGAGCCTGCCTGCGATTTCCTCCTCGGAGAGGGGAGGCAGCGGTTCGGGCCGTGGCACGTCAGACATGGGTACGAACCCCTCGAGCGGCCTCGTGTGAGCAGCCCCTGGGCGTGGACCCGGGCACCCGGTGGATGTGACTGAAGCCTTCGTTGATCCGCAGCCCCAGGTCGCTGGTGAGCACGGCCACCGCTGTGTGGCAGTTGGCCAGGTCGTAGTGGCACAGCAGGCCGCGGCTGCCCGAATCCACCTCGGTGAAGGTTGTGGGATCCAGCACGCGGGTGCGCATCCAAGGGACCGGCACCAGTCGTCGCTGTCCGGGGACCACGCGGGGCGCATCGTAGGCCTGGGACAAAAGTTCGGTCATGCCGAACTCTTCCACCACGTCCTCCGGTGGGATCTGGAAATAACGGTCAAGACCCTGCCAGATTTTCTCCCGTGTGATGGCCCGCCCGCTGGCCTTGTCACCCCCGGTGTGCATGACCCGGCTGCCCCGTGGGAGGGCCACGTTTGCCGTGTTCGAATGTTCCAGAGCCTCGAACAGGGTAAGTAAATCCAGGCTTGTTCCCAGGAGCACCAGTGGTTCACGGGAATCCACCGCCTCCCGGACCGCGGCCATCAGGGGTGTCAGAGCCAGTGCGTTGCCTTTCCTCGCGAAGGTGGCCTGCTCACCGGCAAAGGCCTCCATCACCATGGACACCATGTGGGACAGGGAGGAGCCGGGCCGTTGTGGGGCCGGGGGAATGAGGCTGACGAACCGGCCGGGCCGGGGGGGATACAGGAGGTAGCGCTCGAATCCCGCCAGGGCAGAACGGCGGTAGAGGTCCATGTCCCGCACCAGGTGAAGGCCGGGCCGTCCCGTGGTGGTGCCCGACGTCCGAAAAGTGGCCTGGGCCCGGGACCTGGGGAAGTGGGCCACATCTGACAGCTTGAAGGCCCCTTCGGGGACCGGCTCGATGGCTTCGAGACCGGACCCGGCGCCAAGGCGGCCCTGGGCACGGGCCACGGCACGGCACAGGGTCACGAAGGCCCCGTCATCCGGGTCCCGTGCCGACCCGATGAACTCGCGTATCCGATTCACCAGTGTTGGATCGATCATTGGCGCCCGCCGTCAGTCCAGGACCTCTTTCAGACCTTCTTCCACCGTGTCCAGGGCCCTGTCCAGATCCTTTCCGGTGATCACCAGGGGAGGGGTGAAGGTCAGCACGTTCCCTTCCCCGCCGGCGGGGAGCAGGATCACGCCCTGGTTGAGGGCCCTGTCGCAGACCGCCATGGCGGCGTCCGAGCCGGGTCCGCCGTCCCTGTCGGCCAGTTCCACCCCCACCATGGCGCCCCTGCCCCGTACGTCCCGCACCCCGGCGAAGCGCTCCTTCCAGGACCGGGCCCGCCACATCAGGGAGGTCCCGATCCGGGTTGCCGCTGTGTAGAGGTCCCTTCGTTCCATTTCGCCCAGTACGGCCAGTCCCGCGGCGCAGGCCAGGGGATGGCCCAGGAAGGTGGAAGTATGTACCGCCTCCGTGGGCGTGCCCTGGACCGCCTCGGCCACGGGCTGCCTCAGCAGGCAGGCCGACAGGGGCATCCCGCCGCCCAGTGACTTTCCCAGGCAGACCACGTCGGGGACCAGGCCCTCGTGGTCGCCGGCGAGGAAGGTCCCGGTCCGCCCCACGCCGGAGTAGATCTCGTCCGCGATGAGCACCAGGCCTTCCCGGCCCGCCAGGTCCGACAGGTCGGCCAGGAATCCCGGAGGCGGGACGCGGATTCCCCCCCGGCCCTGGATGGGCTCCACGATGATGGCGCCTATGGGATGACTCTTCTTTTCCCCCGACCTGGCCTTTTCCCGGATGGTCTTCAGCACCCTGTCGGCCCGGGCCTCCCCCTCGTCCGTGGGGAAGGGCACGAAGGACCCGCGTCCCTGCAGGGTGGGCGCGAAGGGTCGCCGGAACATGTCGTGGGCGGTGACCTCCAGGGCACCGGCAGTGAGGCCGTGGTAGGCGCCCTCAAAGGCGATGACCCCGGGGCGGCCCGTGGCCGCGGCGGCGAACTTGAGTGCGCACTCCACGGCGTCGGACCCGTTGAGGGACAACACCGCTCGATAGTCGGAGGCGGGCAGGCACCGGGACAGTCTGGACAGGAAGCGGGCCTTGGTGTCCGTGGGATGTACGTCGCCCATGCCGTGGAGCAGGCGTCCCGCCTGTTTACGCAGGGCCGCCACCACGGCCCGGTTCCGGTGGCCCGCCACGGCCACGCCGAAGAAGCCGCCTAGGTCGATATAGCGGTTGCCGTCCACGTCCTGGACCCGGGCGCCCGTGGCCTTGCTCAGGACCACTGGGAAGTCGGACTGGTGATCCATGACCTCCGGGGCCTCGAGACCCGACAGAGCGCGCAGCAGGGACCGCGATCGCCGGGTTCCGTGCTGCTGTCCAAAGGCGCCGGTGGCCGGTTTCTTCCTCATTCCCACTCCAGGGGCGGCAGCAGTCGCCGGGTCTTCCCGTCGCCGGGGTCCTCTTCCTTGACGAGGTAACAGTCCTCCAGGGCCAGGCAGTCAATGCCCGTGTTCAGGAAACAGGTCAGGGCGTCGCCGCAGTCACGGACGATGGGTTCCCCGCGGATGTTGAAGGAGGTGTTCAGGAGCACGGGGACCCCGGTCGTTTCACCGAAACGTGCGATCAGGTCGTGGAAACGGGGATTGTGTGTTTTGTCCACGGTCTGGAGGCGCGCCGTCCCGTCCACGTGGGTGACGGCGCCCAGGACGTCTTTCTTGTCGGGCCGTGTGCGAGCCACGAGCAGCATGAATGGGCTTCCGAAGGGCGGGTCGAAGAATTCCCCCACCCGTTCCAGCAGCACGGCGGGCGCAAAGGGCCGAAACGACTCGCGGTGCTTGACCCGCTCGTTCATCACGTCCTGCATTCCGTCGATGGTGGGGCTGGCCAGGATGGACCGATTGCCCAGGGCCCGGGGGCCATACTCCATCCTTCCCCGGCACCACCCCACGATCCGTCCTCGGGCCAGGTCCGAGGCCGCCCGTTCCACGAGATCCTCTGTCCGTTCGAACCGGCGGTAGGGCATTCCCCTGGCATCCAGAAACCGCTGAACCTCGTCGGGGTCGTCGGCGGAACCCAGGAAGGCGTGTTCCATGTGCCACCGGCGGGGGTTCCCGAGCACCTGGTGATAGTAGAACAGCGCACTCCCGATGGCCCCGCCGTCGTCGCCGGAGGCGGGCTGGATGAAGACCTCGTCGAAGTCCCCCTCTTCCAGGATCCGCCCGTTGGCCACGCTGTTCAGGCCCACGCCGCCGGCGATGCAGAGGCGCCGGGAACCGGTTTCACGACCCACGTGGGCGGCGGCATTGAGACACGCGGTGTTGACCACGTCCTGGAGGGAGCAGGCCAGGTCCTCGTCCCGGGCCGTGATGTCCGATTCGGGCTTGCGGGGCTCGCCGAACTCGTCCACGAAACGGGGGCTGTACATCACCAGGTCCCGGTGGAACGAGAAATAGTCCAGGTTGAGGCGGAAGCTTCCGTCGTCCCGCAGGTCGATCACCCTGTCCAGCAGTCGGTCCCGGAAGGTCGGATTCCCGTAGGACGACAGGCCCATGACCTTGCCTTCGCCGCTGTTCACCCTGAATCCCAGGAAGGCGGTCACGGTGCTGTACAGCAGCCCCAGGCTGTGGGGGTATCGGAGTTCGTGGGTCAGGTGGATCCGGTTGCCCTCCCCCCGTCCCCGGGTCATGGTGGCCCACTCGCCCACGCCGTCCATGGTCAGGACGGCCGCCTCGTCGAAGCCCGATGGGAAGAACGCGCTGGATGCGTGGGCATAGTGGTGGTCGGCGAAGAACACGTCGCCCCCATACCCCAGGTTGGTGCGGATCATCTCTCGGATGAACAGCTTGTATTTGAGCCACAGGGGCATGGCATCGGCGAACAGGGCGAAGCCACGGGGAAAGGCGCCCGAGTTCATGGTCACGATGCGCTCGAACTTGAGCAGAGGCTTTTCGTAGAACACCACGGCATCCAGGGCGTCCACGGGGACATCGCCCAGGGATAGGCACGACCGGATGGCGCCGGTGGGGAAATCCAGGGAGTGCTTCTTGCGGGAGAATCGTTCCTCTGCGGCCGCGGCCACCACGATGCCGTCCTTCAGCAGGCAGGCGGCTGAGTCGTGGTACATGAACGAGAGCCCCAGGACGTTCACACGGTCACCTCAGAACGGGTCCTTGATCCCTTTTTCGAACTCCTCCGGCGGTGGGCGCCGGATCCAGTAGCTATGGGCGCCCGGTCCCGGGGACAGGCGTGATCGGGACCAGAGTGGATAGAAGATCCGCGCCAGGGGGAAGCCCAGAACGAACACGAAGCCCAGCACCACCCGGTTCCACAGCCGCATGTGGCGCTGGAACAGGGGCGAAGAACGGGCTGAAGATGGATTCGACAGAAAGCCCAGGACCCTGGACAGGACGAGCCGTGGACCAAAGGGCAGCATCACCGCCACAAGGCAGACGGCCGTAGCCCACCCCCTGTATGCGCCGGTCCTCATGGTGCCCATGGCCCCCCCTGGTCGAGGCAGGCCGCGAGTCGGGACCGTGCGCCGGACTCCGCGTATTCCCTGGTCCAGTCCCGGATGCGGGCCAGACCGTCGTCCACCACGGCTGTCATCCGGCTTTCCATGCGATCGAGACGCTGATAGCCGATGCAGGCGCGCCTGAACAGGGCATCCAGTTTCTCCAGTTTGCAGAACCCGTGGTGGCCGCCGGTCCCGGTTCCTTCCCCCGGCGCACCGGTAAAACGCAGTCTTTCCAGTTCCTTTTCGGCCTGAACACCCAGGTCGTAAAGGGGCGTTTCGTAATGGACACCGAAATCCCCGTGTACCTCGCGCAGCCGGTCAAGGCCGATGGGGCCATAGCCGCCGGGACGCGTGCCCACCCCGGGAACCAGGCCGTCAGCCAGGTGTCCGATGCCGTTGTCCAGGCAGTAGACCAGGGCGCGCCAGTGGACCGCCAGTCGACACAGGCCGCAGGGCGCCAGGGACAGCAGTCCGTGTCGTTTCAGATTCCGCCACCGATGACCGTTGGTCACCAGTCTCACGAGGCGGTCCACGGGGACTCGCCGGTGGACGAAACGGTCCGGGTCGCCAAAGAAGCGGGCGATCCCCTGGGCCTGGGCAGCCAGGTGCGTGGAGCCCGAATACCCCTTGTGCGTCATGGTGACCAGGTGAACCCGTTGAAAGCGCAGGCCCGTACGGATGGCCGCCAGGGTGGAGCGGGGACCGCCGGAAAAGAGAACAACGGCTGTGTCGAGCGTTCCGTCCGACGCCAAGGGTCACCTGCCTTCAGAAAATGGCATAGAAGAAGGGGAGGAGTGCGGGGGACTCCACCACCACCAGGAGGAACATGCCGAACAGCAGGAACGACAGGAAAGGGACCATGATCCAGAGCTTGCGGCGCCACACCATGCGTCCCAGGTCCCTGACCAGATCGAGCCGTCGGCCCACCGCCGCCTCCCAAAAAAATCACCGGGACATCTTAACCCGGATTGCCCAGCCCGGGCACAGACCTTCTCATGGCGACTGCCTGGACTCCACCCAATGGTCGAGGACGGGTTCCACGAGGTCGGCGATCAGGGTGTGTCCCACGGAACTCATGTGGAAGGCGTTGGTGCAACCGTCCCTGCCGGGCAGTGGGGTTTCAAAGGGTTCGCAATCGGCCAGCGGCCCGTCGGGATAACGCGTCCGGGCGGCCTGTTCGAAGTCCACCAGGGACACGTGGGGGTACCGTGCGAGAAGGGATCGGTACCAGTCGTTCAACAGTCCCACGTATTCGCGATGCCCCAGGGGCGTGAGGGACCAGTCGGCGTGGAGCGTGACCACGAAAACCCGTATCCCGTGGTCCGCGGCGAGTCCCAGTATGGCCTCCAGGTTGTCCCGCATGTGGGGGAATACGGCCCGGGCCCGCTCCCCGGCGGGCGCGGCGAAGAAGTCGAAGTTCCACATCCACAGGTGGAAGAGGCTCAATCTGACAAGGGCCGAATGGCGGAGCACCCAGGCCACTGCGGCCCGGGTCGCCTCGGAACGCCCCACGGGGTCCAGGTCCACCAGGAACTTGAGGCCGGCATAGTCGTCGAAATCCTCGTGCCCGGCGTAGACCAGAAAGCCATCGGGCCGTTGGTCCGAGTCCACCAGTCGGCGGGCCATGGCCACCAGCTTGTCCGAATTCACGCCGCCTTCCCCGGAACTTACGAAGTTGAGACGGCCCTGGAAGCGATGGGCCAGGATCAGGCTGAAGGGTTTCTGGAAATCCCGTTCGTAGTTGGCCGGTGAACTGCCCAGGGTGGCGACCGTGGGCAGGCCTTCCACTTGCACGGTGGTCATGGTCGGGGGTGGCTCCGTGGTGATCATGGCCCGCGGGTTGTTACCGTGGATCCACGCGGCGGCGGCGAGATCGAGGACCAGGAAGAGGGCGAGTGTCGCCCGCAATGCCCCTGCCAGGTCCCCCAGAGTGTTCCGCACCCGGGGGGCCTTTCTGACGAAAATCCGTTTGCCGGCCAGCAGGAGAAGGACCGCCGCCAGCAGCCATCCGACGGCCTCGGGCACCCGGGACCAGAGCCGGGCGCCCTGGGTCCAGTCCACCAGGACCACTTCGGACAGGGCCGCCCAACCGGCCAGTTCCGCGGCGGCCCGTTTCCTTGAAGCCAGGGCCAGGGCGCATCCCGCGGCCAACGCGGCCATCACCAGGATATCGGCCCCGGGATCGGGTCGCCAGAGGTCCTCCACGAGGAACCGTCGGGCGGTCCACAGAACCTGGGAGGCGCACAGGGCCCATACGGACACCACCACGGCCCGCACCCAAAGGGGCTGTGCCTTCCCGGTTGCGTCGTGTTTCAGGATATCGGGCCATTTCAGGCGCACCGTCGGCCTCCCTCAGCGGTTCCCGGAGAAGGGTCGCTCCCAGGCCGGCGTGAAATACTCCCCGGGGCCGTCGAGGAGGGGTCGGGCCCCGGTTCCGTCCCGGGTCATCATCCAGAGTTCCTTGGGACCCCGGGCCTGGTGCGTGTACACGATCATTCGCGCGTCCGGTGACCAGGACGGTTCCTCGCTGCTCGCGCCCCTCGTGAGGACTCTCACCGCGCCGGTCAGGAGATTGTAGACCTTTATTGTAAAGCGTCTGCCGCCCACCCGGCACTGGTAGACGATCTCCGCGCCGTCGGGGGACCAGTCCGGACTGGTGTTGTAACTGCCGGACAGGGGCAGTGGCCGCTGCTCCGTGCCATCGGAGTTCATGACCCAGATCTGGGGGCTCCCGCGACGGTCGGAAACGAAGGCGATCCGCCGGCCGTCCGGTGACCAGGCCGGGCTCGTGTCGATGGACCCCGAGGTGGTCAGGCGCGCCATGGCGTCCCCCGTCTTCCCGTCGATAAGGTAGATGTCCGGGTTGCCGTCTGGCGCCATGGTGAGGGCCGCCAGACCACCCCTGGGGGAAAACGCGATGCCCGAGTTCATCCCCTGTCGGGCGGACAGTTGCCGGACCCCCCCTTGGGGGCATCCGGGGCAGTCGGCCAGGTACACGTCAGGGTTGCCCTCCTGGAAACCGGTGAAGGCGATACCCCCACCGGGGGCCCAGGCGGGCAGCATGGCCACGGACCCGTCCCGGCTCACCTGGACCGGATCGGTGGACCCGAACTCCACGAAGAAGATTTCCTTGGCCGCACCGGCGCGGGGCCGGTGGGAATAGGTGATCCGGCTGCCAAAGGTGCCCGACAGTCCCGTGATGCACTGGAGCAGAGCGTTGACATACTGGTGACCGAAGTCCTCCACGTTTGCCGGGGAAAGCACTTTTTCAGCGTTTCCGATCCCGAGGATGTCGGCTTCTTCGGTCAGGTACCCATCCAGCCGGACCCGCAGGTTGCCATCACCGTTCGGTGCGACCTCGCCCACCACCACCATCCAGGCCCTGGCCTGTCGCCATCCCAGGTAGTCGAAGGCCAGCGCCGAGTTCCAGGTGATCATGGATGACGTGGGGCGGGACTCGCGGGAGCGGATCAGGAAGACGCCGGAGAGACCCAGGTCATTGGCGATGGCCCGGGAGAGCCTTTCGGTCACCCCTTCCAGTTCTCCGTGCCGGCTGAGGTCCTGGATCAGGGGCCAGGCGACGGGAATGAGAGGCATGGGAACGCTCCGGGCATAACCGAAACGTCCGCATCTCGGGTCGTCGGGAACGGGCCTGGTGCGGTCCCCGCCACGGGCCATGGCTGTTAGGGCAAGGGCCGTGAGCAGGAGCACCACCAGGGCCTGGAACAGGACCCCTCGGCCCGTGACTGATGACGTTGCGTTGATGTCCCAAGTCCCCCGATCACTTCCGGAACAGGGCCCCGTCCAGGTCCACCACCATGCCCCGGGCGTTGATGTACTTGAGGGTCCTGGCATCGGGGGCCGGCAGGTGCGCCACCCCGCCTTCACTGGGCATGAACTGACGAATGGCCCTTATGGCCGCCTCGTCGAACGCCCGGGTGCGGGACTTCCTCATGACCTTGTATTTGACGATCTGTCCGCCCTCGTTCATCCGCGTGATGCGGATCCTCATGCGAAGTTTCTTCAATTCGGACTCGCCCAGGAACGGGGGCACGGTGAACCGCTGGTGGATGGCGCCCGCCACCTTGCCGGCATAGACGTTGCCTTCGATCTTGTCCGTTCCCACCCCGGTGACGATCCCTGACTTTGACCCGATGATTCGGTCCAGGGAGGTGGCTCGCTTGCGCGGGTCGTCGTCTTCGGGCGAGCCCAGGATGGCCACCAGGGACTTCTTCTTGCGCCGGCGGTCCAGTTCCGCCTTCTTGGGCTTCACGTCCTTGTGCTTGATTTTCTTGACGATGGGATTGTCCCTGATGACGTTGACGGCCTCCTCGATCTTTTCAGGCTGTTCGTACTTGATCAGCTTGGGGAGCTTGCGAGCCTTGGGTTCCGCCAGACCGAGTCGGGGGATCACCGTGGCTTCGATGATTCCCACGTCCACCGCTTCCTCGTCCAGGCCCCGTCGACGGTCCGTGCGGGCCTTTTCGGCGCAGCGGATGTCGTCGCACAGGCGGCGGCTCACTGGAAAGGTCACGGCATCCAGGTCCGCCGCGCCCGTGGCCGTGGCCAGCACCGTGACGATGATCCCGTGAACGCCCAGGGTCACGGTCCCGCCGAACCACAGCGCCCAACCGCCGCCCAAGTCCCTGCCGGGGGTCTGTAGAAGAGCATCGGTCACTGCGCCGCCCCTTTCGGGGCCTCTTCGGGCTCCGCCACCAGCCCGAACTTGGCCACGCCCGACGCCCGGATCCGGGCCATCACCTTGAGGACCATGCCATAGGGAATGCCTTCGTCGGCCCTCAGATACATCTCCTTGTCGGCCTTGAGCTTGGCGTTCTTCGACAGTTTGGCTTCCAGGGCATCGAGGCAGAGCTTGAAGGCCTTGTCCTCGTTGGGTCCCCAGGCCGAGCGGCGTGTCCCCAGTACCTTGTCCAGACGGGGCGCCAGGTCCAGGCACGAGAGGATCTTCGTGGGCCCGATGAAGAACTCGGCCCGCTCGTTGATGGTCATCACCAGTTTCCTGTCCTCGGCCAGGTTCACCGGCTCGGCATTGGTCTTGGGAAGGTTGACCGGCACCTTCTGATCCGGCATGTCGTCGATTTCGAATTCCTTCTCGATTCGCTGTTTTTCCTGCTGCACCTGCAGTGTTTCGATGGAAGACGAGATCATGAAGATGATCAACAGGACCAGCATGACGTCCACCAGGGGCGTCACGTTGATCTCGGACAGCATGGCGCCTCTGTTTCCGGGCCCCTGCATGCTCAGTCCTTGAAGAAGTGTCGCTTGAGGATATTCAGGAAATCGATGGAGAAGTTGTCCATCTCCACGGTGAAGTTCCTGATCCGCCCGGTGAAATAGTTGTACGCCATCACGGCGGGAATGGCCGCCAGCAGCCCGATGGCCGTGGCCACCAGGGCCTGCGCGATGTGGGGTGTCACCGTCTCCAGGATGGGCCGATCGGGGTGGATGTAGGCGAAGGCGTTCATGATGCCCCAGACCGTGCCGAAGAGCCCGATGAAGGGGGCGGCCGAGCCCGTGGTCGCCAGGAATCCGACCAGGTGCTCGAGGTGGGATATCTCGTCCTGAACCGCCCGCCTCAGGGCCCGCTCGATGTTCTCGAACCCGCCGCCCAGGTGCGTGCTCCCGTCGCTGTCCTCCTTGCCCGTGCCCTTGAACCGGTTCAACTCGGTATAGGCGGCGTGGAAGAGGCGGGCTGTCGGGCACCGGGGCAGGCCTTCACTGGCGCTCTCCACGGCATCCAGGGTCTCGGAGCGCCAGAAGATGTCGAAGAACCGCTCGGTATCCTTCCTGATCCGGCGGAAGAGCAGCCATTTGTAGCCGATGACAAACCACGAGAACACGGACAGTCCGATGAGAAGGACCAGCACCGCGAGGACCATTCCCCGGGACTGGATCACCTGTTCGAACACGTTGATTCCATAGATGGTTTCAGGTCCCGGGGGCATATCTTCCTCCACCAGACCGAAGGGCCCGATGATGATATCACAGGGGCTCTGGGACCAATAAGACAGCGTCGGTCGTTGGATTTACCCGGTTTAACGTCAAAGGTCCATCGTCAAACGGCGTCCTGTCCTGGTTCGGGCACCCATCGTCGTTGGACGTTTGTCGTTCATCCTTCAACCTCGATTCATCCAATCCTCATCCGCAACGCCTATTGAGGCGCACCCATTCCCCCCGGTGGTACAATCCCCGGCGGACCTGCTGGAGAAACCCCTTGTTCCCCACCTTCGACCTGGGCTTCATCGAGTTCCCCGCCTATTTCACTTTCCTCATGGTGGGATACACCTTCGTGGTGTTGCTGGCCCACCGGGACGTGCTGAGACGGGGAGGCGTGGACGGGAACCGCTTCCTGGACCTGGGATTGGTGATGATCATCGCGGGCATCGTGGGCGCGCGGGTGCTGCACGTGGCCGCCGACGGGTACTGGGAGGACTACAAGAACCTGTGCGTGGCGCCCCTGCTGGTCAAGGGTGAAGCCCTGCCCGGGGGCGTCAGGTGCAAGGACGACGGGGACTGCGTGGAGGCGGAAAAGGGGGACCTCTGCCACCCGGAAAAGGGCACGTGCCACGCAAAGGACTGTTTTCGGGCCTTCAAGTTCTGGTACGGAGGGCTCGTCTACTACGGTGGTCTGGCCCTGGCCATCCCGTTGGGCATCTGGTTCGTCAGGCGCTTCGGAATGCCCGTCTGGAAGGTGGGCGACCTGGCCGGCTACGCCATACCTCTCGGCCTGGTCTTCGGCCGCATGGGCTGCTTCCTGTCCGGTTGCTGCTGGGGGCAAGTCTGTCCCACGCCCGCCCACGGCGGCCTGTCCTTTCCCCGCGGAAGCCCGGTCTGGGACCATCACCTGACCGAAGGCCTCATCAATCGGGCGGCCACAGAGTCGCTGCCGGTGTATCCCACCCAGCTCTGGGAGGCCATCGGGTGTATGGCAATCTTCCTCTACCTGTACTTCTGGCGCCGGACCCGGGCCCGGTTCGATGGCCAGCTGTTCTTCACGTTCCTCATGCAGTACGCGGTCCTGCGGTTCGTCATCGAATTCTGGCGCGCTGACCCTCGCGGGGACCTCCTGGGTCTTTCCACCTCCCAGCTCATCGGTATCCCCCTGTTTGCCTATGGCGCCTTCATGTACTGGCGGCACCGCGGGCTCGCGGCCACTGCGCGGGGCAATTGATTCATGGCGTCCAACGAAGTGGGAAAGATCGCCTACGCGCTCACCAGCCGGGGAGTGACCCCGGGAGTGGTGGTGGAGTGGTCCGGTGATCGCGTCCGTGTGCTGGTGGAGTCGGGAGGTCGAGAGACCTGGCTCGAAGACCGGATATTCTGGTTATCCGAAGCCAGGGCCCCCCTGCACGCCGCCGATGCCGCCGTGGATGCCATGGGCGCCTTCCACGACCGGGTATCCGAATCCATGGAAGAGGTGGACCTGTCCGCCCTGTGGGACCTGCTGTCCGGGGAGGGTGGCTCCCACCAGGTAGAGGATCTGGCAGAGATCCTGTTCCCCGAGGCCGGTCCCGAGCACCGTTCCGCCGTGGCGTGCGTCCTCGCAGAGGACGGGACCTATTTCAAGGAAGGTCGGGGCCGCAGCTTCACCCCGTACTCCCGCGAGGCCGTGGACTCGGCGCTCAAACGCCTGGAGCGCGAGGAGCAGGAGACCGCCCTGCTGGAAAGGGTGGCCCAAAGCCTGGAGTCCGCACTGGGGGATGGGCCGGCCGTGGACCTGTCCCACCCGGATCGCGCCCTGGGTTCGACCTGGCTTCAGGATCTGGCGGTGGACGGTCCGGACACCCGGAACGGGGCCAGGGGAGTCCGTGTCCTGGAGAAGGTCCTGGGTGGAAAGATGTCCGATCCGGGCAACCAGGCCGTGTATCTCCTGACCCGCCTGGGGGTCTACGAGGAAGACGAGATCCTGGCCCTGCACCGCAATCATATCCGTTTCCGTTTTCCGGCGGAGGTGGAAGCCGAGGCAGCCATCCTCGCCGGGATGTCCCTGACCGACGGTGAACTGGGTCTGCGCCGCACCCTGGAGCCCACCGAAGGCCACTGCGGCCCGGTGGCCGTGGACGATCCATGGACCACCGAGGTCGATGACGCCCTCATGGTGGAGGACCTGGAATCGGGATACCGGGTGCACGTGCTCATCGCGGACCCCTCCGCCGGAATGAATCTCGACTCCCTCACCGCCGTGGAGGGCATGGCCCGGGCGGCCACCCTGTACTTGCCCAACGGCAAGGTGCACATGTTTCCCCCGGTGCTTTCAGAAGATGCGTTTTCGCTCAACGAGGGCGCACTCAGGCCCATGCTGGACTTTGCCTGCGACCTCACCATCGGCGGGACGGTGTCGGCCTTCAGGTTCGAGCCGGTCCTGGCCCGGGTTCAGCGGCAACTTTCCTACGAAGAGTCGGACGGCCTCATCGGGGTCGAGGCCGGTTCGCCGGACCCCACGACCAACGCCCTGAAGATTCTGAACGACCTGGCCGTCCTGCTGCGGCGCCGGCGCGAGGAAGCCGGGGCTCTGATCCTGGCCAAGGACGACATTTCGGTCAGGGTGGAAGAGGGCGAGATCGTGATCCGCCGCCTGCCCTGGGCCTCTCCGTCGAGGCGCATGGTGGCGGAGTTCATGGTGCTGGCCTGCACCCAGGTGGGCCGGTTCGCGCGGCAGAACGGGATCCCGGCCGTTTATCGCCGCCAGAATCCGCCCGATGATCCGGACGCCGCCTCGGAACTCAAGCCGGGAACGCGACCCTACTTCTACCGGATGGTGAGGTCGCTGCACCGGGCCGAGATCACCACCCAGCCCGACTTCCACTACGGTATGGGCGTGGTGGGCTACACCCAGGTCACCTCCCCGCTGAGACGGTTTCAGGACTTCGCGGTGCAGGTCCAGTTGAAAGGCTTCCTCAAAGACGGCAAGGCCCCCATGGACACGGAACGGATCCTGCGGATCTTCGGTGATCTCGAGACCCGAGGGGAGGCCGTCAGCCGGACCGAGAGGGAGGCAAGGCGCTACTTCCAGCTCAAGTCTCTCAAGGCATCGGAAGGCGCCGTGGAGATCGGCGAGGTGCTGGCCACCCAGGGATCGCGGGCCGTGGTGGCACTGGACGTGACCGGGCTGGAGGTGCACATACCCGGCGGCGGAAGATTGAATCCGGGCGCCAAGGTGATGCTCAGGATCCTGGAGGCGGACCCTCGAAGGGATCGGGTGTCCGTGCAGCTGGCATGAAGGTGAATCCATCACATCCCTGGGCCGGTTTTCTACACCGGGTCCGTTCGCCTTCCCGCTACGCAGGCGGCGAGTTCGGCACCCTGGTCAAGGCGCCCGTCGGGGACCGGTCCTCCATGGTTCTGGTGTTCCCCGACGTCTATGAAGTGGGTATGTCCCACACCGGTTCCCAGATCCTCTACGACCTGGTGAACCGGGAGCCGGACCTTCGACTGGAGCGGTGCTATGCCCCCTGGGCGGACATGGAGGCCGAGTTGAGGGAACGGGGATTGCCCCTGGTCTCGCTGGAGAACCACCTGCCCCTGGCCGAGTTCGACGTGGTGGGCTTCTCCCTGCAGCACGAATTGTCCTACACGAACGTGCTCAACGTGCTGGACCTGTCCGGGATCGCCCTGACCACGGCGGACCGGGATGAAAGCGGCCCCGTCATTCTGGGTGGAGGACCCTGTGCCCTGCGGCCCGAGCCCATGGCGGACTTCTTCGATGCCTTCCTGGTGGGCGAGGCCGAAGACGACCTGCCCGACGTGCTGAGGCTGGCGGGCCGGATGCGGCGGGAAGGCGCTTCCCGGTCCGAACGACTGGAAGCGCTGGCTCGTCGGCCGGGCATCTATTGCCCTTCCCTGTACGACGCCAGGCCCGACTCCGGGACGGGCTGGCTGCAGGCGAGCCCAAAGTCGGGGGCCCCGGAACGCGTGACCCGGCTTTTCATCGACGACCTGGACCGCTTTCCCCAGCCGCTGGGAACCGTGGTGCCCTGGAACCGGGCCGTGTTCGACCGCACTTCCGTGGAGATATCCCGCGGGTGCTCCGAGGGGTGTCGGTTCTGCGAAGCGGGATACACCTACCGGCCCCTGAGGGACCGTTCGCCGTCCAATGTGCTTCACACCACGCTGGAAAACGTGAAGGCCCAGGGATACGAGGAGGTGTCCCTTGGGTCCCTGTCGCCCTCGGATCACCCGGGCCTCGAACCCCTGGTGCATGCCCTTTCGAGCGCCCTGTCCCCCACGGGCGTGACACTGACGGTGTCCTCCCTGCGGGCCTACGGGCTGTCCGATCAGGTGTTGGAAGACCTGCGGGCGGTCCGGGCTACGGGGCTGACCCTTGCACCGGAGGCCGGGTCACAGCGCCTGCGGGACGTGATCAACAAGAACGTGAGGGACGAAGACCTGGTGGAGGCGGCCCGGCGGGCCTTCGGGTCGGGTTGGCAGCGAATCAAGCTCTACTTCATGATCGGTCTGCCCACGGAGACGGAAGACGACGTGATGGCCGTGGCCCGTCTATGCCGCGAGGTGCTGAAGACGGGACGGCAGATCACCCCGCGGGCCAGGGTTACAGCCGCCGTGGGCCTCTTCGTGCCCCGCCCCCACACCCCCTTCCAATGGGAGGGCATGGCTTCGATCCGGGTGATCGATGACCGTCGTACCCTGTTGCGCGAGGCCCTGGGCAAGGGCGTGCACCTCAAGTTTTCCAGCGGACCCATGTCCCGGCTAGAGTGTGTCATGGCCCGGGGGGACCGACGCGTGGGTGACGTGATACGGCGGGCCTTCCTCAAGGGGTGCCGGTTCGACAACTGGGACGAGATCGTCCGCTACGACTGGTGGGACGAGGCCTTCGAGGAGGCGGGCGTGGACCGGGAGGCCTTCCTCGGTCCTCTCCCCACGGGAGCCCCCCTGCCCTGGGAAGTGGTGGATCCCCTGGTGACCCGCGAGTTTCTGCTGGCGGAAAGGGAGCGGGCCTTCAAGGGCAAGCCTCTCGCCCCCTGCGAGAAGCCGTCCACGCCGGGACGCCGGCCCGAGGCCGCGGATTTCGAGTCGGCGAAAAAGGTCCTCTGCTATCAGTGCGGCACCCCCTGCGACGCCAAGGCCCTGGCCGTCGAACGCGCAGCCACGGTGAGGGACGCGGCGTCCCTGGTGGAAGGCGACATCGGCACCGTTGCACCGACCATGGATGCGCCGGCCGATGACGTAACTTTCTGGCACTTCGTGTTCACTCGGAACGGCCGCTCGGCCTGGCTGTCCCAGAAGGACCTGGTCAAGCATATACCGCGCATCCTGCGGCGTGCTGGGCTGAAGTCGGCCCTGTCCGGCGGATATCACCCGCAGCCCCGGATCACCTACCGCCCGCCCCTGCCCGTGGGATACCGGGGCGCCGGCGAGTGGATCACGGCGGTCCTCCTCACCCGGGATGACAACCCCCCGGACCTCGAGGCCATCAACCGAGCGAGCGTGGAAGGGATGACCTTCATGGAGGCCCGCCAGGTGCCCGTGCGGCGCCCGAAACCGGGCCCCACCCGACTTGCATTCATCTGCCCGGTGGATCTGGAGGTTGCGCGGGGCCTCCTGGAAGCCCCCCTGACCCTGGACCTTCTGCCCGAAGAGGAAGAAGTGGCCCTGACCCTTCTGGGAGCGCCGGAACAGGGGACCTCCTGCGTCCTGGGCTGGCCCGATCAGGGCCGACCAGAGGGGCGACCCCACGAGATCCTGTCCAGGGCCTACGACACCGAATTCGTGCCCGCCGACTTCGTCCGGCTCTATGACCACCCCGAACACCGGGTCGGCAAGAAGAGCGCGGAGTGATTCACTTTCGGTAGACGGTAGACGCTCCACGCCCCGTCGCCTTCTACACGATCAACGGTCCTCCGATGGCACCACCGACGGCGGTCCCACGGAGGGATCGTTGATGAAGTAGGCGCCGATGTCCCGGCGCAGGGTCCGGCGGCCGTAGCGGGGGGCGCTGTACTGAGGTCCCTGGAAGTTTTCGCCCCGGTGATAGGCCAGGTGAGGACGCAGGGCATCACAATACGTCACCCCCTGGAGGGTACAGTCCAGTCCCAGGTAGACCCGGCTTTCCCGACAGCCAGACGCCACGGCCCTGACGGCCTCCATGAGTTGTGGGTGGTCCGCCGTGCCCAGCGCCTTGCCGAAACGGACCGCTGACCCGTTCCGGAGCACCAGCAGGTCCACCAGTTGCCGATGGCGCGGGACCTCGTCCCGGCCGTAATATTCGTCCACCAGCACCGGCGCGATGAGACACACGCCCGGATTCTGAGACAGGTATCGGGATACGAAACGGGCCTCCCCCACGTTGTCCTGGCCGCTCAGGGGGTGTTCCAGTCCCCGGGACGGCTCCCCGGCCCAGTGGAGCGTGTCGGGCATTCCGTAGGAGGACAGGAGGACGGCGCCGCACAATCCGGCCGCCAGCAGGCGCTGGTTCCGGTTCCACGACCCGGCGGCCGACAGTCCCAGGAGGACCAGTACGGGGACCACCGGCCCCACCACCCGGATGAAGTTGAACTCTGTGTGTGACAGTGCCAGCATCCAGTGGGCGGACAGTACGGCGGCCACCCCCAGTCCGGCCCCGAGCATGACCCGGGGTCTGACCAGGCTCCACAGGAGTCCCGCCACCAGGAACAAGAAGAGCGCCGGAGTCACCCAGAAGGCCATCCTGGCCAGGGTCGGGACGAAGTAGCCCCACAGCACGGTGGACAGGAAGAACGGGAAGCACTGGGCGGTCCTGGGCTCGTCGTACAGGCTGAACGGCGCCTTCACCAGCAGGGCCGGTGCGATCAGGACCACGGCGACAACGGGCAGGACCAGGGCCATCCTTTTCCAGTGGCCGGCCACCAGGCGCGCGAAGCCGAACAGACCTTCGGCCAGGCGCTCCACCAGGTCCGTCGGTCCCTGGCGGCTCACCCAGGAGGCCAGGAGCAGGGCGTCCGCCGGGATCCAGACCACCAGGAGTTCCGGTCTCATGTCGGCCACCAGGAACTGAAAGCCGATAAACGGCAACAGGGCCGCAGCCCGGGGCAACAGGGGCGCCCGCCGATCCATCATCACGGCCCCGGCCAGGTGCACGCCTGCGGCGTAGAACGCCACGAAGGGCAGGGGACTGTCGGAGAAGGCGTTGACCAGGAACAGGGAACTGAGTCCCCAGGCGCCGATCGCCATCACGGTGACCGCCAGGCCGGCGCGACACAGGATCCCGGCCAGGACCAGTCCCAGAAGCGATGCCACGGAGCACAGGAACGACAGGCGGGCCACCGTGACCATGGGGGGAAGGCCGTCGGCACCGGACAGGTGCCGGACCACGGCAATGAGGCTGGTCCGAACCGGTTCGGGATGGAAGAGATGATAAAGGAGGGTGAGGTTCTTGCCCGTATTTCCATCCACGGACACCACCATCTGGTCGATGATGAACGGATCGGTGAGCCCAGCCAGGGCGGTCCAGGCCGTCGCCAGGAAGGCCAGCGCGAACCCGGCCACCAACCACCGGGTGTGTCGCAAGGCGGGTCCGGAATCCCGCCACAGGAGGAGGGCCGTCGCGAGGGCGCCCATCAGGAGGAGGTGAAAGGCCACGGTGGCGTAGTCACCCGGGTCGGGCGCACCGACCGGGGACATGGGTTGGACCAAGGCGTCCCGAAGAAGATCGTGTTCGAGGCCCCCCGAGAGCTTTTCCAGCAAGCCCGTGCCCGGCGTGTCGTCCCCTGCCATATCTTGTGTATCCCGCAGTCGCGTGGGAGATGTCAACCATGGGGGGCGTCTTCCGTGAACGTGGACGTCATCTACCCGGATGGGCCGTGTCGTGTTTTGGAGTGCGGCTGCTTGCTGCCGCTGTGGATCCGGCGGAGCTGCTCCGCCTCGGAAAGCGCAAGCTTGCGCACTCCAGGATCCATCCCCTGCAAACGATCAACGATCAACGGTGGACGGTGGACGGTAGACGCTCTCCATGCTACTCATTCCACCCATGCCTGATCCGTTCACCTGGGTCGAACCCGCGGCCCTCGTCATCATCCTGGCCTATTTAGGTATACGGTTCCGCCGGGGGCGGTCCGCCGGTTGGGCCTTCATGAGGGATTACGCCCTCATCGCACCGGCGGCCTGGCTGGCGGAGGATTCCTGCATCCGCCTTTTCGGGTTCTACGAGTACGCGCCCGGGTGGCACCTCTTCCTGGACCGGGTGCCGGTGATGGTGGCGGCCATCTGGCCCTTCGTAATCCTGTCGGCCCGGGACGTGGCCTCCCGGCTGTGCCGCGGTCGGGTCGCGGCCATCGGGCTGGGGAGCGCCATCGTGATCTTCGACGCGGCCCTCATCGAGGCCGTGGCCACTTCCACCGGTCTGTGGCACTGGTTAGAGCCCGGCCCCTTCGGGGTGCCTTTCATGGGATTCTTCGGCTGGGGCTGCTTTGCGGCGGCCTGCCTCCTGTTTCTCGGGGTCGTCCCAGGCCAAATGAAACCCTTGACCGTGTTCGGGGCGCCGTTGGTCACTCACGTCCTTCTGATGGCCTGCTGGTGGGGCTTCTTCAAGTGGGTGACGGGCCCCGTGTCGGACGGCATCTATGCGGGGTTCGTGGCCGCCCTGTGCGGGTTGCTGGTGATTCCTTGTCGCCGCCTGCGGCACCGGGCCGCACTACCCCTGGACGAAATGGTGTCCAGGATGGTGGCCGCGTCCTATTTCTTCTGGTTGCTGCTCCTGTACAACAGCGACGACGTTCCCTTGATGGTGTTCGCCTTCAGCTTCGCCCTGCCCTGGATGTCCCTCGTGACCTGGAAATCAGGAGGAAAACGGGTTCAGGGGCAAGCCTGACCAGACCCACAGGTTGTAGGCCAGAAGCAGGCCGGCGCCGGTCAGGGTGAGCAGGATGCAGTCCGTGGCCGTGACTCCGCGACGCTGGAAGTACTGGTAGGCGGCCAACTGGACGCCCAGACCGACGATCATGATGAAGGCCGGCCAGTCGATCAGGTCGGCCGCGTAGCCCGTGATCAGGGCCATGGCGCTCAGGGCCAGCAGTCCGTACACGATGGACCGCGTCACTTCCAGCCCGTGCACCACGGGGAATGTGGGGATTCCCGCCTCGCGGTCCCCGGGGATGTCGCGCAGGTCGTAGACCACTTCGTAGCTCAGCTCGGAAAAGAAGAAGAACAGCGCCATGGTGATCACGTAGTCCCAACCCACCTGCAGGCCGCCCCACGACGACGCCAGGGGGTAACCGAACACCGTGATCAGGAAGCCCATGGCGCTGGCCGTGTTCTTGACGCCGTAGATTTCCTTCAGCCGGATGCGCCGTTCGCGCCCCAGGGGCAGCAGGGGATAGTTGTAGGCGAAGCCCAGCAGGTGGTAGCCGGCCCGCAGCGGCCACAGGGCGGGTTGCAGGCACTGGACAACCACGAAGGAGGTCGCCAGGACTCCCACCGACAGGGCCAGCAGAATTTTCGAGTGCCGGGCCACCCAGTCCGTGCCGGTGATGCGGTTGGCGCGGTCTTCGGGGAGGTCCACCACCCGGTTCACGAGGTTGACCAGGAACCAGTCCACGGCGGCGATGAGAGGGAGGGTCCACAGGTACTCCCCGGTGAACAGCCACCCGAAGGTGAGCGTGCCCAGGGCGGCGATGGTCACGATGTGCAGGCGGGAAACCAGCAGGAAGGTCGTGATGGGAGAAAACCATGCCGTGCCCATGTCCGGAGGATAGCGGAAATCCCGCGTTGCCACCACCTTGACAGCTTGCCCGTTCACTTCGATAGTTGTCGCACGAACAACTATGTTTTCGGCCTTTGTAGCCGGTAACGGCGTTTTCAGCGGGCACACCAAGCACTTCTCGAAGTTCACAGTCATCTTCGTGGACGACAAGGCGGTCCTGATCTCGGACTGTTCCAACGCCGTGAAGGATTTCACGCCCTGTGGCGGCGACCTTCGATGGCTCCACCATGACCATGACCCTGAATTCCCAGACCATCATCCAGGAGGTCACCGTCCCCATGACCTGCGGGACCGAGCTGGAGGCGCAATGCGCCGACCTGACGGACGACCTTACCTGTGCGGTGGGAGGAGACAACTGCATCTGCACAAAGACCCAGACCAATCCGGGCGAGGAGCCCACGGTCCAGGAATACACCGTCGACGGGAACGAGATCGTGATACCGGAGGAGTCGGGCGATACCCGTGAGCCTTACTGCGTACAGGGGGACATGGTCATTTCCCTGAACGAGAACATGTTCGGGGAAGGAACGGGAAAGATCTACATGTTCCTGACGAAGATGTAGGCTGGTTGCCTACTCGATACCGAGCAGTTCCACTTCGAAGATCAGCGTGGCGTTGGGGGGAATGGCCCCGCCGGCCCCGCGGGCGCCGTAGCCCAGTTCCGGCGGGATGGTGAGCTTGCGCTTGTCACCCACTTTCATGAGGGCCAGTCCCTGGTCCCAGCCCCGGATGACCCGGCCTGCTCCCAGCTGGAACTTGAAGGGCTTGCCCCGGTCCACGGAACTGTCGAACTTCTTTCCGTCCGTGAGCCAGCCGGTGTAGTGCACCACCACGGTCTGCCCCGCCTTGGGGGCCGCGCCGGTGCCTTCCTTGATGATCTCGTATTCCAGTCCCGTTTCGGTCTTCACTTTCTTTGCCTCCGCTTTCGGCGCTTCCTTGGCCGGGTTGGGGGCCGGTTTCTCCGACGGCATTTCGGCCTTGGGCGCCTTCTTGGCCGGCTCTTCCGCCTTCACCGCGGTCTTGGCAGCGGGTTTGGGTGCCTCCTTCTTCTGCTCGCCCGGTGCGGCCTTGCAGCCGGCCGCCAGGAACAGCACGCACAGGATCGGGGTCATCCATCGAATCTTGAACATGGGGTCTCCTCCAGCATTCAACCAGCCACACCATTCCATCCACCGGCCCCCGTTGTCAACCAGTGAACGTGATACGATTTCCTTCTCCATGCCTTGAAAGGTGGTGCTGGTGGCCTTATCACCGATTGCGTTGCTAGCGGTTATGGCGACCCTGTCCACCGGCGCGCCCGTCCCGGTCCCTGACGCCCCGTGGGAGGAGACCCGCCGGCGGGGCCTGGTCCACCTGAGGCTCCTGGACCCCCTGAGGGCCGAAGCCTTCCTGTCTGCCGCCGAGGCCCGTCCCATGCCACGCCGCGAACAGGCCAAGACCCTCCTCCTTCTGGCCCGTGCCCTCAACGGGGCGAAGCGGCCGGGAGAGGCACTGGCGGCCCTGGATCGACTGGACGTGGAGTGGCTGGCCCCGGGGCTTCGCGACCTCCCCGCATTCGAACGTCTTGTCGCCAAAAACGCCACGGACCACGAGACGGCGCGCGACGAAATCCGACGCTACCTGGCCCGGTACCCCCTGTCGGACCGGCGGGACGAGGCCCGACTGATGCTGGCCCAGCAGGCCCAAAAGGCCGGCGATGACGTGGAGGCCCGGAAGGTGGCGCGATCGATCCTGGATTCGGCGTCCCTGGACCGGCACCGGTCCGAGGCCCTGTATCTCCTGGCCCGGGCTTCACCCGAATCCAGGCGACGGGAACTGCTGGTCAGGTTGTACATCGAGTTTCCCGCCACGGCGGCCGCCCGGCGCACGGGTCTCACCGAGGCCGAACTGGACCGGGATCGTTTGAGAAAACGCGCCCACGGGTTCTTCCAAGCCATGGACTACGCGAACTACCAGCGCCTGTTGCAGAAACTCTGGTCCGGCGGCGATCACGGTGCATCCCTCGCCTACCGCCTGGCCATGTCCCATCTGAACTACGTCAGGGACGATGCCCGCAAGGCCATCCATTTCCTGGACCTTGCCCGCCGCGGGGGCGCACTGGAGGCCGCCGAAGCCGCCTATCAGAAGGCCCGGGCCTTTGCCAAGCTCGAGGAGTACGACCGGGCGGCCGACCAGTATCGGGAGTGCCTGAGGCTGGCCCCGCGGGGAAAGAGAAGGGTCAAGGCCCTGTATTACCTGGGTTGGCTCCCCTATGACCACGGCCGCTACCAGGAGGCCCTGCCCCTGCTGGAACAGTTCCTGCGCCGGGTGAAGAGGCATAAGCTCCGGTCCTACATCGTGTGGGCCAAAGCCTGGTCCCTCTACAAGCTGCAACGACACAGCGAGGCGCTCAAGGTCTTCGATCGGATGCTCAAGATGGGCAACAAGCTGGTGGCGGGAAAGGCCATGTACTGGGGCGGCATGTCCCATCGGGCCCTGGGCAACGAGGCCGAGTCCGTTCGCTGGATGCAGATGGCCCTGGATCGCTACCCAATGACCTATTACGCGGTCCTGGCGGCCAAGCGTCTCCACCTGTGGGGGGCCGCGCCCCTGCCGCCATGGATGACGGGTGAGGCTCTTGTGCCCCGGGAACCCGAGCCCCTGTGGGCCCTGGACCGTTTGCCGGCATCACTTCGGTCGACGTTGCGCCTGGTCAAGGATTATTCGGACGTGGGGGAAACGGGACGGGCGCGCCGCGCCTACCGGCCCATCGCCCGATCCGTGGAAAGGCGTCTCAAGGGGACCGATCGGACCCGGTTCCTGCTGACGGTCTATACCGCCATCGAGGACTACAACACGCTTCATCGGAAGGCGTCGAGCGACTTTGCGAACCGCATGTCAAAGAAACCGGATCGCGGGCAGTCGCTGTACTGGATGGTCCGGTACCCCCGGGCACACCGGGACATGGCCCGGGTCCTGTCGCAGAGGTTCCACCTCCCGGAGCACTGGATCTACTCCATCATGCGCCAGGAATCCCGGTACGACCCCCGACAGGTGTCCCACACCGCGGCCCTCGGCATCATGCAGATGATCCCCAAGACGGCCGAGGTGGTGTCCCGGGCACTGGGCGTTCCCTTCGAGGTGGAATCCTTCTTCGGACCGGGGCGCAACCTGCTTTTCGGCACCTGTTACCTGGGCGGCCTGCTGCAGGACTTCAAGGGTCAGATGGTGTTCGCCTCGGCGGCCTACAACGCCGGCGCTCCGCCCATCAAGCGGTTCCTGACACAGAACCGGGGCCTGCCCTTCGACGAGATGGTGGAGCATATCTCCTACAACGAAGGCAGGAACTACTGCCGGCTGGTGGCCGGTCACCTGGTGCGTTACGCTTACCTGCACCTTGATCCCGGGGAACGGGAAAAGCTGTACGATAGGCTGTTTCCCGACCAGGTCGATTATGATCTCGGGACCGGGATCGACTATTGAGCCACCGGAGGAGTCGAGTCGTGCAGCGACAGGCCCTGTTCCTGTCGGTTCTCTTCCTTTTCGGGGCGTGCCGGAGCACGGGCGGGTGGTCCCCTGAAGTGGACGGGCTGGTTGCGGGCCTCATCGAGGCCAGGAAGGATTCACCGGACCGGACGTCCCCCCGACCCCTGGCGGTTTTCGACTTCGACAATACCCTGATCGACGGTGACATCTCCCACACCCTGCTGACCTTCCAGGCGGACCACCTGCGGTACGGATTCGACCCCGCCGATCCCGAGTCCCGGGTGTTCCCCGCGGCGACGGCGGCGCTTTTCAAAACCCTGGGCAATGACCCCGAGGCCGGCCTGCGGGAGAGGCTGCGACGCCAGATCCGCTTCAAGGTTCTTCAGCGGTACTACGAATTGTGGAAGGAAGGGGGAAAGGAAGCCGGCCTGGCCTTCCTCGTGCAGGTCCTGAAGGGCCTCACCCGGGAAGAGGTGTACCGGTTGACCCGGGACGCCATGGACAGGGCCCTGAACATGGCCCGTTGCCTGCGGACCCACGAGCCCCACGGACTTTCGGGTGAGCCCGTAAAGGTCCAGGAAGGCATCCGGCTCCGGCCGGCCATGGACAAGATGATCCGCCGCCTCCGGGACGCGGGATTCGACCTCTGGGTCGTGAGCGCTTCACCGGAGTGGCTCGTGGAGGAGGCCGTCCGAGCCTACGGGGTCCCACCCGAAAAGGTTCTGGGCAACCGGAGTTCGGAAAAGGACGGGCGGCTCACGGGAGACCTTCTGACGCCCGTCACCTACCGGCAGGGCAAGGTAGACGCCATCCGGCAGTTCATCGGTCGCAGGCCGGCGCTGGTTTTCGGGGATGCCTGGACCGACTGGGAGATGCTGAAGTGGGCCGAGCACGGGGTGCTCATCGACCGGGACAAGGCCGACCTGAACCAGGCCGCCAGGGAATCCGGGGTCGCCGTCCAGCCCCGTTTTCCCGACGAACCGAAATGGTCCCCCTGCGATTCGGGCCCTCCCCTCGACAAGCGATAGGCGATAGGCTATCAGCGACTCATCCCTTTCCCGCCCCTTTCAGGAACGACCACACCACGTTCTGCTTCTTGAAATCGCCCCCGGTGATCAATCGCAGGTGGTTCTCGGGCCCGAAAAGGCGCCTGGCGATGACCCGGGGCGACAGGCCCTGTGCGTGCAGATCCAGAATGCGCTGACGGACATCTTCCATGTTCCGGGCCCTCTCGCGAAGCAGTTTCGATGGCTCTCGCAGGGGGCCGAGGTGTGAATCGAACATCACTTCGGGCTCCAGGTCGGCCACCCGGTGCAGTGACGCCAGGGTCTGGTCCAGTTCTTCGTGCCGGGAGGCGAACCGGATGACCGGGGCCAGGTACAGGTCTCCGGTGAAGACCATCCGGGTGGTCTCCTCGAACACGACGTGGTGGGAAGAACAGTGCCCCGGCGTGGCTATGTAACGGAAACGGCGGCAGCCCCATTTAACGAGATCCCCGTCCAGGACGGTGGCGGGGCAGGGTTCCGGGGGGGCGCCCCAGGTGATTTTCCGGAACCAGCGATAGTGATCCCGTTCCAGGTGTTCCAGGTCGTCCACCAGGTTTGCCGGCGCCGGGGCCTTGGCCCCGGTCAACCGCATCACGGCCGCCGAGTTGCCCGCGTGGTCCTCGTGGGAGTGGGTGTGTAGGAGCAGACGGACCGGGTGTCGCCGGAGGTGGGGCTCGAACACGTTCCAGGCGTGGAGGAAACCGGAATCCACCAGCACATCGTCCCACTGGAAGCAACACACGGAGTAACCCACCAGACGTGAGACCCTGGTGGAGAGTCTCAGGACCCGGACATCTCCATGGGTGGAAAGATCGAGCCGTCCCTTCATGTTCGTGGAACTCCGGAAATCAGCCTTTCTCCGGGTCCGAGCCTGACCGGAGCATCCTGCGTCGCAGTTGCGCGTAACGGGCGGAGACCGTCCAGGCACACAGGTCCGTGACCCTGTCCCCGTATTCCAGGTCGCTCAGGAAGATGGCGTCCTCCGACAGGAGGCCCGCCGCCACGTAGAGGTCATTGGCCAGGAACAGGCCGGCTCGCGAGGCCGTGAGGTCCACACCCTGGAGGAAGGCCTGGGTATCGATGTGTTTCTGGTCCCGGCGGAACACGGTCAGGATGGCGTGGATCTCGGTCCGCATCTCCGGCGTCAGTTTCTTTGACAGGTCCTTTGCCATTTCCTTGACGCCCACGGCGTCCTCTGGAACCGGGTAGTCGTCAAAGGCAATCTGCAGGGCGGCCAGGAAGAACAGTCGGAGGGTCTCCACCTCGGATATTCCCGTGAGCTGGAATCCCGGCGCAAAGGTCACCAGCGCTCGGCCCAGCCCGAATCGCAGTTCCTTGCCCCTCCAGCCCTCCACCACGTCGTCACCGGCGGCCAGCGCCGGCGGATCGAAGGCCAGCTTGGTCAGGCCGTTCCGGCCCTTGGTCCGGTAGACCCGGGGCAGCGGGATTCCCAGCACCTTGGACCCGGCGGCGGCCATGTTCTGGAACATGCCCCGCTGACCCATGTCCATGAGGTCGCCGTAGGAAAGCCCGAGGTCGGCGGGCTTCTTCCAGGGCAGGAGTGACCGCAGGGGGTCGTACAGGATATCGAGGACCCTGGCCATGCCCGGGTCCGCCCGCCGGTCGGTGATCAACTTTTCGAAGGTGCCTTCGGGCAGCGAGTCGCGCTTGAGCAGGAGGGCCGGGTGCCTGCCCGCCTCGAAGGCCGCCTTGTCGGCCTCGGTGGCGTTGCCCAGCACCCTCAAGGCCGACGCCGCGGTCCAGGCCCCGTCCTCGTCGCCCATCACCACGCAGAGGTCGCGAATGGCCCGGTAGGACCCATCGCTGGTGGGGTCGATTTCGAGCACCCGGCGGTGCGCCCCCAGTGCCTCGTTTTCCTTCCCGGGGGCCCGGGTCAGCACCTCGGCCAGACGGATGGTGGCATCCAGGTCGTCGGGTTTGTTCTTCAGCATCTGCTGCAGGGCCTCGGCGGCCAGCAGGGGATTGTCCAATCGCTCGTCGTAGCCCTCGGCCAGCCTCCTCAAGGTGTGCTGCAGCTTGTCTTCCTGCCCCGTGAGCCGGTAGTGCCGGGCCAGCAGCTGGAACAATCTGGCAAGACCCTCTTCGTCCTTTTCGGCGGACAGGATGTTTTCCAGTGCCTTCACTGCGTCTTCCTGATCGGGGTGGGTCTCCAGGGCCGTCCACAGGTGCTGACGGGCCGTGGCCGAGTCCTTCAGGTGCTCCATGACGTGCAGGGCCAGAGCATAGTGGTATTGGGCCCGTTTGGCACCGTCCTGCTCCAGGTCCAGCACGCGTTCCAGAATGGTCTTGGCCTGTTCGTTTTCACCGGCCGTAACCGCCGCGTCCAGGGCTTTGTGCAGGGCCGCCTTGGGTGAAACCCCTTCTTCGGTGGCCTCCATGTACCAGGCAAGGGCCCTGGCCGGATCTTCCAGCGGCCCCCTCAGGAGGTCTCCCAATTGCATCTTGTCCGCGAAACGCTGAGGGCCCTTGGTTTCAACGCTCACCAATTCCTGCAGGTAGCCCACGGTCTTTTCGTGGGCGCCGGCCTCCTGGGAAGCGACAGCGAGGTCCCTCAGGGACTGCCCGTCCACCGTGCCTCTCAGGCGGTAGGCAGAGTCCAGCATGTCCAGTGCCTTGGCATGGTCTCCCTGGCGCGTGGCGCAACCCGCCACCGTGTGGAGCACTTCGATCCGGTCCATGGGAGTCAGCGATTCACCGGCCTCCTCCAGCACGGCCGTCAGCAGTTCGGATGCCTCCTTGTCCTGGCCCGCCTGGGCCTGGAGTCGCCCCAGGATGACCTGGGTCCGGTGGTCCGCCGGGTCCAGTTCCACGGCCCTCGCGTACTGGGCCGCTGCGGCCTCGTGGTCGGCGCATTTCATGGCGGCCCCGGCGCCCAGGAGCCTCAGGCGGCGTTCCGCGTCGGAGTCTTCGTCCTGTGCGGCCTTGGCTGCCAGTGGTTCGACCAGGGTGATCACCCTTTCGGGCTCGTTATGTTCCAGCAGCATGCCCGCCAGGCGTTCCACGGCTTCCGTGTGGACCGGGTTCAATGCCACGGCCTTTTCCAGGGACTTACGCGCGGATTCCTCGTCCTGTGGCGGTTCCATGGCCAGGCGGCCCATCTCCGCGTAGAGGTCCGCGGCCTTTTCGTCATCGCCCATGGCCTCCACGGCGGCCTTCAGCGCGTCGAATTCCCGTTCGTTCTCGCCGTCCTCCCGGTGCAGGGCCGCCAACCGTCCCGCCAGGTCCGCCCTGGCGGCGGACGGGGCCGATTCCAGGGCCCGCCACAAGGTGTCCTTGGCCCGCCCCCTCAGTGACAGGCGATCGAGATACAGCGTGCCCAGGTTCGTCAGGATCTCCATCCGGTCTTCCGCCGGGGCCTTGCCGGCCGATTCTTCCAGGTCCCGGGCCACGTCGGCCCAGAGTCCCAGTTCCTCGTGGAGGGTCCGGATGAGTCTGCGCGGCTCCTGATCGTCGGGCGCCAGGGCCGCCGCCTCTGTCAGGAATCCCAGTGCCGCGTCCGTGTCCTCCAGGTTCCGGCGGGCGATCTCGGCCATTTGCAGGAGGTGATGGGTGGCGTTGTCCGGCTCCGCGTTGGCCCGGCGGCGCAGGAAACCGATGAGTCGTCTCCATTCGCCCAGGCCCTCGTACAGGGTGCCCAGCAGGTCCGGGATGGTGCCATCCTCGGGGTCCAGCAGCAGGGCCTCGGACAGTGCCCTGGCCGCCGCCGCTTCGTCCTTGAACACGTCCATCATCAGCGAGGCGTACCGCTTCAGGATGTCGGCGCGCATGGCCGGGTCGAAGGTCCTGGTGAGGAGGCCCTCGCATTCCTCCCGGACAACCTCGGGTTTGCCCATCTTCAGTCGGATGGCCACCAGGGCCTCGAAGGACTCCTGGTGATTCGGGTCCAGGATCAGGGCCTGGTGATACAGGTCCGCAGCCTCTTCCGGCCGCTCCTCCTGGTACAGCAGGGCCAGGGCCAGCACGGCCTCCAGGCGCGACGCGTTGTCTGCGGCGTGGTCCCGACGCCCGACGAAAAGCTCCTCCAGCCAGGTGTGGTCTCCCAGTTTGATTGCTACGTCGGAAGCCGCCTGAAGCAGGTCTATGTCCTCGGGAGCGGATTCAAGGGCGATCTTCATGGCCGCCGCGGCCTTTTCGGGGTCCGGTTCCCCCGCCATGTACAGTTGCCCCGCGGCCCGCGACAGGGCCTCCCGTCCGTCTCCCGCCTGTTCGCCGGCCAGCTCCAACAGGCGCTCTGCGGCCTCTTTTTCCTTGCCGGACCGACCCGCTTCCTCCACCAGGTCCCCGAGGATGGTGTCGTCATCCGGGGCCTCCTCCAGGGCGCTCACCAGGCAGACGAATCCGGCATCCGGATCATCGAGCTTCTCGCGGAACAGGTTCGCCAGACGGGACAGGGTCAGGACCTTCTGCGGACCTTTTTCGAGCTGCTGTCGTTTCAGCAGGACGTCGGACACACCCTTCAGGTCGTCGGCTTCGCGGAGCCGGGCCTCAAGGGCTTCCATACCTTCCACGAAGAAGGCGGTGAGGGCCTCACCCTGCTCCTGCAGTTCGTTTTCCGCCAGGAAATGGACCGCCTCCTCGAAGGACTCGGGAGACACGGTTTCCGCCTGGGTCGCCACCGCGGTCACCAGGAGAACGCCGCCCGCTTCGGGAGACCCCGTGTCCACCAGCCTATCGGCCAAGTGGACGGGGTTCTCGTCGGATGACAGGTTCCAGAACAGGAGCCGCCCCAGGGCGCCCGCCGGCGTAAGGTTCATGAGTGGCGCCGCCGGCAGGCCGTCGGCGTCGTACACCCGGCCGTTGGGGCATTCCCACCAGCCTCCGCCTTTCGGCCCCGCGCAGGGCAGCAGGGGGGCAGGGGGCTCGGTGGCCGTGGCTGGACCCTGTTCCGCCGGTTCGTCGCTGCCGGGCAGGAGCAGGGCCGTGACCGGGGACGTGAAGCCGTGGGTCGCCCGTGAGGCGCCGTGCCCGCCGGGTCCCGACCAGCCGAAGAGGGTGTCCGGTCCCTTGGGGCCGCCGGTCACGGGCGTCACTTCCAGCACCGGCTCGAACGCGGTGGCGAGGCGGTGGAGGATATCGCCGCATTCGCCGGCCAGCGCGGTGGCGTCTTCCGTTCCCGATACCATGTCGGGTGAAAGGAACAGTTCGGTCGCGGTCAGGAGGTCGTTGATCGCCTGTTCCGCGTCCTTGTCCTTCAGGGCCTTCTTCACCGCCGCGGTCAAGGGTCCCTTGGCGCCTTTCTTCTTTTTCTTTCCGGCCTTGAGCAAGGCCTTGCCCAGATCCTCCATGCGGGGCTTGACGAGTCCGTCGGCGGACCAGCCGTCCCGACAGGCCAGGACCCACCTCAGGAGCCGGTGCCCGCCAAACAGCAGGCAGGCGCAGGCGTAGCGTCCCGTGGCGGCTTCGAAGGAAAGCCTAAACGGCACCCCGAGGTGCGCGGGCAGGTTTCGCTGCAAGTCCATCCAGTTCATTTCGGTCCTCCTGAAGGGCCAACCGTTTCCCGGGCGCCGCTAAGGTTCGGAGGATGCCATTCTACGGTTCCAGGGCACAGTGGAGCAAGTGGAATCCGAATCCACCGGCGTTGATCAGGGTTCGTGGACTGGATAGAATGCGAACTGAATCACTGTCGAGGAAAGGTCATGGATCGCTACCGGATGCTGATCGACGGCCAGTTCGTGGACGCCGAATCCGGGGAGACCAGGCCCACCTTCAACCCTGCCACCGAGGAACCCATTGCCGAAGTACCGGTGGCCACCGAGGGCGATGCGAAGCGGGCGGTGGAGGCCGCCCGAAAGTCCTTCGACTCCGGCGTTTGGAGCGGACTGGAGCCAAAGGAGAGGGCCCGGATCCTGTACCCGGATCCTCTACCCGGATCCTGTACAATGTGTGTGAAAAGCTGAAGGAAAAGTAATTCGAGCTGGCGCAACTGGAAGCGAAAGACGGTGGGGCAACCATCCGGAAGACCACCATGATGGTCATCATGCGCCATGGAGGCCGGGTTGCCGGAAGGCGTGCTCAACGTGCTCATCGGCGCCGGTTCCGTGGTGGGCAGGGAACTGGGGCCCCAGGGACCGCTGGCCTACACCCAGATCAAGCACATCCATGTGGATCTCACGCAGGACAGAAGCAAGCGGTTCTGGTATGACTACATCTTCAACGACTGAGGTTCCGGAGTCCGGGCCTCGAGGGAATGCGGAGGTGAAATTGAGACTGAAAAGAATGATGCCGTGGCTGGCGGCCGGCGCCCTGGCCCTGGCCGGGCTGTGGGGCTGCAAGGGCGGCGAAACCCCCAAGTCCGACCCGCCCGACAAGGCGCCCCCCAAGGCGTCCGCGCCCGCCAAGACGGACAAGGCCGGCAAGAAGGGCCCCGTGATTGCCTGCGACAAACCACTTCACGAGTACGGGAAGGTGGTCCAGGGCGATGAAATGAAGCATGTGTTCACCATCAGGAACGTGGGTGACGACGTGCTCAACATCCTGTCCGCGAGGGGTGGTTGAGGCTGTACGGCGGCCGTCGTTTCGGCGACCGACGTTCCCCCGGGCGGGGAAGGAAAAATCGAAGTCAAGGTCAGTTCCCGTGGACGCAAGGGCAAGCTCAAGAAGTCGGTGACGGTGTCGTCCAACGACCCCAAGCAACCGAAGTTCACGCTCACGCTCAGCGGGGACGTGGAAGTCATCGCCGCCTTCGAACCGGCCTATGTCAGGCTGGGGCGGGTGGCGCGGGGCGAGAAGAAGACCCAGACCGTGAAGGTGGTGGCCCGTGATCCGGGCAAGTTCAAGATCACCCAGATCAAGCCGTCCAATCCCGGGAGGGTGTCCGCCAAACTGGTGGAAGGCAAGGGTGGACCCACTCTGGAGGTCACCGTGACCGCCGGCGACAAGCCCGGCCGGCTCTCGGAAAGCGTGATGGCCACCACCAACCTGGACAATCCCAAGACCCTGCGGCTCACGGTGAGCGGGACGGTTTCGAACGACCTGTGGACCGACCCGCCCCGGGTCTTCTTTTCCGATTTCAAGGAAAAACAGGCGCAGATCGTGGACGTGCGCGTTTCTTCCCTGTCGAAGAAGGCCTTCAAGCTGAAGGGCGTCAAGGACCCGGCGGGCTTCGTGACCGGCAAGGTGGAGCAGGTGAACGGCCAGTGGGTCGCGCATCTGACCCTTGCGACAAAGCCCGACAAGACCAGCGGCAAGGTCCAGGTCCGGACGAACCGGAAGGACCAACCTGTCATCGAGGTGCCCTATACCCTGGGCCGTGGGTCGGGGGCCCGCACGCGATCAGGCATTCGATCCCGTGTGAAACGGATCCCCCAGCCCGTGAAGATGCGCCGGCCTCCGCCCGGAAAGACCCAAAGGAAATAACGCCGTGTTCGGGATTGATCCGGGTCAGCTGAAGAAGATGTCCCAGATGAAATAGGCCCCGGCACTGATGGTCCCCACGCCCACCACACCCAGCATGATCCACAGGATCAAGGTCCATGGGCTCCTTTTGGGAATGGTCACCGCCGACATGGGGGTGGTCTCGCGACCCTCCAGCATTTCCACCAGGGCGGTCCTCTGGGGGCGTTCGACGGGGGGTTCGGCATTGGGATTGGGTGAGCCCTTGATGTCCTCCGCCGAGATCCGGCCACCCAGTTGGATACGTTCCACGCTGACCGGCACGCTGCCTTCCACGGGCAGGGGCTGTCCCGCGTACCGGAGCATGGAGAGGCTCAGGATCTCGTCGGAAATAAGCATCCCGATCTGTTCCTGAGTGGCCCCTTCTTCCCGCACCGCCTGGGCTTCGAACACCGAGCGGATGAACTCGGCCAGGTCATAGGAGGTGACCTTGAGACCCTTCTTGAACAGGTAGGCCATGAGCTCGTCGCCCATTTCCCGGGCCGAATGGAAGCGCTTCCTGGGATCCCTGTGCAGTGATTTCCGGACCAGCTTGTCCAGGCCGTCGGTCATGTCCGGATTCAACAGGGTCAGGGCCGGGACGTCGGTCTTCTGGACCAGTCCCACCGTTTCCATTTCGGTCTTGCCCAGGAACAGGCGGCGGTTGGCCAGCAGCTCCCACAGGACCACGCCCAGGGAAAAGATGTCCGTGCGATGGTCCACGGCGCGGCCGTCCATGGCCTCGGGCGACAGGTACGAGAACTTGCCCTTCACGATGCCCGGGTCCGTGAGCTCCACCTGGGTCACCGCCTTGGCCAGGCCGAAATCGGTGATCTTGACCTCACCGGCCTGGGAAATCAGGGTGTTGGGCGGTGAAATGTCCCGGTGGACGATGCCCAGGAGATTCCCGTGGGAGTCCCGGCGTTCATGGGCGTGGGCCAGGCCCTGGAGGGCCTCGGTGATGACGAACAGGGCCACGGGCACGGGGAAGCGGGCGCCAACCTCGGTCAGGCGCTGGAAGAGCCGGCGGAGGTTTGATCCTTCCACCATCTCCATGACGATGAAATAGGTCCCTTGCGCCCTTCCCACGTCGAACACCTGGACGATGTTGGCGTGGTTCAGGTGCATGGCGAGCCGCGCTTCGTCCAGGAACATGTTCACGAACTTGGGGCGGTTGCACAGGGAGGGCAGGATCCGCTTGATGGCGACGGTCTTTTCAAAACCGTCCATGGTGAAGGCCTTGGCCTTGTAGATCTCGGCCATACCCCCTGAATCGATTTTCTCTATGACCCGGTATCGCTGGCGTTCCGACATGGCGCTCCATATTAGCAGGGATGCCGGATAACGCGAAACAGAAGACCCGTCTCCGGGGCCGCGACAGGCCATCGACCCCGTCGGTCACGTCGGTTGACGGAGTCGAAGAATTGAGACTAGGATTAGCCAGGTCTTCAACGGTGGTCTGGATCATGGAATTCATCGCAGCAAAGAAGGATTTCAATACCGCGTTGAACAAGGCGCAGGGCATCCCGGAACAGAAGAACCTGTCCAGCGTCATGGCGAACGTGCAACTGGAATCCGTTGGCAAGGAGTCGGTGCGCCTGACGGCTCAATCATACGAGGTGACCCTGGTCACCACCTTCCCGGCCGAAGTCAAGACGGAAGGCCAGATGGCCCTGTCCGGGCGGAGCCTGTTCGACGCTTCCCGGATGCTTCCAGATGCGCCCGTTACCCTCAAGGCCATGGACAATGACTGGGCGAAACTGGTGGCCGGGCGCACGGACTACAAGGTGCCGGGAATCCTGCCGGCCAACCTGCCCGAACGGCAGGAACCGAAGATAACGGACCAGGTCAAGGTGTCCTGCGACCTCCTGCTGGAGATGTCGGAGCGTGTGGGCTTCACCATGTCGGCGGACGAAGGGCGCCCGAATCTGAACGGCATCTGCATGAAGGTGGCATCCGCGGACGGGGGCGTGCGGATGGACATGGTGGCCACGGACGGCCACCGGTTATCCCGGTTGTCCCGCCTGGTGGAAAACGCCAAGGTGGAGCAGGCCCTGGAGGTGATCATCCACCGCAAGGGTGTCAACGAGTTGAAGAGGTTCCTGGCCGACGTGGATGGCGACGTCACCCTGGGCTTCCAGAGGAACGCCGTGGTCTTCCTGGTGGAGTCGGGGTACCTCCTGGTCCGCCAGGTGGAACTGGAGTACCCCGACTACATGCGGGTCCTGCCCGACGAGTTCAAGTGGTCCTTCACCGTGGATCGCTCGGAGATCGTGCGGGCCGTGCAGCGGGCCGCGGTGGTGATCTCCGCCGAAAAGACCCCGCTGATCAAGCTGACCCTGGAGGCCGGTCGAATCCAGATCATGGCCCAGGACCCGGACAAGGGGGACGCCCACAGCGAGGTGGACCTGGAGTACACCGGGGAACCCCTGGAGATTGCCTTTAACAACCGGTATCTCATCGAAGCCCTGAACGCCCTGCCCGGCAAGGAGGTCACGGTCAAGATCAAGGACCACTCCTCGGCCACGGCGCTGGTGTCGCCCGAGGACGAGGGGATACTGCAACTCATCATGCCCGTCAGGGTCTAGGCCTTTCGCCCACAGGCGCACGCACTGTGCGAATCACCCGCCTCCAGGTCACCGACTTTCGAAACATCGGACAGGCCGACGTGTCCCCCGGTCCCGGCATGAACCTCGTGGTGGGGGCCAACGGTCAGGGCAAGACCAACCTGGTGGAGGCCATCACCTTCCTGTCCTGGCTCAGGTCCTTCAGGACCTCACGGACCACGGACCTGGTTTCCCACGACAGCGAGTCGGCCCACCTGCTGGGGTCGGTCTCCGGCGACCGGGGGGAGCACACCATCGAGATCGGGGTGGGGCGCGGTTTCAGACGGGTCACCCTGGACGACCATCCCGTCCGTTCATCGCGGGAATGTCTGTCCAGGGTCACCGTGGCCTTTCTAAGTCCCGACGATCCGGCCATCCTCGAGGGCGGTCCCGATGGACGCCGGACCCTGGTGGACCGGTTCGCCGTGCTCCTGGATCCGTCCCGGACGGCCCTGATAGGCCGGTATTCCAAGCTGGTTCGAGAAAGGAACGAGATCCTGAAGTCCCCGGGCGGGTCCTTCGACGTTGGGGTGCTGGACGCCTGCGAGGAGGCCATGGCCGAGGCCGGAGGCCAGGTGGTTCTGGCCCGCAAGGAGGCCCTCGACAGCCTCCTGGAGCACCTGCCCGGAACGCTGGACGACATGGCCGGTGAAGACCTGTCAGTGGCGGTGTCGTATGCCTCCCGCTGGATCCCCGAGGGCACGGGCCGGGGTGACATCGGGGCCCTGCTTCGCCGGCGTCTGCACGAGCGGAGGTCAACGGACACGACCCTGGGCCGGACCACCGTGGGGCCCCATACCGATGACCTCCGGGTGGACCTGCTGGGCCACCGTGCGCGAGGGCACGCCAGCCGGGGCCAGAGGAAGGTGCTGATGCTGGCCTGGAAGGCGGCGGAGACGCGGGTCTTCCGCGTCAACCTCCAGGTGGATCCCGTGCTGGTCCTGGATGACGCCCTGGCGGACCTGGACGCCACGCGCCAGGATCGGGTGGTGGAGTACCTGGCTGCCTATCCGGGCCAGAGTTTCCTCACCGGGACCTCGGTGCCGGGTGGTCAGCCGACCGGATGTCGGGTATTCCACACGGAGGCCGGGCGGTTCACGTCCAGGGATTGACCTGTTTTCTTGACGGCGGACGGCAGACGATAGACGGTAGACGGTAGACGCCCCGAAGGGAGGTGCCCATGGGCCGATTCATCATCGAAGGGGGAAACCGGGTGTCCGGGGAGGTCACGCCTTCCGGGAACAAGAACGAGGCGTTGCCCACGCTGGCCGCCTGCCTCCTCACGGAAGAAACGGTGGTCCTGGATAACCTGCCGCGCATCCGTGACGTACTGGTGATGTGCGAGGTCCTGCGGGATCTTGGCGCCGGGGTGGAATGGACCGGGCCCAACCAGGCCAGCATCACGGCATCCCAGGTCAACAAGTCCGTGCTGGACCGGGAATTGTGTGGCCGGGTCCGGGCCTCCGTCCTGTTCGCGGGGCCCGTGATGGCCCGCCTGGGCGAGGTGGAACTGCCCCCGCCGGGGGGTGACGTCATCGGCCGCAGGAAGCTCGATACCCATTTTACCGCTTTCCAGTCCCTCGGGGCCCAACTGGAGGTAGGCGAGTCCTACCGGCTGCACGCGTCCCGGCTCGAAGGGGCCGAAATGTTCCTGGACGAGGCCAGCGTCACGGGCACGGAGAACGCCCTCATGGCCGCGGTCCTGGCCTGCGGGACCACGGTTATAGAGAACGCCGCCTGCGAGCCCCACGTTCAGGGCCTGTGCCGGATGCTCGAATCCATGGGGGCCCGGATCAGCGGGATCGGGACCAACATCCTGACCGTAACGGGGGTGGACAGGCTCCACGGCACCACCCACCGCATCGGCCCCGATTACCTCGAGGTGGGGTCCTTTATCGGCCTGGCCGGGATCATGGGCGACGGCCTGGTCATCCACGACGTGATCCCCCGGGATCTTCGGAAGATCCGGACCGTGTTCGACAAGCTGGGCGTGGGCATCGAGTTGTCCGGGACCGACTGCCTGGTGAAGGGGGGGCAGGCGCCCGCCATCCGGACCGATCTCCACGGCGTGGTCCCCCAGATCGACGATGCCCCATGGCCCCAGTTCCCCACGGACCTCATGAGCATCGCCATCGTGACCGCCACCCGGTCGAAGGGGACGGTGCTGTTCTTCGAAAAGATGTACGAGGGCCGCATGTTCTTCGTGGATTCGCTCATCAGCATGGGGGCATCCATCATCCTCTGCGACCCACACCGGGTGGTGGTGGCCGGGCCGTCGAACCTCTTCGGGGCGACCCTGCGCAGTCCCGACATCCGGGCCGGAATGGCGCTGCTCATCGCCTGCCTGGCCGCATCGGGCCGGTCGGTCATGCACAATATCGAACAGATCGATCGGGGATACGAACGCATCGACGATAAGCTGAAGGCCATCGGCGCCCGGATCGAGCGCGTCGAGGGGCCGGCGTGATCGCCGAGCTACCCGTGTTCTGGTCGGAATCGGGCCTTGACAGTAAAGTGATAACCATTATCATTTATAAGTGAAGCGCGCCTTTCCAGGCACGGAGTCGTCATGACCCTTGAGCAGGCCTCCAAAGGATCCCGTGTGCGGGTGTTGAAACGAGCGAGCGGACACCGGTTCGCCTCGAGCCTGGACGGCATGGGAATCCACGTGGGCGACGAACTGCTGGTGGTGGGATACGCGCCATTTCATGGGCCCATCCTGGTGGAAATTCCTTCATCGGGTGTCCGCGTGGCCCTGGGCCGGGGCATGGCGGAAAAGCTCCATGTCGAGCCCGTGGAAGCCTGACCCGGTCCAGAACCCATCCACTTCGCGAAGGTCGCATTGTGTCCTCCCGAAAGGACAGAGGAATCCACATGGACCGTGCTCGAGAGGATGCCGGCCTTCCTGTGATTGCCCTGGCCGGGCAGCCGAACTGCGGCAAAAGCACCCTGTTCAATGCCCTGGCGGGTTTCAAGGCCGACACGGGCAACTTCCCCGGGTCCACCGTGTCCTACACCTCCAGCGAGGTGGTGGCCGATGGCCGGCGTGCCCGGATCATCGACCTGCCGGGGACCTACTCCATATCACCCCACGACGCGGCCGAGCGGGTGACGAGGGACTATCTCCTGTCGGGCAAGGCGGACGTGCTTGTGGCCGTGGTGGATGCCTCCGTTCTGGCCCGCAGCATCGAACTGACACTCCAGTTGCTGGAAATGGGCGTCCCCATGGTGCTGGCCCTCAACATGCTGGACGAGGCCGAGCGCAAGGGAATCGACGTGGACGTGGCCCGGTTGGAAAAGCGACTGGGCATCCCCGTGGTCCCCACCATTGCCATCCGGGGCAAGGGCGTGGTGTCCGTGGTGTCCCGGGCCCTGGATATGGCGGATCGCCCCTCCCTGGGCACGCCGCCCATCTACGATCGCGACGTGGAAGAGACGGTCCGCGGAATCCTGGACCGGATGCCCGGCGGCCTGGCCGACGGGATCGGGGCGCCTGAGCGATTCGTGGCCCTGCGCCTGCTGGAGGGCGACCCGGTTATCGAAGAAGTGGCGGGCAATGCCGACCCGGAATTCCTGCGCTTCGCGCTGGACGAAAGGAAACGGCTCGCTGTGCTCCATGACTGGCCCGAAGAGACCACCCTGTCATCCCACCGCCATGCTGTGGCCATGGACCTCTTCGAAGCGGTAGCGCGGGTGGTGCCACGGCGGAAGATGACCCTGCGGGACCGCCTGGACGGCGTGGTCATGCACCCCGTGCTGGGCCTGGGGGTGGCCGGGGCGGCCATTGCGTCGCTTTTCCTCGTGGCCTTCCTGTTCGGAGACCTGCTGGCGGGCGTGGTGTCCGCCCCCTTCGAGTCCCTGCTGGAGGTCCTGTCGCCCCGGGCGTCCGAGAGTTTCATCTGGGCCATGCTCCGGGGATTCGTGGAAGGGGTGGCCGGCGGCGTGGGTATCGTGCTGCCCTACCTTCTGCCCCTGCTCTTCATGATGTCCCTCTACGAGGACGTGGGTTACCTGCCACGGGCCGCGTACATGGTGGACGGCGCCCTTCACCGCATCGGCCTGCACGGCAAGAGCGTCATACCGCTGATCCTGGGATATGGCTGCAACGTCCCGGCCATCATGGGCACCCGGATCCTGGAAACGCCGCGGGACCGGATCCTCACGTCGCTCCTCGTTCCCCTCATACCGTGCTCCGCCAGGACCGTGGTGATCCTGGCTCTGGTGGCCGCGCTTCTGGGGCCACTGTACGCCCTGGGGGTCTACGCGCTGAACATCGTGGTGGCCGCCGTGGCCGGCCGGATCCTGTCGTCCATGGTGAAGGGATCCCAGGCCGGGCTCCTGATGGACGTGCCCCCCTACCGGGTGCCGCCGCTGAGGTCCGTGCTGAAGAAGGTCTGGTTCCGCACCTACGAGTTCCTGGTGGCGGCCTGGCCCATCCTCATCGTGGCCTCCGTGATCATGGGCATCCTGGAGTACGTGGGCATAAACAACTGGATGAACGCCGTCCTGAGACCCCTCACTGTGGGCCTTCTGGGTCTGCCCGAGGCTGTGGGCGTGACCCTGTTCTTCGGGGTCCTGCGCAAGGAACTTTCACTGATCCTGCTGTTCCAGGCCCTGGGGACCGACGACGTGGCCGCGGTCATGTCCCCGGCACAGATACTGGGCTTCAGTCTCTTCGTTACCTTCTATGTCCCGTGCGTGGCCACCATCGCCACCCTGGTGCGGGAAGTGGGATGGCGGTGGGCCGGGGTCAGCACCGCATTGAATACCGGCATCGCCCTCGCGGCCGCGTTTTTCGTCCGTGTCTTCTGGTAGGCCGCCCCCCCCCTGCCACAGGCTCTCAAGGCCCAGGGGCGCACGTCAAATTTGTGAGATGATTTCATCCGTCCGCCACCCGACCGATTGAACGGCGTTCCCAGAAGTCCTCGAAGCGGCCACTGAGTTTGCAGCAACGCAAAGCGATGATCGCGTCGGCATCCGCGACGGTCCAGTGCATCCCAGCCCGTTTGCAGCGAGACCCGATCGCTACTTTGCATCCGGCCTCTATTTTTCCTTGACTATTAAGGGTGTGTCTGCGAAACTCTTGTACTTTGTAGGAGTGGTCTCCGGTAACGGAGCAGGTAGTCCAGGAGGTATCAGCATGTCTGTGAGGTTGTATTCGGGTTTCACGGCCCTCGTGGTGGCGTTGTTCGCTACCCAGTTTGCGATGGTCGGCGATGCCCAGGCCCAGTGTTCCGCGGGCACGCCCGTGGAGGAGGGTTGCGGGGTCGTGACATACGAGGGTTGCTGCGCCGACGACGGCTCCCTCCAGTGGTGCGAGGGAGGCTGGATCTGCGGCATCCCCTGCCAGGACAACGAGCCGCCCGCCAACACCTGCGGTTGGAACGCGGAGGCGTTCTTCTACGACTGCGGACATACGGAAGAGAGCCCGGATTTCCCCAAGGATTGCCTTTCCTGCGAACCGGAGTGCACCGAGGGCTTCTGGTGCGATGGGGACACCTGCACGGCCTGTGATTGCCTGGAAGGCACCGTGTGTCAGCCCGACGGAAGCTGCTGTGTCCCGGAGTGCACTGACAAGGACTGCGGGGAGGACGGTTGCGGCGGCAGTTGCGGCGACTGCACTGACGGCCTGGTCTGCTTCATGGACCTGTGCTGCATGCCCGATTGCGACGGCAAGACCTGCGGCGAAGACGGATGCGGCGGGGATTGCGGCGCCTGCACCGATGTCCAGTTCTGCAACGACACCCAGAATTGCGAGGACTGCACCTGCGAAGGTATGGAATGTGGCCTCAACGAGTGCGGTCTTTCTTGCGGTTCCTGTGCCTTCGATGCGTTCTGCAACGACATGTTCGAGTGCCAGGACTGCAGCTGCGAAGGCATGACCTGCGGCGTGGATGAATGCGGCGCGTCCTGTGGTGACTGCCTCGAAACCCAGTTCTGCGACGACACGGACAACTGCCAGGACTGCAGTTGCGAAGGCATGACCTGCGGCGTGGACGAATGTGGCGCGTCCTGTGGGGAATGCCTGGAGACCCAGTTCTGCGACGCAACCCAGAACTGCCAGGACTGCTCCTGCGCGGATAAGGAGTGCGGCGGCGACGGCTGTGGCAATGCCTGCGGCACCTGCACCGGCGGCCTGGGCTGCCTGTTCGGGATCTGCACCGACGTGGTGGACGACGGCTGTACGCCCATGGCGAGCCCCGGATGCCCGGGCTGCGACTGCGAGGCCTGCGTCTGCGCCATGGACCCCTACTGTTGCGAAAACGAGTGGGATGCCATCTGTACGGGTGAATGTGCCGAATGCGGCGCCCAGTGCCCCTGCTTCCCCGACTGCGTGGATGCCACCTGCGGCAGCGACGGATGTGACGGCTCCTGCGGGACCTGCACGGAACCCGCCATCTGTTACCTGAGCAACTGCTGCACGCCGTCCTGCGAAGGCAAGACCTGCGGCGACGACGGATGCGGCGGGACCTGCGGCGATTGCACCGATGTCCAGTTCTGCGACGAGACCCAGAACTGCCAGGACTGCAGCTGCGAAGGCATGGATTGCGGCTTCGACGAGTGCTTCAATTCCTGCGGCGACTGCGATCCCGGCTTCCTGTGCGAGGACGGGCTGTGCGTGGTGTGCATGCCCGATTGCGTGGGCAAGGTCTGCGGCGACGATGGCTGCGGCGGTACGTGTGGCCAGTGCGGCCCGGACATGATGTGCGATGCCAATGGCGTCTGCGTGGAACAGGGCGCATGCGGCCCGGCGGGCCCGGATTCCTGTATGGGGCTGTGCGGCGGTGAGTCCGGCAGCTGCTACTGCGACGAGGCCTGCGTGGGCTACGGCGATTGTTGTGCCGATATCGATGCCTGTTGCAATGCCTGCACCCCTGACTGCACCGGCAAGGTCTGCGGCGACAATGGCTGCGGCGGCAGCTGCGGGGCCTGCGCCGCGGGCGAAGGCTGCGTGGACGGGGCGTGCGTTCCTGGCGCCGGCGGTTGCGGCGACATCACCTTCGAGGGCTGTTGTGATGGACAAGTGCTCAAGTACTGCGAGGACGACGAGATCCTCGAGATCGACTGCAGCGGCAACCAGCCGCCCGACGACCAGTGCGGGTGGAAGGCGGACGCGGGTTTCTATGACTGTGGTGGGGCGGACGTGCCTCCCGCCGAATTCCCCATCGACTGTCCCGAGCCCCCGGTGGGCTGTGACCCGCCCTGCGGCGCCGGATTCAAGTGCGTGGCCGGTGCCTGCGTCCCCGACGACTGCGTGCCCGACTGCACGGACAAGGAATGCGGCGATGACGGCTGCCAGGGCAATTGCGGCGTCTGCGATCCCGGTGAAACCTGCAGCGCCGAGGGCCTGTGCGAGGTCATCTGCGTGCCGAATTGCACCGGAAAGAGCTGCGGCGACGACGGGTGTGGCGGCGACTGCGGGGTCTGCGGTGCGGACGAGACCTGCAACGTGACCACCTGGAAATGCGAAGCCAAGTGCGTGCCGGATTGTGCGGGCAAGGAATGCGGCGACGACGGTTGCGGCAAGCAGTGTCTGCCAGGTTGCGGGCTGGGCGCCCAGTGCGTTGCCGGTCAGTGCGAAGCGTTGGTCCCGGATACGGTGGACGCCATCACGGCCGACCCGACCAACGGCGGCGACGAGTCCTCGGACGGAAGCAGCAGCAAGTGCAGCGCCGGCTTCGGCGTGGGTGCCAGTGCCCTTCCCTTCGCCCTGCTCCTCACGGGTCTCGGGGCGGCCTTCCTGGGCCGTCGGCGCCGGGACTGATCCGGTCTATCTCGACCGCTCGCCTGAAGTGAATTCCACCACCACGCGATGACCGAATTCCCGGGTCGTTATTTCCACGCCCTCTTTTTGGGCCAGGTCGCCCAGGGAATCCAGCCGGTCGCTCCGGGTGAGTACCAGTGTGCCGTTGCGGGTGAGTTCGCGGATTGTCCCAGGCTCCACGGCCTTCACGAAGCCTTGGAGCATGGGGATGTCCCTGGTGGCCTGGAGGAAGCCCGGGTCGGCCCCGAGGAAATGGACCCGGGTCCCGCAATACCAGGCAACACAGGGATCGTGGAGATCGAAGGTGGCCGTGAGTCGGGCCGCGGTCCCTTCGAAGGTCAGGGCTTCGCAGGCCGATCGTGCGCCGGGGCCATGGTCCGGGTCGAGGACTTCTCGGCAGTTGTTGAGACCGAAGGCCAGGGCGGCGAGGAAGGCCAGGGAGGAGGGAAGCCAGCACGCGGCAGGATCCTGGCCCGCACCATGGGCAAGGAGGCCCACCGAAAGGGCGGCGGCGGGCACCAGGGTCACCAGGTAGTGTGGCAATGCCGTGGCGGAGATGGCCAGTGGCGCCAGGGCTCCGAATCCCAGGGCACAGATGCACAGGGCGGCCCGGTTCCGACGCAGGGCCAGGACCCCCGTCAGGGGAATGGAGACCGCCACGAGAACGGCTGCCAGACCTTCCCGTTCCAGGGCCCAGGCGACGTAGGTCTGGGCGGCGGCATCCCCCACGACGGCCCGGGAGGCCCGCTCCAGCAGGTGGAACAGGAAGTAGGTGTCGATAAAGGTCTGGCCGTGCTGAGCCACCATGAAGGCGTGCCATGGGATGGCCGTGACGGCCGTGGCGCCCAGTGTCACCAGGAGTCCCCTTGTATTGCGGAAAGGCCGGGAAGCCTGCAGGACCAGGAGTCCGAACAGGAAGGGTGCGGGCGCCGTCAGCTTGGTCAGCAGCGACAGTCCCAACAGGACTCCCCCTGCCACGGCCCTTCCGTGGCCCCGACCGCGACTGCCGGGGAACGCCGCCAGCAGGAAACCGGCGAGTCCCAGGGCCATGCCTGGCACGTCCGTCATGGGTCGGCGGGCCGTCAGGAAGAAGACGTGGAGGGCCATGGCGAGGGCCACGGCCACCAGGGCGGCGGGGGGATGAAGACCCAGCCTGCGTCCCAACCGGTACAGGCAGGCCAGAAACAGCAGGGCAGCCAGGATACCGGGCAGGCGCAGAGCCAGGTCGGTCTCGCCCAGGAGGGAAAGGGATCCCGCCAGGGCCCACGGCAACAGGGGTCCTTTTTCCAGGAACGGGCTCCGCTGCCAGGTGGGTTCCAGCCATCCATTGTCCTGGAGAGCCTCCCGGGCGGTCACCGCGTACACGCAATCGTCACTGGGGAACTGGCTGCCGGTCCATGCATTGAAGAACAACAGTCCCGCCGTCAGCAGCCAGAATCCGGCGAACAGGAGCTTCTTAACGGACCTTGCTTGATCAACCATGGTCCGAGTCTACAACCGCCCATCGCTTATCGCCAATCGTTCATCGCTTGCCCTTGTAGGGGCGAATCACCCGAGTCGCCAATCTCGGGCGGGCACTGGCGTGCCGCCCTGCGCTTGGCGCTTCTCTTACTCAAGGGGGGCGCAGCCCCCCTATGACCCCCCTTGTAGGGGCGACTCCGTCGCTGCTACGGGCGCCAATCTCGGGCGGGCACTGG
>JADHTP010000089.1 GCA_016784945.1 Deltaproteobacteria bacterium | reverse complement strand
CTTCTCTTGCTCAAGGGGGGCGCAGCCCCCCTATGACCCCCCTTGTAGGGGCGACTCCGTCGCTGCTACGGGCGCCAATCTCGGGCGGGTGCTGGCGTGCCGCCCTGCGCTTGGCGCTTCTCTTGCTCAAGGGGGGCGCAGCCCCCCTATGACCCCCCTTGTAGGGGCGACTCCGTCGCTGCTACGGGCGCCAATCTCGGGCGGGTGCTGGCGTGCCGCCCTGCGATTGACGATTACCTCTCCCCCATCTCTTCTTCCCCGCGAAATGTGGTATTTTTTCCCGGTTCGGGTTCGTGAGGCAGCAGAGGATCGGTAAATGCCGTTGTACGAATTCCGGTGTGCCAACTGCGGAGACGATTTCGAGGAGCTCGTTCCCATGGGGACGAGCTCCATCCCGTGTCCCGCGTGCGGCGGCGGCAAGGTGTCAAGGAAGGTGTCGGCCTGTGGGTTCTCCGTGAGCGGAGGGACCACCTCCGCATCGTCTTCATCCGACTGTTCCGGGTGCTTGTCCAGTGCGTGCTCCGGTTGCGGTTCGAGGCCATCCCATTGAGTACCACGCCCACGGTCCTCCCCACGGCATTCGTGCGGAAATTCCGGTCCCTGGGTGATCTGTCCATTCGTCGGGGCCTCATCGCCAACACCCTTGGGAATGCCGACGCGCCTTCCATTGCCCGATTCCTGGGCTACCTGCTGACCCGCATGGACTCGGACGGGATACGGCCCCTCTACCTGGATACCATCACAGCGATCCTGGCCCCGAACGCCCTGTCTCGGGAACTGCGCAGGGACGTCTATTGTCGCCTGGCGGATGACCGGTTCGCCCCGGTGTACCTATTCCTCAGTGACGTCATCGATCCTCGGCCCCGCACCGTTTCCCGGGAATTTCCTTACGAACTGGAGGATGAAGCCCTGGGCGTGCGCAAGTCAAAGGCCCGATCGTCGAACCTGGACACCTTGAAACTGGTCTCGGCCGACCCGGACCCGGAGGTGATCCGGATCCTGCTGGACAATCCCATGGTCACGGGGGACCTGTCCCTGAAGGTGGCCTCCCTGAGGCCCCAGAATCGAGCCTCTTTCCTGGTGATGTTGTCCAATCCGAGGTTCGGCATCCGGGAAATCATTCAGGCCGCCATCGTGCAGAATCCCTTCTGCCCCATCCGCCTGGCCGCCGCCACGGTGCCACTGCTGTCCCGTCGCCACCAGGATCAGGTGCACGAGAGCCCGTCGCTGGACCCTCGGGTCAGGGATGCCGCGCTGTGTGTGATGGAACCCTAGAAATCTTCGATCTTCCGGCTGGTCCGATCCATTTCCAGGAGGGCCTCGGCATAGGTTTCGATGGTGTAGGCGGGCGGGTGTTCGGGCTTCCAGTCCCTGTACAAGGGGGCCAGAAAGTGGAAGTCCAGCACCGGAAGCAGGCCTGCCAGTGCGTCGAGGAATCGGCGCTGCTGGAACTTGGGGTGGAAGAACGCCGACACCTCTTTCACGACCTCCGGGTCCGACAGGTCCTTGTGGACCTCCGGCAGCATGCTTTTCAGGTAGGGAATGTGCCAGCCGAAGGCGCTGCGCACGGGACCGGCGAACCGGCCAGGCGTGGTGGAGATCACTGTGGCCACCACGTCGTCGTCGAAGAGGCGGCCCCCCTTCTGCTTGCCTGACTTGGGATCGAAGGCGAAATCGTAGGCCTGGTAGGTCAACCGGTCGGCGGATCGCTTCAGGTCATCCAGGATCAGGGGCAGGTCCTCGGCCTCGGGATCCAGTTCCGTCAGGGTCTGCAACACCGCTTCCATGGTGACCTTGCCCTCGGCGAAGCAGGCCTTTCCCACGGGGCTTTCACAGTTCTGGGGATTGGCGTCGCAACAGATCCACTGGTAGTCCTGGACGCTGTAGATGTCGAGGTGATTGAAACGACCCCTGACAGCCGGGATACGGAACACCATTTCCAGTTCTTCGGAGGTCAGATCCTCGGGCTGGAAGCGGTCCTTGAAACGGTCCTCCAGCATGCGGGCCACCAGGGCCCTTTCGAAGGTCCGGAACAGGGTGTCGGGCCGGATGGCGCCCTTTTCCAGGGCTGCCTGGGCCAGCGTCTCCTCGATCACGATTCCCTTCAGAACTTCGCGGGGATCCACGCCTTCCCCGGCATCCAGCAGGGCACGCTGCAGACGTCCGGCCGGCACGGGAATCCCGTTGATCTCTGCCACCGACTGGTCGTCTTCCCTGGCCCCGGTCCAGGTCGGGGCCGAGGACAGGGCCAGTTCGGGCGTGGTCAGGCGATAGGCGGTTGGGATCCCGTCTTCCCAGCACCCCCCCGAAGTCAGGAGGCACAGGGCGACCAGGGCGGTCCAGACGGAGGGATGTGGCGTCGGATGGTTTACTTGCACTCGGGATCAAGCTCCCTCTGGTCCACCAGAAGGTAGGGGTTGAAACAGTAGTCCATCGAGAAACCCATCTTGGTCTGCGGCTTCCAGAGCGTGGAAAGCCGATGCCTGTTGGCGAAGAAGTAGGCCGGGTCGAGGAAGATGGCGCCACGGGGCATCTCGTACACGTAGAAGTCCATGTTGATGGTGGCGGCGGCCCACGTCCAAGCCCACGGCGGTCGTCCCTTGTTGGCGGAGGCCGGGTCGATGGGATCCAGGAAGGCGCTGGGCAGGACCAGGCCGTTGCCCAGCTGCCCGGTGGGCGCTTCGTACTTGTAGGTGTTGGTGAAGATGGTGTCGTTGGACACGTGGTCCCGCCGGACCCACCAGTCGGCCAGCAGGCTCTTGAGGCCGTACCCTACGCCGTCCAAGGTGGTCGGGAACCCGGTTCCACCCTTGTTGATCGCGCCGGCCGTCCCATCCTCGTAGACGTAGCGGACCGTGGTCAGGGTGGACTTGATCCCCTCGTTGAGCTGGCACCGCTGATCCAGGATGCTCTCCTGAACCGTGTGGTTCCAGAGGCAGGATTCGTGGGACTGGGCCGACAGGTAGGCCAGGTAGTGGCCCGCCGGGAACAGGGTGGCCTGCGGGAAGGACCAGTTCACGCCATAGTAGGCGTTGCCCTTGTCGTCCACGATGCCCGACTCTTCGGTCACGTAGGCCCTGATTTCTTCGTTGGGGCCGGCAAGGAAGTAGGTCTCCACGGCGATGGGGCGTTCGGTGGGGTACTTGGCCACCACCACCGTGGCTCCGGACACATCGTTGCCGAAGGCATCGGTGCCGCCGGCGATGCCGTATCGCACGGGCCAGTAGAAGCCGTACCGGATGAAATAGTGGCTCTTGGTTTCCACCACGTCGTAATAGACCCAGGACAGGACCGAAGTGGCCGTCTTCAAATTGTCGTAGTTGTCCAGTGCCTTCCAGTTGCCGTCGAATTCGAAGGAGGTCAGGTAGTCGAAGTGCGGTGAATCCGATTTGGTGGACTGATAGATGATGGGCGAATACTTCACCGCCAGGTCCTCGTAGCCCGTCATGTCGGGTGGCAGGGTGGTGGAGAAGCCGAAGTAGTACCAGTCCTTGAGACCGTTGCCGGCCTTGTCCTGGATGATGCTCTTGAGCGTCACCCGGTAGGGCGAGACCAGCATGATCTTGGCCCCGGGGTCGGGCGTGAACGTGACTGTGAAGGTTTCTTCGTCGTAGGTGTAGGCGCCGGCCACTTCCTTGTCGTCGATGTCACGGACCATGAAGGTGTTCTTGTCCACGGTCTCCTTGAAGCGGATTCCTTCACTGAACGTGACCTTGATGACAAATGGGATGGCCACGCCGGAAGCCTCGTCCGCGGGTTCGGTCTTCACGACCTCCGGGGGCGTGGTGTCTTCGATGAGGTCCTTGAAGGTCACGTCCTTGGACACTTCCTTGGCGTCCATGGGGCCCTGGTCGGGATTCCCGGCGTCCATGGGGCCGGGATCGGTCACCTGGTCGTCCGTTTCTCCCGTGACCGCATCAACGCCCGGACCTTCATCCGTCGCATCGGCCCCGGTGGTATCGCATGCCCAGGCGGCAACTGCCAGCAGCAGGGTCAGGCCGAACACCTTCCAAGTCATGACTAGACCTCCTTGAAGTCGTAGGGAAATTTCTCAGATGCCACGACCGTTGTCAATGGCCGCCGTCGTTGTCGGACCGGGTCCGGGCGCTCATTGTGTGGGTGTGGACCGTGGGGTTGGTGATCCAGACCAAGACATCGGGGTCGCCGGCGGACCAGTGGACGCGCCCGTCCGATACCTTGACGGACCATCGGGACTCACCTCCGGGCATGAAGAGGAAGGTCTCCGCCGTCACCTCGCCCTGTCGGAAAGTAAACCGGAAGTCGGTGTCCGGGGCCGCCGCCGGGCGGATCTCGAAGGACACGGGACGGCCGGCGATCCTTTCGGGGAACGGGTGCGGGGTCGCGGCGAGGACTGTTTTCTCCGGAAGTAGCCAGGAAGCCCAGGCGGCATCCAGGTCCCGTGTCGAGAGTATTTCAGCCGTCAGGGAAGAACCCGTGAATACCACGGGAGCGCCGTGCTCCAAGGCCATCTCCGACTTTGCCTTCGCAAGGCCGACCCCTTCGCGGGGCGGTGGTGCCCATATCACCAGCCCGTCAACGAAGGTCCCCGCGGGCCGGGCGTTGGCGAACACCAGGGCTTTGCCGTCGGCTGCACGCAGCGTCGCCACAAACCGGGACCTGAAGCCCTGAAGCGCGGTATGGCAGGCGGTGGCGTCCACCGAAAACCAGGACAGGGGCGGCGACGGGCAGGCTGGGCCCGGGGTGACTTCGTAACCCAACAGCGACGGATGATTCCTCACGGTCCTGGCCAGGGTGACCCAGGCCCCCATCAGGTGGTCCTGGAGAGAAAGCTGGTCCGGGGTCCACACTCCTTCCAAAAAATCCGCGAGGAATCGGGCCCCGGCCGAAATTTCCCCCAGGGTCCCCACCGGCGGGATTCTGAAGGCCCAGTCGGGAAGGCCCTTTCGCGGATGGCGCGCAGTGTCTTTCCAGGGGGGACTGGCAAGGAGCACACCCACGCCGTGCCGTCCGGCCTCGTCCAGGAGCCTGCCCACATGGGCCAGGGTGTCGCGGGAAGGGTGGCCGGGCCGTGGTTCCAGGTCCCTCCACGGAATCTCCAGGCGCACCAGGTTGATCCCCCGGCGTCTGAGTTTGCCCAAAGGGGGGGGGGCTTCGGGACGCGCCTCAAGGGCCGCGCCGCGCAGGACCAGGAGGCGGCCCGAGCGATCCAGGATCTCGAAACCGCCGTTCACGGGTTCCGAACGGTAGGGCGGGTAACCCGGGCCGATCCGGTTGCTGGGGTCCGGCGGCTCAAGGAAGGCCACCGGGTGATGGGCCACGTCGGGCCAGTGGACGGCTGCATAGAGCCAGCACCAGGCCCCCGCGGCCAGCAGCGGCAGGACGACGCCCCCGGCCAGCCATGCCCTGGAAACCTTTCCCATCAACCCGCGCATCCTCGCCCCATCCTACCAGATACCATACTCCGGCCCGGGTATCCCAGAATCCGTTCTCCCGGGCCTCATCGCGGTCTCGCGACGGATTGCCCCCATGGCCCCCCTTGAAAATGGTGGAACCGTGATTACCTTTCAACCGGACGCGGCCCACGGGGCCGTATCGAGGACACACCTGGAGGCGGAGAGATGGAGCGGATCATCGGAATCGACCTCGGCACCACGAATTCCGTGGTGGCCATCATGGAGGGTGGCGAAGCCAAGGTCCTCCAGAACGAGGAAGGGGGGAGGACGACTCCCTCGGTGGTGGCCTACGATGACAAGGGCGAGATCCTGACGGGCCAGATCGCCAAGCGACAGGCCATTACCAACCCCGAGAACACCGTCTACAGCATCAAGCGGTTCATGGGGCGTCGGATCAACGAGGTGGACGAGGAAATCACCCAGGTCCCCTACAAGATCGTGAAAGGCGACAGCGACCTGGCCGTGGTGGACATCCGGGGTAAGTCCGTGTCCCCGCCGGAGATCTCGGCCAAGATCCTCCAGAAGCTGAAAAAAGCGGCGGAGGCCTACCTGGGGCAACCCGTGACGTCGGCCGTCATCACCGTGCCCGCCTATTTCAATGATTCGCAAAGGCAGGCCACCAAGGACGCGGGCAAGATAGCCGGCCTTGACGTCAAGCGGATCATCAACGAGCCCACGGCGGCAGCGCTGGCCTACGGGATTGACAAGAAGACGGACCAGACCATTGCTGTCTACGATTTCGGCGGCGGGACCTTCGATATATCCATCCTCGAAGTCGGCGACAACGTGGTGGAGGTCAAGGCCACCAACGGCGATACCCACCTGGGCGGCGACAACATCGACCAGCGCGTCATCGAATACCTGGTAGCCGAGTTCCAGCGGGACACGGGAATCGATGTGTCCAAGGACAAGATGGTCATCCAGCGGCTCAAGGACGCGGCGGAAAAGGCCAAGGTCGAACTGTCATCGGTGACCGAGACCGAGGTCAACCTGCCGTTCCTCACCGCGGACGCCACCGGTCCCAAGCACCTGAACGTCAAGCTCACCAGGGCCAAGCTCGAACAGATGATGGGCGACCTGGTGGAACGGACCGTGGAGCCCAGCCGCCAGGCCCTCAAGGACGCCAAGCTCTCCCCTTCCGATATCGACGAAGTAGTGCTGGTGGGCGGTTCCACGCGGATCCCGCTGGTCCAGGAAACGGTGAAGACGTTCTTCGGAAAGGAACCCAACCGGAGCGTGAATCCCGACGAGGTCGTGGCCCTCGGCGCGGCCATCCAGGGGGCGGTTCTTGCCGGTGAGGTGAAGGACGTCCTGCTCCTGGACGTGACGCCCCTGAGCCTGGGGATCGAGACCCTGGGCGGCGTGGCCACCAAGCTCATCGAGCGGAACACCACCATCCCCACCCGTAAGGCAGAGGTCTTTTCCACCGCCGCCGATGGACAGACCAGCGTGGAAGTGCACGTCCTGCAGGGTGAGCGTGAGATGGCGACCAACAACCGGTCCCTGGGACGGTTCATCCTGGACGGTATCCCGCCGGCCCCGAGGGGGGTTCCCCAGGTGGAGGTCACCTTCGACATCGACGCCAATGGCATCCTCAACGTATCGGCCAAGGACAAGGCCACCAGCAAGGAACAGAAGATCACCGTCACGGCCTCCTCGGGTCTGGAAGACGGCGATATCGACCGCATGGTGGACGAGGCCAAGCAACACGAGGTCGATGACAAGAAGAAGCGCGAGGAAGTGGACAACCGGAACCAGTTGGACGGCATGGTCTATCAGACAGAGAAACTGGTCAACGACAACAAGGAGAAGATCCCCGTGGCGGAACTGAACGCCGTGGAGTCCGCCATCACGTCTGCCAAGGAAGTCCTGGCCAAGGACGATCCCGAAGCCGTCAAGGGCGCCCTAGAGGAATTGACCAAGGCCTCTCACGGTCTGGCCGAGGCCATGTACAAGCAAGCCGAGGGACAGCCCGGTCCCGAGGGTGCCGACGCCGGCGGGCCCGCGCCCGATGCCGAGGCCGAATCGACGCCGGGGAACGACGGCGACGTGATAGACGCTGAATTCGAGGAGAAGGAGTAGAAAGGAGCAGCCCGGATCAGGTTGCGGGCTCGGGTTCGTTCTTCGGCTGTTCAGTGACGAAAGCCTCGTCCACCACCACCGTTTCACCTGCCAGTTCCGGACCCTTGAACAGCACCTCGGACAACACCTCTTCCAGGACGGCTCGCATACCCCGGGCCCCGGTTTCCCGCTGCTGGGCCATGTTGACGATCTCTTTCAGGCCCGACACTTCGAATTCCACCGTGACGCCATCCAGCCGCAGGAGTTCGTCGTATTCCTTGAGGAGGGAATCGGGGGGCTTGAGCAGAACGTCGAGGAGTTCTTCGTCGGTGAGCGCCGCCATCTGCACCTGGACGGGCAGCCGTCCCAGCGTTTCCGCGAGGATCCCGTACCTGAGCAGGTCCTTTTCCGTGATACGGCCCTGGTTCACCCGGGCCCCGACACCGCCGAAACCCAGGTTCTTGGTGGCGCTGGAATACAGGTGCAGATCGGAAAAGGTCCCGGCGCAGATGAACAGGATGTCCGTGGTGTCGACGGACTCGAAATCGTGTTTGCTCCAGTGCTGGGTCACGTTGGTGGGTACGTAGATCTGCCGACCCTCCAGAAGCTTGAGGAGGGATTGCTGGACGCCTTCACCGCCGATGTCCCGGCTCCCGGCCCCGGTCACCGCACCGTGGGAACGGCGGGCGATCTTGTCGATCTCGTCCACGAAGACGATGCCGCTCTGGGCCGCCTCCACGTCCATGTCCGCCTTGAGCAGAAGCTCCCCGATCATCACTTCCACGTCCTTGCCGTAGTAGCCGGCCTCGGTGTACTCGGTGGCGTCGGCCACCACGAAAGGCACATCGAGAATCCGGGCCAGTGTCCGTGCAATGTGGGTCTTGCCGCAACCCGTGGGCCCTATGAGCAAGGCATTGGTCTTGCGGGCTGAAAGCCGCGTGCCTGCCGCCTTGGCGCGAACCCGCTTGACGTGGCTGTACGCTGCGATGGCCACGGCCTTCTTGGACCGTTCCTGGCCGATCACGTAGCGGTCCAGTTCCCTGAAGATTTCCTTCGGGGTGATCAGGGTGGGCAGTTTCCGCGAAATTTCCATTCTTGCCACCGGCATTGGTTCAGCATCGTGGAAGGTTCGCGACGATTCTACAACATTTGGCCGTTGGAAATGGCACGCTGAAGCCGGAAGAACGGAAATTGACGGGGGGATCGGGTGCCTATTCGGTCTTGGCGGGGGCCTCAGCGGGCTTTTCAACGGGCGCGGCCGCCGGTTTTGCTTCGGCCTTGACAGCAGGTGCCGCAGCCTCGGGTGTCGGCGCCTCGGGGGCGGGCGTGCCGGCGGGAGGCTCGACCTTGGCGGGCTTCGGCGGCGCCGGTGGTGGCGGTGGCGACGAGGGCTTGGCCCCTCCCATGAGGGCCGTGAAGTCGATCTTCCAGGCCCCGTCCTGCTTCTTCATGGGGATCTTCTCGTCCTTGCCTTCCGCCGACACCAGGATCCTGGCGGATTCCCCATCCACCTCTTCACCCTTGATGGTCACGGCGTCGGGCTTGAATCCCTTGCAGAGCTGGTCGCCGAAGAAGTCGAATTCCTTGGCCTTGTCCGGGGGCAGGAAGGCCTTGAGCTGGGTCGTCATCTGCTCGATGGCGGCGACGGACTCCTTGGTGAGCCCGGACTTGATCCTGGCGCTTTCGCATTTTTCGATGGCCTGAAGCCACGCCTCGAACGAGGCCTTGGGGCCGGGAGTGCCCTTGCAACCCAGGACCGCCGTCGCGGCAAAAGCCGCCACGAACAGAATCGCCGGTATTCTCTTCATCGGTCGTCTCCTTCTTTGGGGAATCATGCGCCCAAGAGCTTGCCGAGGCGCCTCATCGAGTGGGACGGTACGCCAATCATGGGGGGGTGTCAATCGAGGGGTTCAGTCTTGAGAATCGGTCGGTCCAGGGGTGCGGCGGGCGATCACCTCGTCGATCAGACCGTACTCGACGGCCTCGTCGGGACCCAGGAAGAAGTCCCGGTCCGAGTCCTCCGCGATACGCTTTTCAGGCTGTCCCGTATGGCGGGCCAGCAGCTCGGTGATCTGGTTCTTCAGGAACAGGATTTCCTTGGCCTGGATGTCCACGTCCGCCGCCTGGCCCGAGAAGGACCCCAGGGGCTGGTGCAGCAGGAGACGCGAATGGGGCAGGGCGAACCGTTTGCCCTTGGTGCCGGCGGACAGGAGCAGGGCCGACATGCTGGCGGCCTGGCCCACGCAGATGGTGGAGATGGGACACTTCACGTACTGCATGGTGTCATAGATGGCGAGCCCCGAGTGCACCATGCCGCCCGGGCTGTTGATGTACAGGAAGATGTCCTTGTCCGGGTCCTCCGATTCGAGGAACAGGAACTGGGCGACCACCACGCTGGCCAGGTTGTCGTCGATGGGCCAGCCCATGAAGATGATCCGGTCCTTCAGGAGGCGGGAGAACACGGTCCATTCGCGTTCGCCCCTGTGCGTCTGTTCGATGACCGTCGGCACCCACCAGGTCATGGCGTCTCCCCGTTGGTTTTCAAGGCTACGTAGGGCTAGGCTTCGCTGTCAATCTCGCCTTCGTCTTTCTTCGCTTCAACAGGGGCTTTTTCGTCCTTGCCGTCCTTCGCGGCCTCGCCTTCGCCGGCTTCTTCGTCGGGCTCCGCTTTCGCCACGGCATAGCGGACCAGCATGTCCAGGGTCTTCTCCAGGCGCATGCGGGTCTTCATCTGCTCGCCCTCGTCGCCGCCCAGTCGGGCCTTGAGCTTGGGCACGGGAATCCCCATCTCGGTGGACATTTCTTCGAGCTTCGCGTCGAAGTCCTCTTCGGTGACCTCGACCCCTTCCTTGTCGGCGATGGCTTGCAGAACCACCTGGCGGGACAGGTTTCTCCGGGACTGGGCCTCCGTTTCTTCACGGGGAAGTCCCAGGTCGATCTTGTCCCGTTCCTCCTGGGACATGGTGGGCAGCATCCGGGCCTTGGCCGCGTCCTCGGCCGCCTTGGCCAGGCGGTCCACAGTGGCCTGGCCCAGTTCCAGCTTGTTCTTTTCCAGGATGGCTTCCACCACCGCGTCTTCCTTGATCTCCTTGAGACTGCGCTCGCGGCCCATTTCCAGCTGCTTACGGACCTTGGCGCGCCACTCTTCCAGGCTCACGCCCCCACCGTAGCGCTTGGCGAACTCTTCGTCGATGTCGGGCACCTTCTTCGCGGACAGTTCCTTGACCTCCACGGTGA
>JADHTP010000088.1 GCA_016784945.1 Deltaproteobacteria bacterium | reverse complement strand
GTCATCTTGAGTTCCAGCCGGAATCCGTCCAGCCATTCACCGGTCTTGCCCAGGAGAACCTTCGTGGTCAACGAGGGATTCCAGGCATGGAAGGTTTCCACCAGGAAGTCGTAGAGGCCGCCCAGGGCGAAGGAGGCCACCAGGATCTTGCCGGCCCCGCCGCCGCTGGACTCGCCGGACACCAGGATTTCGGTGGTCGCGGTACCCTCGGGGAAGGGCAGTTCGCCGTGCCGGTCCCTCACGAAGTACTTCCGGATGGGGATGATGAGAACCACGCCCAGGGAGCCGCCGATGAAGCAGGCCAGGAAGATCTGCCACCAGGCCACGTTGGGGATCTGGTTCAGGTACAGGGCGGGAATCACGAAGGCCGCACCCGCTGCCACCACACCCGACGCCTGGCCGATGGACTGGACGATGACGTTTTCCAGGATGGTGCTGCGGTTTTTTCTGAAACGGCCGAAAAAAATGGCCGCCACCGCGATGGGGATGGCCGCTTCGATGCCGCTGCCGGCCCGAAGCGCGATGTACACGGCGGCCGCGGCGAACACCGCCACCATGAGCAGTCCGAAGCCCACGGACCAGCGCGTGATCTCGGGCATGGCGCTGTCGGCGGCCACGATGGGTTCGTAGGTTTCGCCTGGATTAAGCTTCCGGTAGGCATTTTCCGGCAGTATCCGACCTTTCGACGTGGGTTGATCCATGGGCTTGTCTCCTCTTATCTGATCGTGTCTGCGCAGTATGACATTACTAAGGACGGGATTTGTTTACAAGATGGTTTCGCCCCACGCCCCGGCGCCTTCCGGACCATGGACTATTGACTATCGACTATTGACTTGATCGGTGAACGGCGGACGGTAGACGCCCCAAGGTTGACGCCCCCGTCCCGCCCGTGTCAGTCTGCCCCCATGGCGGACGTCGATGACAGGTTTGCGTTCCCTTCAACCGGGCTGCCCTCCCGCCGGGTTCACGTGATTACCTACGGCTGCCAGATGAACGTGTTCGACACCCGACGCATGCTGCAGGTCCTTCGACCCCTCGGGTACGAGGAGACCGACGACATGACCATGGCGGACCTCATCCTCCTCAACACCTGCAGCGTAAGGGAAAAGCCGGAACAGAAGGTCATCGGCACCATCACGCGACTCAAACCCCTGAAGGAGGCCCGGCCGGGTCTGGTGCTGGGGATCGGCGGCTGCGTGGGACAGCAACATGGCAAGGCGTTGCTGGATCGACTGCCCTACCTGGACCTGGTTTTCGGACCGGACAACATCCGCGACCTTCCGGACATGCTGGCCTCCGTGGAAAAGGGTCGGCAGGTCGGGAACACCCGGCGCATGAAGAGAAAGGACTACGAGTTCGTTGCCGTGGAAGCCCGGGCGGAAGCGGGGCCCACGGCGTTCCTCACCATCATCAAGGGCTGCGACAAGGTGTGCGCCTTCTGCATCGTCCCTCACGTCCGTGGCCGGGAGATCAGCAAGCCGCCGGACCAGGTGGTCCACGAGGTCGAGGCCCTGGTCGCCCGGGGGGTCCGTGAAGTGACCCTTCTGGGCCAGAACGTGAACTCCTACGGAAAGGACCGGCCGTCGGAGGGTGACTTCGCCGACCTGCTGGCTCGGGTCAGCGCCGTCCCCGGCCTGGCACGCCTGCGGTTCGTGACCTCCCATCCGGCCGACGCGGACCGGCGGATGATGGAGTGCTTCCGGCGGCTGCCCAATCTGGCCGAATACCTGCACCTGCCCATCCAGTCGGCGTCCGACACGGTGCTCAAGCGGATGCGACGGGGATACACGGTGGCCGAATACCTCCTCAAGATCGAAATGGCCCGTGATGCCTGTCCGGATATCGCTCTGTCCACGGATTTCATCGTGGGCTTCCCAGGCGAAACCCGGGAGGACTTCGACCGGTCCATGGCCCTGATAGAGAAGGTCCGCTTCGATATCATCTTTTCTTTCAAGTACTCGCCACGGCCCAGGACCCGGGCGGTTCGCATGGAAGACGATGTGCCGGAGAACGAGAAGGCGGACAGGCTCCAGGCGCTGCAGGACCTCCAGGACCGGATCATGGTCTCCCGGATGGAGCGTTTCCTGGGACGGGTGGAGGAAGTCCTGGTGGAGGGGGCCAGCAGGGCCCGGGATTTCGAGTGGATGGGACGCACCCGCACGAACCGCGTGGTCAACTTCCCGACGTCGCCCGCAGGCGCCGTGAAGCCGGGCGACCTGGTCGGAGTGCGTATCGAAGAGGTCAAGGCTCATAGCCTGCGAGGCCGCGTCGAGGAAGACGCCGGCCTATGAACCGGAGGGATCCATGCCGGTCCACGTCCAGGTCTTCGGACTCGTTCGGGACGAAGAATCCGACGCCCCAGTGGTGGTCCTGAGGGCCGTGGAAGGTCAGGAAACCCTGTTGGTCCAGGTGGGCCTGGCCGAAGCCGGGGCCATCGCCTCCGTCATGGACAAGACCCCTTTCCCAAGGCCCATGACCCACGATCTCCTGGCCTCGGTGCTGGACGGTCTTGGCGGGACGCTGGAAAAGGTGGAAGTTACGGACTTGCGGGAAGGGACTTTTTTTGGTCTTCTTCATGTACGCAAGGGGCGAAGCGTGGTGCAGATCGATTGTCGTCCCTCGGATGCCATCGCCCTGGCTCTGAAGGTCGACGCCCCGATTTTCGTGGCCGACGACGTCTTCACGAAGGCCGAACCACGGGACGTGAGGGAAGCCAGCCGCCGGAACTGGCTGGGTTTCCTTGATGCGCTGGAGTCCGAGGACGACGACGGCGAACTGGTCCAATAGACAGGTGAGCGATGTTCTTCAAGACGAAAGACCTCATGACCGTGGGCAACATCTCCCTGGGGCTGGCCGGTGTCCTTGTGGCCATGGAGGGGATGGGCGTGTCCACCCGGGAGGAGGCCGGGACCTACGTGTTCTGGTCCGGTCTCCTCATCATCATGGCCGTTGTATTCGACATGTTCGACGGCGTGGTGGCCCGCGCCCTCGGCCAGATGAACCAGTTCGGCGCCGAGTTCGACAACGTGGCTGACCTGACCAGTTATTCCATCGCGCCGGCGTTCCTGCTTTACCTGGCCTACCAGAAGTACGCCATCCTCCCCGGGGTCGAGTTCGATACCACCCTCAGGACGATCATCGCCGTCACCGTGGCCATGTTCCCGGCGGTGTTCGGGTGCATCCGCTTCGCCCGGTTCAACGTCAGGAAGCTGGACGTGCCGGGATTCTGGATCGGCTTTCCACGGCCCATGGCGGCCCTGTTCTACGTTTCCCTGGTGAATTCGCACCTCTACCTGGGGTCCGGTGTCATGGGTTGGATCGGTGTGGTCCTCATCGTCTATGCCAGTTTCATGAACCTTTCCCTCATGCCGTTCATCGGTCACCACGACCGGAAGTGGTCCTGGCACCTGGGCATCATCCTGACCTTCGTGTGGCTCACGACCCTGGTGGCCTTCGTGGCGGGCGTGATCTTCAAGGTCATGCCCGAAAGGACCGTTTTCGACGTGGTGCTGCTGTGGCTGTCCTACGATCTATTCATCCAGTGGACGGACATTCCCAAGGCTGCCCGCGAGGAGGTCGCCAGGCTGACCGCGGATTGGAACGAATAGTCCGGATTATTCATGAGCAATCGTGACGAGGGGCCGAATCGCTTGGCGGAGGCGCAGCCGTTGCATGGTGCACCCCCACAGCGAGTACCGAAGGCTTACTGGTGTTAAGTCGAGGGACGAGCGAGGAGGTACACCTTGCAGCGCACGCGAGTCGGTCCCGCAGTAGAATGGTCATGAATAATGCGGGCTAGAAAAATGTTGGACCGACGGAGGTTTCTGACCGTCCTCGCCGGGGGCCTGCTGGTGGGTAGACCGCTGGTTGTCCTGGGGGGGACGCTCCCTGCGAGGTCCGCCGGAGGCCGGCTGGTTCCCGGCCAGGTGGTGAAGGTCCGGTGGCCCTCTTTTTTCGATTACCGTGCCGGCCGCGTGGTGCACCGACTGGACGGACACGTGGTTTCGCGGGTGCCCCTGCCGGCGCCCACGGGCCGCCTTCTGGGCAGCGTGGACGTTCTGGCCGTGCCGGTTGACGGCCGTTTCCGCGCGGGCCGTCACCAGTTCCGGATCGAATGGCACGGACGTTCCCTGGTGCTGGGCGGTTTCCATATCCAATCGTTTGATTTCGGGTGCTGATCCATGGGACGTGGCCTGATCACAGTGGTGGTCCTGGCGTGGACCTGTTGCTGGACCGTCGCCTGGGCACAGGACCTGCGACCCGAACTTCCCCAGTTCAAGATCGACCGGGTCGACGCCATGGACCCCGGTGACTGGCGGGCCCACGTGACGGCCCTGGACGAAGACGGCCTTCCAATGGACCTCCTGGAGCACCAGGTGACCCTGTACCTGTCCCCGGGAAAAGAATCCCTGCGTCCCGCGGGATCGGAACCCTTCGTCCGGTTCGACGCGGGCCTGGCCGCCCCGGGGTTCGACGGGGAGATGTCCTCGGCCAGAAAGTCCGAAGCGCCACAGGCGGTGGTGCTTGTGGTGGCGGCCCACGCGGGCGTATCCCACCACGTGGGCGCCGTGCTGACCGAGGGCCTGTCCGTGATCCTGGGGGGATTGAAGGAAGACGCCCGGGTGGGAATGATCTTCTACGGGGATCTGGTGTCGGTCCTGTGGAGCCCCGACGGGGTTCGCACCGAACTGCGGGATGTGAACGACCACCAGCACTGCCTGGGACGACTGCAGCGGGCGGCGGCCGGGATGGACGGTGAAGGCGATGCACCGGAAGGCGAGGTCCCTTGCGCCGATCTGTTTTCGTCCCCGTCCATGGTCACGGCCGGCCTGTCGTCCCTTCCCGCGGGCCAGGGGCTCTGTCCCCGCTTCTTCGGGATCCCCGAGTCGCCGGAACTGATGGAGGCCGCACGAAAACGGGGCCATACGCCCCTGGACAGGCGGTCCGGGGAAAGCGAACGGGAGTCCTTTGCCACGGGCGCCCTGGAAACGGCCGTGAGGTTGCTGGCGACCTCCACGCCCTCCAGCGCCGTGCGGGAGATCGTCCTGGTCTCCGACGGGCTGGACGGATACCTCCGGGTTGCCGACCTGGTGAGCCAGAGGGCCAGCCGGAATCCCGTGTGCCTGGAGCGCGAAAAGAGGTGCGGTCGAAAGGCCGGGGGGGCCGGCCACGACCATGAAGGAGGGTCGGGCGTCTGCACCCGGGAGGTCCTCGAGTGCGCCATTCCACGAGTGGCGGCGGCTCTTGGGACCCGCGAGGAAGTGGTCCGGGACTACCTGACGGGCCTCATCGGCCTGGCGAGGACCGCCGGCGTACGCGTGTCGTCCCTGGTGTTGCCCGGCACGGGAGAAGTGGGCCGGGCCCGGCTCCGGATCCTGTCGCTCAAGACCGGCGGGACCTGGCGCGCATCACCAACGCTGGGAGAATTCGTGGAAGGGGCGGCCACGCCGCTGGCCGATGAACTGGCCACCCAGGTGGTGATCGTCCCCGACGACGGCCTCGAACCGGACACGGACTACGTGCTGGCCCTGACCGTGGACGATCGCCTGGCCTCCCGCTCCTTCCGGTTCCGCAGCGGGTCGTTCGTCGGTTTCTGGGACGGGCCCTTCGGGACCGCCCGGGCGTTCTTCATCAGCAGACTCGGCCACGGCTGGGGGCCGGTCATCCTGTGGGTGGTCACCGTGCTGGTGGCCCTGCTGGTGCTGTTGGCCGCGTGGAAACTGGGGAAGGGCATCGTGGGCCTGGCAAAGAAGATCGGCGGGGGCAAGGCCAAGGTCAAGGCGCCGCAACGGCCCCGTGTGCCGACGCTGAAACGACCGGGATGGAGGAAGGGTTGATCGGGGATCGTCAATCGTTGATCGAAGGATCAGGAAGGGCACGAGTTTTGAGCTTGATTGATGAACGAGCAACCATGAACGATCAACGATCAACGATGAACCCTCAACGGCTCTGCCATGGGTAAGATCATCATCGCAGGAAACGGGTGGTCCCTTCCCGACGACGTCCGGGTTCGCACGTTCATGGACCCCGGTGGCTTTTCCTTCTACCGGTTCAAGGGTGGCGAGCTTGCGCCCCTCGTCTACGTGGATGAAGACGACGAGTCGCGGTCACTGGTGATTCCGCGGCGTCTGCCCCAGGGGGGGCGGGCCGGCCTGGGTGGACTGGGCTGGGATCCGGGGGACGGTTCCGGAGACCGTACCAGGGCCTTGCGGAAGGTCATCAGCACCGTGGTCCTGCACCACGACGGCTGCCGCGACAGCGCCATGTGCTACCGGGTCCTGGTGAACCGGGGGTTCTCCACACATTTCATGATCGATCTCGACGGCACCGTGTACCAGGCGGCCGACGTGGCCGATCAGACCCTCCATGCCGCGGGCATCAACAGCATGGGCGTGGGGATCGACCTGAACAATCCCGCCCAGAACCTGCTGTCGGACCCCGATGCCGAGGCGCCGGGGCGCAGGCCATCGGCCGAGAAAGTCATCAACGGGGTGTCGTTCAGGTCATGGGATTACTCCGAGGCACAGTACCGTTCGCTCATCGCGGTGCTTCGCGTGCTCACCGAGGTCCTGGGCATCGAACCCGTGTTCCCGGTGGGTGAGGATGGCCTTATCCTGAATTCCGTGCTGGACAGCCCGCCGGCGCCCCAGTTCAAGGGCATCCAGTGCCACTGGCACTCGTCGGCGTTCAAATGGGACCCGGGCCCCGGCCTGGACTGGGAACGCATCCTGGCGGGGCTTCGCTCGGAGGACGCCACGATGCCCGCCGTACCCGTGGGCATGGCCGCGGTGATCCGCGCCGGTGTCCACCGTGAACACCTTCCCGCCGATGCCTGGTCAACGGAAGAGGACGCACGCCGGGTCATTGCCGGGGCATGGGAATCGGAGGACAGGGCCGAGCGCCTGTGCCGCTCCCTCTGCCGGGCGATGGAAAAGAACTCGGCGGGTGGCTATTACCCGGTTGGCGTGAACCAGACCTGGCACAACGGGATCCACGTGCCGGTGGAGGAGGGCGCCCTGGTCAGGCCCATGCTGGCGGGTGACCTGGTGGCCGCGCACCTGGTGAAGTCCGGGGATTTTCCCTCCCTGGGCAGCAACAATTTCGTGCTGTTGCGCCATCGAATCCCTTTACCGCCGCGGTTCGAGCCCCTGAGATCCACTTCCCTGGACGATGGGGAACAGGGGCCACTGCCGGACAACGTGCTGACCGTATTTTCGCTCTACATGCACCTGGACGGCGTGGACCTGGAATCGCCCCCCGACACGGGTCTGTTCGGTGCCCTCGCTGCCCATGCCGGCGGCGCCGCCGGTACTCTGCCGCCGCCTCCTGGCCCGACCCTGCAGACCCTGCCCGAGGAGGCGGACCAGTTCCGGGCGCTGAAGGCAGGTTACGTGGGCCTTTTTTCGGCCGCCGACAACCCGGAGGCGGCCCTGCGGCTGACCCCCAGGGACGTACTGTGGCGTGCCGGTGAATTCGGTCCCGAGGGTGAACGCCGCCGGATCGTCCACGTGGAGGTTTTTGCGGACCCCGGCTTCTCCGATGCCATGGAACTGGGACTGTACGGGAAATACCTGCAACTGGGCCCCGACGAACCCGAGTCGAGGGACCTGATGGTCCGTTCCTGGTCGTTGCTGGGAGCCATCGGGGGCCCGGAGCATTCGCTGGAACCCATGGTGACGGAAAAGGTTCTGAACAGCGATGTGATCCGGGACTTCTTCGAATACGACGGCGATGACGAGCAAGCTGCTTCGCGGGAGCGGATGCGCCGCCTGATCACACGGCACGTCTCGGAATGGTCCGATGGTGTGCGCTGGGTGGAAGCCCTGTTCGCGGCCCAGGACGCCCAGGGCTGGCGGCGGCGGTTCAGGCGGTCCGACGCGCGGTGGATCTTCGGCCGGGAAGTGATGACCTACCTGCCCTATGTCTGGCTGACCGAGGAGGTGTCGAACCATATCGGGGCCCGCTGGAACGATGGCGTCTACAGCTATTTCCACCCGGTCTACTTCCTGCTCTGGTGGATGTTCAGGCGGTCGGCCGTCCGCGGCAAGAGCCTGGAGCAGATCCTGAAGGAAGTGGGCGGTGAAGGTTTGTCCTCCACCCGGGGCGTGTCGGAAATCCTGGAAGACCTCCTCGACATCCATGGCAACGGCGAGTGGGAGATGTAGCGGGAAGGAGCCTATCTGCGGCGGTACAGACCCGTCATGATGCCCAGAATTTCGAAACGAGTGCCGTCATCTCCGTGGAATGCCATGTCCGGATAGGCCGGGTTGGAGGCCTCCAGGCGGATTGTCCCTTCATCGTCCTGAAAATACCGCTTGACCGTGGCCTCGTCCTCGATGAGGGCCACCACGATCTCTCCGTTGTGGGCCACCGGTTGGCGGCGGACGAAAATGTAATCGCCGGGCAGGATGCCGTCCCCGTTCATGCTGTCGCCTTCCACCTTCAGAACGAATGTGTCGTCCGGTTCCCGCACCATGAACGGGTCGGCGACGATGTGTCCTTCCAGGTTCTCTTCGGCATGGATGGGCCTGCCCGCGGCGATCCGGCCGAGAACGGGCACCAGGCGCTGATTCCGGGCGCCCTGGTCGGGCACCTTGAGTCCCCGTGACTTGCCCGGCAGCTTTTCCAGCAGACCCTTCCGGCGCAACGCCGCGATGTGACCGGCCACGGCATTGGTGGACGCGATGCCGAGACCCGCGGCGATCTCCCTGACCGTGGGTGGCATACCCTGGCGGCGGGCGAAGTCAGCGACGAAATCCAGGACCTGCTGTTGACGGCGGGTGGGCCGCCGGGAAGGCGCCATCATGGCCCCAGTGTACTGAACGTTTGTGCACGAATCAAGTACAGCCCATCGCCTGTCGCTCATCGCCTGCTGCAAAATGTTGATCGTTCTCCGTTTCGAGGACTGGGAAGGATCCCTGATATTCGAAACAATGGAGGTAATACTGGATCTGGCCGGCGTCCAGACCCAGACCAGCTGGTTCCAGGGTTTCCTTGGCGTCACCCGGGAAGCCACGATCCTGGGGGACTACTCCAAGGGTCGGGCTCAGTGGAACGGGGGCGATGAAATGGTGATCCTGGAAGATGCCGGGGGAAAAGAGGGTGCCCGGATCCGGTTTGAGCAAAGCGGTTCCGGACCGGGACTGGTGATCTCGGTGATGGTGGACGCCAACGCCGCCGGCCCCGACGAGGTGCGGTTTCGCTTCGCTTGTGGGCCCTAAGATCGCTTCTATGGTCTGGGGGGACAGTCCCACCGGGCCGAACACCGGGGCGAGACCTTGGGCGCCATCGTGTTCTGCCGTTACTGGTGCAACGTCCGCAATGCGTAAAGACCCGCAGCACCGCATTTCACCAGTTGTGCGTCGGGTGCGGTTCTGCTATTCACGGAGAGACCTCTTCACGGAGCACGACATGGCAGACCGGTTGTATGCGGCGAGACGGCGGCGATTCATGGACAGCCTGTCGGACGGGGTGGCCCTGTTTCAATCCGCGCCCACGGTCCAGCGGAACGGGGACGTAGAACATCCCTACCGGCAGGACAGCGATTTCCACTATCTGACCGGCTTCGAGGAACCGGGAGCCTATGCAGTGCTTCAGAAGGCGGGCAGGAAGCGCACGTTCACGCTTTTCGTCCAGCCCTGCGATCCCGAAATGGAGGTCTGGACCGGCAAGAAGGTCGGTCTGGAAGGGGCCATGGAACGATACGGCGCAAACGAGGCCTTCTCCAGGGCCGAGTTCTTCGACCGACTGCCGGGCATGCTGACCAACCAGGAGAGGCTGTACGTGGAATTCGGGCGCGACACCGGTTTCGACGCCCGGTTGACATCTGTCATCGAGTCCCTGAAGGCCGAGGCCCGCAAGGGCGTATTCGGCCCCTGGCGGATTATCGACCCGCGCACCGTTCTGTGGGAACTGCGCCTGGAAAAATCCGCCGCCGACATCCGGACTCTGCAGAAGGCCTGCGATATCTCCAAGGCGGCCTTCGCAGCCGCCATGCGGGCCGTTCGGCCTGGAATGGGCGAGTGGGAGCTGGCGGCGGTCGTGGAATTCGAATTCAGGCGTCGAGGGTCGCCCCGGGTGGGTTTCGAGACCATCTGTGCCTCGGGCGCCAACGCCACAACGTTGCACTACATCACCAACGACTCCACCATCGGCGAGGAGGATCTCGTCCTCATGGACGCGGGGGCCGAATACAACTACGTCACTGCGGACATATCCCGCACCTTCCCCGCCTCGGGGCGATTCACCGAGCCGGGCCTGACCGTATACAAGTGGGTGTTGAAGGCCCAGAAGGCCGCCATAGCCAAGGTGCGGCCGGGCGTTACCTACCGGGAGGTGCACGAGGCCGGCCTGGAGGTCCTGTGCCGCGGCCTGAAAAGCATGGGCGCAGTGAAAGGCAGCCTGAAGAAGATCATCGAAAAGGCCACCTACCAGCCGTTCTTCATGCACCGCATCGGTCATTGGCTGGGGGCGGACGTCCACGACGTGGGTCCCTACTTCGATGGCTCGAAATCCGTGAAGCTGAGGCCCGGAATGGTCATCACCATCGAACCGGGCCTTTATTTCCCGAAGGGGGACCCGAGCCCCAAGGCCCTGGGGGGCATCGGTGTCCGTATCGAGGACGATGTGCTGGTGACGGAAAAAGGGAACCGGGTCCTGACCGACGGCCTGCCCAAGGAGCCCGCGGACATCGAGGACCTGATGGCTGGAAAGGACGACTGGTGGGACGATCTCCGTCCCGTGTCCGTCAAGCGGAAGCGGCGAACCTAGAATTTCAGGTGGCCCACGAAGCCCACTCCCTGGCCTGACAATTGCGGCGCGGCAAAGAACCGG
>JADHTP010000087.1 GCA_016784945.1 Deltaproteobacteria bacterium | reverse complement strand
ACTACGATGAGGACGGGGACGGCTACGGGACCCAGGCCTACAAGTACTTCTGCTACGAAAGCGGCTTGTGGAAGGCAGGGGTGCCCGGCGACTGCAGCGACCAGGACCCGGCGGTGAATCCCGACGAGACAGAGATCTGCAACAACGGCAAGGACGATGACTGCAACGGTCTGCAGGACACGGAAAACGCGGTGAACTGCCTGACCCACTACTATGACGGCGACATCGACCAGTACGGGACCAACCAGGACACCAAGTGCCTGTGCAACCCGGCTGGCAAGTATTCCACCACCAATGGCGGCGATTGCCAGGACAACAACGCGAACGTGCACCCGGGGGCCGACGAGGAGTGCAACGGCGTGGACGACGACTGCGACGGGTCCACAGACGAAGGCGACCCCCTGGACCAGTGCGGCGCCGTGCCCCTGGGTTCGCCCGGCTGCGCCGGAGGTCAGTGTATTGTTGAGAGCTGTACGGCCGGTAACTTCGACGTGAACCAGGTCTTCGTGGACGGGTGCGAGTGCCCCCAGGACGCCACGGACAACACGGGCAACGACTGCGCCCACGCCATCGACCTGGGGACCTTCGCGGACAACGGGGCGTCCACCACGGTGGCGGGCAAGATCGTCCCCGACGGGGACGCCGACTGGTACTGGTTCGAGGCCACGGACTCGGCCGACGGCGGGACCCTGGCCGCGCCGGGCCACGACAAGTTCGACGTGCGGGTGGACGTGATGCACCCGGGCAACGGCGAGATCTCGGTGCAGGTGGTGCGGGGGTCCTGCGCGTCCGCGCCCCAGTGCGGGGGCCACTGGAGCTCCTACGACTGGTACACCAACTTCAACGGGACGAGCCCGGCGAACCTGCCCGCGGGACAGGACCCCTGCGTGACCAAGCCGGGGACCAAGCTGTGGGACTGCGCGCCGTCCGATGCCTGCTGCGAGAGCGGCGACAGCGACGACTGCAAGGGGTTCACCTACTGCACCGACGACACGGCCCAGTACTACATCAAGGTCTACCGGTCGGCGGGGAGCGCGGCCAACTGCACCGAAACCGACTACACTATCAAGGTGATCAACGGGTCCTGATGTCTGTGAAAGCCGGCCCAACACTGTGCGCGCTCGCCCTATCCCTCTGGGTCGCGCTGGCGCTGTGCGCGGCGACGCCGGCACGGTCCGATCCCGTCACGGCGGACTACACGCGAACCCCTGTCCTCATGGTCCACGGCTGGTTCATCATCGGCAGCGCGGGCCCGGCCACCTGGGCCACCATGAAGAAGAACCTGGTGGCCGACGGCTGGCCCGAGGAATACCTGTGGGCGCCGTCGTTCAAATACGTTCAGGGCTGCGACCCGGACCACGCCGAGGAAATCGACGCCTGGGTGGACGAACTGCTGGACCGGACCGGGGCCGACCAGGTGGACATCCTGGCCCACAGCCAGGGGGCGCTCAATGCCATGTACTACCTGCGCAAGATGTGCGGCGTGCACAGGATCCGCAAGATGGTGTCCCTGGCGGGGGCCTATCACGGCACGGTGACCGCCTGCCTGGACCCCTTTTCCTGCGGCACGAAGGAGATGTGCATCGGGTCCAAGGAGGAGGCCTGGAAGGAAAACGAGATCCTGGCGGACCTGATGACCGGTGACGAAACCCCCGGGGACACCCTGTACAGCTGCGTGTGGACGAAGTACGACGAAATCATCATTCCGGCCATCGGGGGGACCCTGCAGGGCGCCCAGAACATCCAGTGCGAGACGCCCTTCCTGGAGCACGGCGGGATCCTCATGTCCGACGAGTCCTACGGATACGTGAAGGAGGCCCTCCTGGACGGGGGTTTGAACGAGGACGGGCCGGGTTGGGAATTCATACCGGACTGCATGCCGATCGCGCCCTACGAGCCGCCGTTTGTGGAGCCACTGCCCGAGCCCGTGCCCGATTCAGCCCATGGACCCCAACCGGAATCCCTGCCCGACGTGGCCCTGGAAACGGCGTCCGATCCCCCGCCCGTGCCCGATGCGGCCGCCGATGACGTGCCCGAGGCCCCCGCGGAAACCATCCATGAGGACGCCGGGAAAACCGACGTGTGGACCCACCTCCCCGCCAGGGACCTGGGCGCCTGCACGGCCGGTGGCGGTTCCCGTCACGGCCCAACCGTGGTCTTCCTGTTACTGCTTCTGTGTTCCGGGCTCTGGACAAAGAGACTCACCCGTTCCTGATCGGCGAATTGACCCCTGTTGCGCTCCGGTGATATGAATCATCAGACTCGGTTTTTGAGAACATGCCAACCACGTTGAGAACATGCCAACCACGTTGAACGCCATGGACGGCAAGTGCGCATCACAGGTCTTCCTGATTCGTCGACGAGATTCCAGCATCTTCCGTGTGGGCGGTCTGGCCCTCGAGGAGCGATGGCAACGGGCTCTGAACCATGAGGGCGTTGGCTGCACGGTTCTGGAGGGCCGCGAGGAATGGAAAGCCACGAAGGGGCTGACCGATCCAGCCGCCTTCATCGACGAGAACTCCGTATTCGAGCACACCACTCTCGTCACGATCCTGCATACCCGGTGCCGGGACAACGAGGCCGTCGTCTTTCAATCGAAGGCCGGGGACCCGGCTCCCGCGGTCCTGCTGGGACCGAATGCCCTCCGTCGGGTGACGAACTCGGACGGGGAGTCCCCCGACGGGACATCGGCCATTCGGGAGTTAAGCCCCGTCGCGGACGTTCCAGTCCGATCCGTGGAGTTGGACGACCAGGCCTTCTGGCTCCGCCTCACGAAGCCGGGACAGGACCGGGCCGCCACCCGGGAACTGTTGAGCCGCCTGCGGACCCGGCCCGGGGGACTGATCGCCCGAAAAGTGAACAGACACCTGTCCACACTACTGTCCGGCTGGCTCCTGGACACGCCCATCACGCCCAACGGGATCACAACGCTCTCGGGTTTGCTGGCCGTGGGCGCAGCCGCCCTGATGGTGCTGCCGGGCTACTGGTGGGCCGTCGCCGCTGCCGCGGTCATGCAGGCGTCGTCCATCCTCGACGGGTGTGACGGTGAGGTGGCCCGACTGCGATACCAGTCTTCGGAATTCGGCAAATGGTACGACTCCGCGGTCGACGAGGTCGTGAATGCCCTGTTCATAGCGGCAACGGGCTACCACCTGGCCCAGGGCGGCTGGCCCGGATGGGTGTGGGTGGGCGTGTTCGTCGGTGCTGCCAACTACCTTTACGGGATGATCAACTTTCACTGCAAATGGAAGACTGGTCTGGGAATCTACTGGTGGTTCGACACCGGGAGCAGGCCAGTCAAACCGGGCAACACCTATGCCACTCATTCCGACAACACCAGTTTCTGGAGCGAGGTCAAAACGCTGTATGGCCGCGACGCCTACCTGCTGTTCTTCCTAGTCGCGGCCCTTGTCGACGGACTGCCGGTCCTGATGGGTATCCTGGCCGTGGTCGCCGCTGTCATTGTCGTGCTGCTGTTCCTGCATGTGGTCGTCTTCCGTGCCCCTTGTTAGGTTGAGTGGATGAGTGGGCTGCGTCTACTGGCATCGAAGAAATCGCCATGGACCATTGCGTGGCGCTTTTCTTTCGTGGTCGTCGTCCTTGCGGCTCTCATCTGGTACGTGGATCACATCGGATGGGACGTGGTCCGGGACCATGCCGCAAAGCCGGGATGGGCAACGGCCCTTGTCCTGTTCCTTCTCGGTGTCGCGGAGGCCGCAGTGGACTCCGTGGCCCTACAACGCACGATGACCCAGTCGGTTTCCATCCAGTACCTCTACGTGGTGAACCAGGCCGGGGCCCTGCTCAACCGGTTCATCCCATTGGAAAGCGGGGAGGTGCTGAAAGGGGCACTCATCTCACGACGGGTACCCACACAGTCGGCCATTTCCGGCACCATTCTCTACAACTACCTGTTCAAACTGGCCAAACCCATCACCTGTATGCTGGCCCTGGGGACCGGTCTGCTTTTCGGTTCCCCGGAAGTCCGTCATCTGTCCCTGCTGGTCCTGCCGGCGGCATTCCTGTCCTTCCTTCCCTACGTGGGTCTCAAACTGCTGATCCGATTCGGCCTGGGAAGGATCTTCGTCAAACTCGTTCATCTCGTGGGGTTTGGGAAGAAGAACCCGGAGAAGCTGGTGAACGGGGCTCGCGAGGTCGATGAACTGGTAGGGAAATTCTGGAGGGACCGTCGCTCGGATTACCTGACGGTCCTCGGCCTCCAGATCGGCGGCCGTCTCTTCTCCTGGGCATCCTGGTATCTCCTGATCTACGAAATCGACAAGGCCTACGACCTGCCCACCTCCAGTCTCATCTGGACCGCCACCATCATCATGGGCTACATCGTGAGCGTTCTGCCTTCCCGCCTGGGCACCACGGAGGCCGGGGGATGGGCCGTGTTCAAGGTCCTGGGTCTGGACCCCATAATCGGCCTCACCGCCACGAGCCTCATGACCCTTAGGGCTGTTTCCGTGAACGGTCTGTCGGCCCTGTGCCTGGTTTTCTTCGACACCCGGAAACGCCGTGCCGACGCGGACGGGGAAGAAGCCGAAGTAATAACGCGGCGATGACTACCGGGTGGGGATTGCCAGGATCTCGCGGGCCTGTTCGGGCGTGGCCAGGGGACGGCCCGCCTCGGCGGCGTAACCCGCCACGGCCTTCACCAGTTCCCAGGAGCCCTGGGCCAGCACACCCTTGGAAATGAACAGGTTGTCTTCCAGGCCCACCCGGACCTGACCCCCACGGGCGATGGCCTCCCGGGCCAGGGGCAATTCGAACCGTCCCACGCCGGCCACCATCCAGGTGGATCCCTCGGGAATGGTGGTCAACAGGAAATCCAGCCGGTCCACGGTCCCGGTCATGCCGCCGGGGACCCCCAGCACGAAATCGAAGTGCAGAGGCGGCTCCAGCACACCCTTCTTCACGAGCAGCAACACGTTGTCCACGAAGCCCGCGTCGAAGATTTCCATCTCCATGCGGATCCCCCGCTGCCGGGCCTTGTCCGCGATGGCCTCGATCATGGGAAAGGAGTTCATGAACACGTCGTCGCCGAAGTTCACCGTGCCCGTGGAAAGGGTGCAGAACTCGGGGTTCAGTTCCAGGGGTTGGGTCCTTTCTTCCACGGTCATGCCCACGGCCCCGCCCGTGGAGACCTGGATGATGGCCTCGGGAACCTGCCTGCCGATGGCCTCGATGGCCTCGCGGAACACCTCACGGTCCTGTGTGGGCGTGCCGTCGGGACGGCGCACGTGGAGGTGGATCACCCGGGCGCCTTCGGCGAAGCAACGGGCGGCCTCCCCGGCCAGCTCCTCGGCGGTATAGGGGACGGCGGGACTCATTTCACGGGTCACTTCGGCGCCACAGATGGCCGCGGTGATAATGAGGGGATCTGTACTCATATCGACCTCCCTGAAGTCGCTGATCGTTTATCGTTTCAGGCAGCGGGCCGCTTCGATCAACGATCCACGATCGACGATCAACGCTTCCTCTGCTTGTCCAGGGGCGTGACGCAGGTGCCCACTGCGCGGCACACCAGCACGGGCGGGTCCAGGACGGCGGCCCCGCTCGGGTCGTCCTGGTCCCTGGAGGCCTCCACCACCTTGAAGGCCTCGAAGGCCATCTTCCGGGAGGTGCGACCCTCCTTCACGATCCGTCCGTTAGCCTCCACGTAGTCCCCGGCGTACACCGGCGCGAGGAACTCCACCTCTTCGTAGGCACGGAACAGGCCCTCGTCCCCGTCGCGGCGGATCAGCAACTCGGTGGCCACGTCGCCGAACAGGCCGAGCATCCTGGCCCCGTCCACCAGTTCCCCTCCGTAGTGCGCGTCGTGCGCCGACAGTCGCAGGCGAATCACCACCTCGTCAGCCATGGATTACTCCTTCTACAGCCTCGGCCTGGCCACGGCCACCAGGGACAGGCCCTGGGGCAGAGGTATCCGTTTCTCCAGGGACAAGGCCAGCGGGGCTACCATCTCGTACATGCCCAACTGGGCGGCCGGCAGGCGATCCCTGCCCAGCAGCCGACCGTTGACCAGCCAGCCGAACATCCCCAGGAAATTGAAGTGGAACATGGTTTCCAAGGTAAAGCCCGCTGCCTCGAGGTAGCCCGTCAGCTCTTCCCTCTCGTACCGCCGGTGGTGGCCCAGCCCGCGGTCCAGGTCACTGTACAGGGTCTTGTTGGCCGGCACCAGGAGAACCAGGCGTCCCCCCGTCCTTTCCAGGATCTTTCGCTTGTGCACCAGGGCCGCCTCGTGGTCGTCCACGTGCTCCAGCACGTTCAGGCTGACCACCGTGTCGTATTCCCCTTCCAGCAACGCCTTGGAGGGCTTCTTCTCGATGTCCCAGGTGCGGGCCTTGAATCCCTCGTAGCCAGTGAACTGCTGCCTCAGGCGGGCCATGGACTCGCTGTTCAGGTCCGTAGCGGTCACGTCGCCGTTGGCCAGCAGGAACCGGGTGATGTTGCCCGTGCCCGAACCCACCTCCAGGATCTGCGACCCCAGGTAGGGCGCGATGGTCTGGTACAGGTGGGTGTTGAAGGTCTCCAGGGCGTTCATCTTGGACAGGGTCTCCTCCACCACGCCGCCCTTGACGTAGTCGCTGTCGAAGACCGAGAACTTCACGATGCTGTACAGGGCCTCGAGCCCGTCCTTCACCCCGATCTTCTTGCCTTCGGCATAGGAGCGGCCGTGGTAGGAAATGGGCACCTCGTAGACCCGGTACCGCATCTTGGCGATTTTTGCGGTGATCTCCGGCTCGATGCCGAATCGTTCGGACTTGAGGTTCAGGTCCTTGATGACCTCCGCCCGAAACACCTTGTAGCAGGTCTCCATGTCCGTGAGGTTCAGGTTAGTGAAGGCGTTGGAAAGGAACGTGAGAGCCTGGTTGCCCAGGGAATGCCAGAAGAAAAGCACCTTGCGGGTGTCCCCTGCAAAACGGGACCCGTAGACCACGTCCGCCTTGCCGCTCAGGATGGGGGCAAGCAGACGGGGGTAGTCCTCGGGGTCGTACTCCAGGTCCGCGTCCTGGACCAGGACGATGTCGCCTCCCAGAGCGTCGAAACCCGTGCGGAGGGCCGAGCCCTTGCCGCTGTTGACCGCATGGAACAGGCAGTTGAACGTGACGCCATCCAGCTGCTTCCTGGGCACCTGTCCCGCAAAAAGGGACGTGCCCTCTGCTTCGATGCGCCGGATCAGATCCGTGGTGCCGTCGCCGGAGCAGTCATCCACGATGACCAGTTCCCTCTTGAGGCTCCCGAGGCGCACGGACAGGACGCGCGCAATGAGCGACAGGAGGGTCCGACGTTCGTTGTAAACAGGAATGACAATGGATAGCGTCTTCACGTTCCCTCCCCGTTCGTAGCGCCCGTGGCACGGGCGCCGTAAGGCCGTCAGTCCCGTCGTTCGCGGGGCCCCCGGTCATTGCCACCGGACCGCGAGCGTCGGTTCCGTCCCCGACCCTGGCTGCCGCCACGTCCCCGGGGCCCGTCCAGCCGGTCCAGGAAATCCACGGCCCACACGTCTCCACGGGCCACGGCGGCCACCAGGTCCGCCTGTTCCTTCACGTCATCCAGGAACACCGTGGCCGAGCGGCCGATGGACCCCGGCCCCCGCATGGGGCCCGTGCCGCCCACCGACGACCTCTTCATCTTGACGGCCGCCTCGATAGCCAGGTTGTTGGGTGTCCGGGCCAGGTTGGCGTTGGCGATTTCGATGGCGTCGACCCTGCCCAGGTCATAGACCGCGTCCCTGAACAAGGGCTCCCGGCTGCGATCGTACGGATGGACGGCGATGATCACCCCGCCCCGGCTCTCCGCGAGGCTCGAAATCCCATCCATGGTCCGGGGGGGTTCCCCGTCCTCCATCCAGTCGTCGGACTCGAACACGGCCGGGTTCTCCGGGATCCAGATCAGGTAGCCGTCCTCCACCTGCACCTCCAGACCGAAGAACAGGGCCAGCGATTCGGCCTCGGGGCACTGGCGCGCCTCCTCCAGGGACGGTGCTTCACCGTCGCCCACAAGGCACAGGCCGTCCAGTCCGGCCTTAGCGCAGGCCCTCAGCAACGTCTCTACGTCGGGGTCACCCTCTTCGAAGGGCGTTCTCACGTGCAGGTCGATCAGCATGTCATTTCCTCGTCGAACTCAGACCACGAAGTTCACCAGCCGGTTCGGCACCACGATCGCCTTCCTTATCGTCTTTCCCTGGATGAACCGCTGCACGTTCTCGTGCGCCTTCGCCAGGGCTTCCAACTCGTCCCCCGGGGTGTCCTTGGCCACGGTCAGGTCGCCCCGGAGCTTCCCGTTGACCTGGACGATGACCTTGACTTCATCGTCCACCACCAGAGCCGGGTCCCAGGGGGGCCAGTCGGCGTGGGCAATGGAGGGCGCCTTGCCCAGCTTCTCCCACATCTCTTCCGCCACGTGGGGCGCGAAGGGTGCCAGCAGGAGGGCGATGACCTCCTGGACCTCCCGGTGCCGCGTGGGCACCTTCAGGGCCTCGTTCACCAGGGTCATCATCTGGGCGATGGCCGTGTTGAACCGCATGCGCTCGATGTCCCGGGTCACCTTCCGGATGGTCTTGTGCAGCATCCGGCGCAACTCGAGGGGCGCCGGGTCTTCGGACAATTCGCCTTCACCCAGGCGCCAGGCCCGGTCCAGGAACCGTCTCGCCCCCAGGATGCCGGTGGTCTTCCAGGGCTTCACGGCCTCGATGGGCCCCATGAACATCTCGTAGATCCGCATGGCGTCGGCCCCGAACTCCTCCACCACCACGTCGGGGTTGATCACGTTGCCCCGGGACTTGGACATCTTCTGGCCGTCCTCGCCGAGGATCAGCCCCTGGTTCACCAGTTTGGTGAAGGGCTCCTGGGTGGACACCACCCCGATGTCGTACAGGAACTTGTGCCAAAAGCGCGCGTACATCAGGTGCAGGACCGCGTGTTCGGCGCCCCCCACGTACAGGTCCACCGGCATCCAGTGGCGCTCCTTGTCAGGGTCCACGGCGGCGTTGGCGTTCTTCGGATCGATGTAACGCAGGAAATACCAGCAGGAACCCGCCCACTGGGGCATGGTGTGGGTCTCGCGACGGCCCACCACATCGCCGGTCCCCGCGTCGCGGTACCGAACCCAGTCCTCGATCCCGGCGAGAGGCGACTCGCCCTTTCCCGCCGGCTTGTAGGACTCCACCTCGGGCAGGATCAGGGGCAGTTCGTCCTCAGGCAGGGCCGTCACCGTGCCGTCGGCGGCATGCACCAGGGGGAAGGGCTCGCCCCAGTAACGCTGCCGCGAAAACACCCAGTCCCGCAGCTTGTACCGAATCGCCGCCCGGCCTTTACCCTGCGACGCCAGGTCCTCGGTGATGATCTTCTTGAACTCTTCCGTGGGCATCCCGTCGAACCGCCCGGAATTCACGGCGACGCCCGTGGCGACGAACGCCTCCTGGAGTTCCCCCCGGGGCGTGCCGTCGGGAGACACCACCTCGATGATGTCGATACCGAACTTCCTGGCGAACTCAAAATCCCGCTCGTCGTGGCCAGGCACGGCCATGATGGCGCCGGTCCCGTAGGTGCTCAGGACGTAGTCGGCCACCCACACGGGCACCTTTGCCCCGTTGACCGGGTTGACCGTATACCCGCCGGTGAACACGCCGGTCTTTTCCCGGGTGATGTCCGTCCTCTCCATGTCGCTCTTGCTGCGGGCGTCCCTCACGTAGGCTTCGACTTCCGCCCGCTGCCCGTCCGTGGTGAGGCGATCCACCATCCGGTGCTCCGGCGCCAGCACCATGAAGGTGGCGCCGAACAGGGTGTCCGGCCGGGTGGTGTAGACCGTGAGAGGGCCGTCTTGCCCCGGCACCTCGAAGTCCACGTCGGCCCCCTCGGACCGGCCGATCCAGTTCCGCTGCATCTCCTTGATGTTTTCGGGCCAGTCCAGGTCATCGAGGTCGTCCAGCAGCCGGTCGGCATAGGCCGTGATCTTCAGCATCCACTGGCGCATGGACCGCCGCTCCACGGGGAACCCGCCGCGCTCGGACTTGCCGTCGATGACCTCTTCGTCGGCCAGGACCGTGCCCAGCTCGGGGCAGTAGTTCACGTCCACGTTGGTCTGATAGGCCAGGTCCTTTTCGAAGAGCTTCAGGAAGATCCACTGGGTCCAGCGGTAGTAGTCCGGGTCGGTGGTGGCCAGTTCACGGTCCCAGTCGTAGGCCAGTCCCAGGGACAGGATCTGCCGCTTGAAGGTGGCGATGTTACGCTTGGTGGTGACCTCGGGGTGTATTCCGGTCTGGAGCGCGTGCTGCTCGGCGGGCAGGCCGAAGCTATCCCATCCCATGGGGTGGAGCACGTTGAACCCGTTCATCCACTTGAACCGGGAAACGATGTCCGTGGCGGTGTAGCCCTCGGGGTGCCCGACGTGGAGCCCGGCCCCTGAGGGGTAGGGAAACATGTCCAGCACGTAGAACTTGGGTCGATCGGATGCGTCGTCAGCCTTGAAGGTGTTGTTGTCCCACCAGTAGTCCTGCCACTTCTTTTCAACCCCGGGAAAGTCGTAGGCCTTGTCGTCGTCCGCCATTTATGCCTCTCAGTGTCCGTTGTCTCAGCGAACCAAAGTGGGGAAGGATTATAGCAGAACGGCGCACACAGGACGGGTCTGACCAAACCGGCAGATTCCGGTTGACATCCACACCACTAACCATTAAAAGGCCTGAGTTTTTCTATCAGGAGACGATGAATGAAGAATTTCGTGACATCGATATGCGCCCTGGCCCTGGTGGGCCTCGGGACCGCCGGGTGCGGTGACCGTTCGTCCGGCGGCGGCATGGACACCAATCCCCTGGACGCGGACATCACCCAGGAAATCAACCCATCCAAGACCACGGTGGAACAGGTCCAGTCCACGGACGACAGCCTCCTGTGCACGGCGGACAGCATCCAGAACTTCCAGCAGGGCATGGACATGGTGGACGTGGTGGTCACGGGACCCAAATACTCGGCGTCGGGTTCCCTGGATGCCTACTTCGTGGCCGAGACGGGCCTGGCC
>JADHTP010000086.1 GCA_016784945.1 Deltaproteobacteria bacterium | reverse complement strand
GGTCAGTGTGGCCGCTCTCGAACCCAAGTTCGCCATGGCCCTGGACCGGATCTTCGGTGCCACCGACGAACCAACCCTGGAAGAAGCCATCGGTTCCCGTTCCACCAGCGAAATATCCGACCTGGGCGAACAGGCTCCCTGCGTCGAGCCCGTGTTGACCCTCGAGGAGGCCAGGGCGCATCCGGCCGTGCGCGCGCGGTCATCCTTCCGTACCCTGCGACTGGAACAGGTGGAACTGGACCTTCCGGTGACGCCTTTCGCCTCGGCCGACACCGTCCCGTCGGGTCCCTGGGCGGGACTGCCCGGTTGCGACAACAAAACCGTCTTTTCCTGAGACACCCCTCCGCCATCTGTATCATCGCGAGTCACTCCTGGCGCCGCACTGCGTCAAACGCATCATACGAAGCCATCCCGGCTTCTCGTTGTAAGGGAACCAGCGGGAATCCACGGCACACTGTCTCTATTTGAGACTGCAGGCAAATGCCTGCAACGCCCAACCAACTGTTTTTATACTATTCTTCAAGTTGGCACGGGCCTTGCTTTATAACCTGCCCGTTGGGAGTTTACTGAACTCTTCAACCCCCCACTTCAATCTTCTTTGCATCAATACCCTCATTTCGTCTCCGGTCGGCTTTCGAGTCGACCGGAGACGCACTCCGCTTTCAACCGGGCCGGGTCCTCGGACCTGAGCCCGCTCTTGATATCGCGCAAGTGGTTTTCCGAGTTCACTTCTGAATGTATCGTTACGTAACAGATCGCTCGACCCGCTTGCCCGTCTACAGGCCGGGTCTTGTCTCAAATCAAACCATCGGTATAATGAGGATACGGACTCCCTGGGGGGAGATTTCGGGGTACGGAACACAGGGGGGCGAATGGCCGCAAGCGACATTCTTATCATCGACGACTATCCTCAGTTGGTGGACTTCCTCAAGGAACGTCTGACCGCCGAGGGTTACGACGTTCGTACGGCCGCCAGCGGCTCGGAAGGCCTGGAAATCGTCCGGAACGGTTTCGAAGGCGTGTGCCTGCTCGACGTCCGCCTTCCCGATATCAGCGGACTGGACCTGTTCGAAGAAACCAAGAAACTGCGTCCGGACCTGCCGGTAATCTTCATCACGGCCCACGCCACCGTGGACATGGCGGTGGAAGCCACCCGACGGGGGGCCTTTGATTTCATCGCCAAGGGTTCGGACCTCCTGAAACGACTGAATGTGTCGGTCAAGAACGCCTTCGATCGCCTGAACATGTCGGAACAGCTCAAGACCTTGAAGATCCAGTTGTCGGAAAAAGGAAGCTTCGCCCGGATTCTCACCGTGAGCCCCAAGATGGTGGGGATCCTCAAGACCCTGGAGTCCGTGGTCAACAGCGGCGTCACCGTACTCGTGGAAGGGAACAGCGGCACCGGCAAGGAACTGGTGGCCCGATCCATCCACGACAGCGGTAACCGCAGGGAGGGGCCGTTCGTCGCCGTCAACTGTGCCGGAATCCCCGAAACCCTGCTGGAAAGCGAAATGTTCGGGTACGAGAAGGGCGCGTTCACCGGGGCTACCAGCCGCAAGGCGGGCAAGTTCGAAGCCGCGAACGGCGGAACCCTGTTCCTGGACGAGGTCGGTGAACTGCCTCGCGCGCTTCAGGCCAAGCTGCTGCGGGTCCTGCAGGATCATTCCTTCGAGCGGGTGGGTGGCAACGAAACGGTGACCGTGGACGTACGCATCATCTCTGCCACCAACCGGGATCTCATGAAGGAGGTCAAGGCGGAGAACTTCAGGGAGGACCTCTTCTATCGGCTGTCCGTCTTCCCGGTCCGGCTGCCCACGCTGGCCGAGAGGCCCGAGGACATCCCGGTCCTGGCACAGCACTTCCTAAAGCGGTTTGCGAACGAGGAAGGCAAGGACCTGAACGGCTTCGACCCGGCCGCCATGTCCACCCTCACGGCGCACCCCTTTCCCGGGAACGTGCGCGAACTGGAAAACCTGGTCCGGCACTCGGTCATCCTGGCAAACGATCGCGAGGTGTCCGTCGACAACATCCGGACCACCCTGGGAAGTCACGGCGTGGACGTTGCTTCCGGCACCCCGGCCCTTCCCATGAACCAGACCATGACCCTGGACGACCGGCTGGCCGCGGCCTTCCCGGTGCCGGACGGACTTCCTCCCATGCGGGAACTGCAGGCATCGTACCTCAAACACGCCATCGAACTGTCCAACGGCAACGTCAGCCGGGCGGCCCGGACCCTGGGCATCGGCCGCGCCACCATGTACCGGTGGATGAAGGGCGAGATCGATTAAGGGACGTCTACCGTCTACCGTCTACCGGAAAAAGCCTATCGCCTATCGCCGAGCGTTGATCGTCGATCGTTCATCGCACCTGATGGGAGTGACGACAAGGTCGTCGCGACCAGGGGGGTCATAGGGGGGCTGCGCCCCCCTTGAGTAAGAGAAGCGCCAAGCGCAGGGCCGCGCACCAGTGCCCGCCCGAGATTGGCGCCCGTAGCATCGACTGAGTCGCCCCTACAAGGGGGGTCATAGGGGGGCTGCGCCCCCCTTGAGTAAGAGATGCGCAAATCGCAGGGCCGCGCACCAGCGCCGGCCCGAGATTAGCGCCCTGTGCTTGTTCCAACCTGCTATATCTATATATTCTCTTGTCTCGTAAGGCGGTGAAGAGATGACCCTGCGGATTTCGGCCCCTGCCCTGTCGATGGTGGTATTCGCCATGGCCCTGGTCCCGGGATGCGGGAACGGGGCCGACTCGACGGCCGATCCCGGCCTGCCGGACGTTGTCGACATCATGGACACCACCGATCTCACCATCACCGACGAAGGCACTGGAAAGGACCTGAAAACGGAAACAGACGTGGCGACGCCACCGGATCCCGACGGGCCCCCTTATGTCCGCCACGTGAACCCCTTCATCGGAACGGGCGGCGACGTGGCCAACGTGGGAAGCGCCTACCCCGGTGCGGCGGCCCCCCTGGGACTGGTGAAGGTGAGCCCCGACACCACGGACAAGTACGGTGTCCCACCCCAGTACATGCACTGCGCCGGTTACTGGTACCCGGACGACTTCCTCTACGGTTTTTCCCACACCCACCTGCATGGGACCGGCGCGGCGGACTACGGGAACATCCTGGTGGTCCCCACCGTGGGAATGACGCCGGACAAAACCCACAAGGACACGTTCTGGCAACCCTTTTCCCACGCGGAGGAAGAGGCGTCGGCAGGATATTACACGGTCACCATCACCGATCCCCGGGTGCGCGCCGAACTCACGGCCACCACCCGATGTGCCCACCACCGGTACACCTGGCTGGACGCGCCCGCCCATGGCATCGTGACCCTGGACCCCACGTCGGTCCTGCTGAACCACGAAGGGCCCGGCGGTCCCCGGTCCCAGGGAGGCGAGGTGATCATCGACCCGGTGAGCGGCGCCATCGAAGGCAGGAACTGGAGCCGCGGCGGCTGGGCGGGACGGTACGGCGGGTATCCCGTCTTCTTCACGGCCCGCTTCAACCGGGCCTTCACGGAACACGGCACCTGGCTGGACGGTCAGCTGAACCCGGGGAACTCCACCGTGGAAACCGACACCGACGGGGCCGTTTTCGGCGCCTGGTTCCAGTTCGACACGGACCAGGACCCGGTGGTGGAAATGCAGGTCTGCCTGTCCCACGTGGGCGTGGACGGCGCCAAGGCGGCCCTGGCGGCCGAACTGACGGGCTGGGACTTCGAGGGCACCCGGAAGGCCACGGAAGCCGCGTGGGAAAAGGAAATGGCCCTTTTCGACGTGACGGGGGGAACGGCGGACGACAAGGCACTCTTCTACACCGCCGTCTACCACGTCCTCCAGATGCCCACCATCTGGACCGACGTGGACGGACAATACCGCGGCTTTGACGGCGAGGCCCACCAGGCCGACGGCTGGACCTACTACACCGACATGAGCCTGTGGGACACCTTCCGGACCCAGCATCCCTTGCTGGCCCTGGTGTGGCCCGACCGGAACCTCGACATGATGCGATCCCTGGTGGCCATGCAGAAGGAAGGTGGATGGGTGCCCAAGTGGCCCATGGGCATGGGTTACACCGGCAGCATGATCGGCCAGCACGGCGCCACAGTGATCGCGGACGCCTACCTGAAGGGCATGACCGACTTCGACATCGAATCCATCTACGCTTCCATGAAGACCACGGCTAACGAACCCGGCGGGAATGGCAACCGGGACTGTTTCCCAGACTACCCCGTCAAGGGCTACTGCGTGGCCGGCAAGCAAAGCGGGTGCGTGTCGAAAACTCTCGAATACGCATTCAACGACTATTGCCTGGGGGCCCTTGCCCAGGCCCTGGGCAAGGACGAGGACGCTGCGGCCTTCCTGGCACGATCACAGAGCTACAAGACCCTGTGGGACGACGACACGCAGTTCTTCCGGCCCCGGGTGGAAGACGGGAGCTTCATCGACCCCTTCGATCCCCTGAGCTGGGATTCGGGTGAGATGTATACCGAGGGATCGGCCTGGCAGTGGATGTGGTTCGCGCCCCATGACGAGGCCGGGCTTCGGGGTCTGTTCGGCAGTGACGACGCATTCATCGCCAAGCTGACGGACTTCTTCGAGCTGGCCGACGAGAACTTCGATTTCCTCATCCCCACGTCCTGGTACTTCCACGGCAACGAACCCGACATGCACGCAGCCTTCCTGTTCATCAGGGCGGGACGCCCGGACCTGGCCCAGAAGTGGTCCCGCTGGATCCTGAAAATGCACTACAAGACCGCGTGGAACGGGATGGTGGGAAACGACGACGCCGGCACCCTGGCCGCCTGGTACGTGTTCGCGGCGGCCGGCCTGTTCCCCTGGCCCTGCTTCCCGGGCTACTACGTGACGTCGCCGTTGTTCGACAGGGTGGTCATCCACCTGCCCGGCGGCGACCTGACGGTCAACGCGCCCGGCGCCTTTTCCGAAGGAAAGGTCTACATCAAGGAAGCGAAGTGGAACGGCGAGCCGCTGGATGGCTGGTGGTTGTCCCACGAGGGCATCGTCAATGGCGGCGCGCTGGATCTGGTGATGGCGGATACGCCGCAGTAGGTGATGGGTGATGGGTGATGGGTGATGGGTGATGGGTGAGCAAGATACCAGATCCCTTTCCGAGATCCCTAACCATTGACCATTAACCACAGGGCAAACGCATCAAAATGTTGAAACAGAAGCTACGCACGACCACGAATCAGATGTGTTTGCCCTGCCATTATCCATGGACAATTACCAATTGACCATGGACCTGATGCTTAGACGCTGTGGTAGCGGACCAGGACCTCCACCAGGACGTTGCTGAGGGCGTGGATCACGGCCGGGGCCACCACGCTGCCCGTCCTCTCACGCAGGTAACCGAACAGAAGTCCCGGGAAGAACACGAGCAATCGACCGGCGGACGGGATCATCACCAGGTGCGACAGGGCGAACAGGGCGGAGGCGGCCACCACGTGCCACCCCATGGACACACCCAGGATCCGACGGCGGCCCCGGAACAGGGGCGCCAGACGTGTCTGGAGGTATCCGCGATAGAAGACCTCTTCAGGAAAAGCCACCACGATAAGGTGCAGCAACAACAGTTCCAGGAGCCACCAGGCCGACCGGTGGATGAGGATCGGATTGTCGGTCTTCAGCACGGCGGCCGCGCCCGCCAGCACCGGCGGGGCGGGGTCGTCCAGCGTCTTCAGCAGCAACCGTGACGCCCGGCTCACGGGACAGGCAAACCCGGTGTTGTCCACCAGTCCGACCACCAGTCCGCCTTCTCCGCATCGGCCGGCATCACCCTTGAATGACAGGGATCCCTCCCGTCCCAGAACCACCCGTCTGGCCGGACAGCCGCACCCCGCGACCTCCACGCTGACACGCCGCCCGCCCCGGTAGACCGTCCGCAGCGACTCACCATCCACCCATACGTGAAGACCGCGGGCCTCTGGCAGGAACTCAGGCCGCCCACGCCACTCGGAAGGGAAATATTCCAGGGGATGAGAAGGGACATCGAAGGACAGGTTGAACTGCCAGCGGGACCACACCTCGTATCCGGCCACGTAAGGGGGAAAGATCACCGCCGCCGTGGCGAGAACCGTGACCAGCGCCGCCAGGGTTCCGCGGCCATGGATGCCGAAGTTGACCGGGTCCTTGCCCCGCCACCGCAGGAGAGCCACGGGAACCAGCAGGAAATACGCCGCGGTGATGGCCCCCTGGTTCTCCGCAAAGGCGCCGCCGAGGCCCGCGAGCAGACCGGTCCCGTACAGGACGGACAGGCCCCCGATATAGAGAAACGCGACTTCGAACAGGATTCTTCGGGAATCGATACGCATCACTCGACGGCTTCCCGGGCTTCGTCGATCAGTTCACCTGTCCCTTCCCGAACATCGTCCACCACATCCCCGGTCCACTCCTTCAAACGACCCATCTCGTCGGAAATACGTCCCATGGGATGCCCCCGCACGAAGTCCACCGCCAGGGAGCCGTCCAGGTCGAGCCCCTGGACCTTGCTCTTCGTGGCGATTTCGGCCGAAAGAAGCACGACGATAAGGAAATAGCACAGCACGGCTCCCTTGATCAGACCGGCGACCCCGCCCAGCAGCCGGTCGGCGGCGCTGAGCGTGGTGCTTGCGGTTCGCAGGAGGCCCACCACCAGGCGGGCAAGGAGCGTGAGCAGCAGGTAGACAACCATGAAAAGGACTGCGGGGAAAAGCATTTCGCGGAAACCGGGTTGACCGGACAGCAGGGACGGCCACGCCTCCATGGCCACGCCGCTGAACTCCAGGGCCACCACCACGCCGACCACGGCCGCCACGAGTCGCAGCACCTGCATCAGCAGACCGCTCGTAAGCCCCAGCAGGGCAAACAGGACGATAATCAACAGGACTGCGAGATCCACCATGACGAAACCCCTGCCCCTACACACCCCGACGGGTCAGAATTCCTCGATATCCGAAGTGTTCCTGCCTGCACGGCGAAGACGCCGCACCCATCGGTAGCCGAAGAAAAGAACGACCACGGATGCCAGGACGATCCATGTGGTCGTACTTACCATGGACATCCATTCTGCGATCCGCTGGAAATGGGTCCCAAGAACATACCCCAGGCCGATCCAGGCGGGCACCGTGACCACCGCCCCGAGGCTGTCGTAGGCAATGAACTTGTGAAGAGGCATCCGGGCCATTCCGGCCATGACGAAGGTCACGAACCGGATGCCTGCCACCATTCGACCGAAGAAGACCGTCCAGTTCCCGAACCGGCCGAACCAGCGGTCCAGCCTGTCGATACGCTTACGCGACATGGCCCACTTGAAGGGCGGGATCCGACTGAGCGCGTGCCCGTACCTCCTGCCCAGAGTGTAGGCCACCACGTCGCCCGTGAGGATGGAAGTGTAGCAGACCACGCTGGCGACCAGCACGGCGGACACCCACCCGCCATAGAGGGATTGCGTCGAGGGCAGACCGATCAGGATTCCCGTAAAGACCAGGGGGATGTCCTCGGGCATGGGCAGGCCGCAACCGGCCAGGAAGAGCAGGACGAAGACCAGCAGAAACGCGAACTGCGGGTCGATACCGTTGAGCCAGACCCACAGAGTCTCCAGCGTATGGGAGGAACCCAGGGTGGCAAGTACCAGCATCCGACACCTCGAACCGCACGAACCCGGAAACCCGGTGGAGCCTATCATAGGCCCGATGGAACGGTCCATCCGGCGTCCACCGCTCATCGTCGATCGCCAAGGTAGCAGGGGGGTCATCGGGGGGATATCCCCCCTGAAGAAGAGCATGGCGCGAATCGCAGGACAGCGCACCGGCGCTGTCCGAGATTACGCGTGTCCCACAGGCGCTGTTTGACCGTCGTGGATGGCCATCTCCGAGACAAGGCGCATTCCTTGCAAAATTTTTTTTAATAACAGTTGACAAACAGCCTGCCCGTCGTGATAATCAGCCGCCCTTTTCCGGGGGAGGGCTCTTTACAGGCTGGCGTAGCTCAATTTGGCAGAGCAGCTGATTTGTAATCAGCAGGTTGCGGGTTCAAGTCCCTTCGCCAGCTCTTGCCATTGGGCGTTGGTTCAGCGCCGGAGGGGTTCCCGAGTTGGTCAAAGGGAGCAGACTGTAAATCTGCCGCCGTATGGCTACGGAGGTTCGAGTCCTCCCCCCTCCACCGCCGGGTGCGGTGATTGTTCTTTTCAGGATAAGCCTTCACGGGCGGGAATAGCTCAGTTGGCTAGAGCGGAAGCCTTCCAAGCTTCGGGTCGCGGGTTCGAGTCCCGTTTCCCGCTCTGATCGTTGGGCTCCGAGTGCCTGCTTTGCAATCGCCTTCGTAGCTCAGGGGCAGAGCACCTCCTTGGTAAGGAGGGGGTCGTCGGTTCAATTCCGACCGAAGGCTCTGGGGTGACGCCCTTTTTTTGGTTCCCGCGGTTTTCGCGGTCAGGAGTTTGAGACCTAATCTCTAGGAGGTTCGAGATGGGCAAGGCAAAATTCGTCAGAGACAAACCCCACATCAACGTGGGAACCATCGGACATATCGACCACGGGAAGACTACCCTGACCGCGGCCATCACCAAGGTGCTTGCCGCCAAGGGTGGAGCGGACTTCGTTCCCTTCGACTCCATCGACAAGGCGCCCGAAGAGAAGGCCCGTGGCATCACCATCGCCACGGCTCACGTGGAGTACCAGACGGAGAACCGTCACTACGCTCACGTGGACTGCCCCGGTCACGCCGACTACATCAAGAACATGATTACCGGCGCGGCCCAGATGGACGGCGCCATCGTAGTGGTCGGCGCTGACGACGGCGTCATGCCCCAGACCCGTGAGCACATCCTGCTCGCCCGTCAGGTCGGTGTGCCCGCCATCGTGGTCTTCCTCAACAAGGTGGACAAGCAGCCCGACGAGGAGCTCCTCGAGATCACCGAGGAAGAGGTCCGGGACGAGCTGAAGAAGTACGACTTCCCTGGCGACGAAATCCCCATCGTCCGCGGCAGCGCCCTCAAGGCCCTCGAAGCCGAACCCGACAGCCCCGATGCCGAGTGCATCATGAAGCTGATGGAGGCGGTGGACAGTTACATTCCGACGCCCGAGCGCGAGACGGAAAAGCCCTTCCTGATGCCCGTCGAGGACGTGTTCTCCATCTCCGGTCGCGGCACCGTGGCCACCGGACGCGTGGAGCGCGGCAAGGTCAACACGGGCGACGAGGTCGAGATCGTGGGCTTCGCCGAGACCCGCAAGGTGGTGATCACCGGCGTGGAAATGTTCCGCAAGACCCTGGACGAGGGAATCGCGGGCGACAACGTGGGCTGCCTCATCCGCGGCGTCAAGCGGGACGAGATCTTCCGCGGCCAGGTCCTGGCCAAGAAGGGTTCCATCGAGCCTCACAAGAAGTTCACATCCAGCGTCTACATCCTGACCAAGGACGAAGGCGGCCGGCACACCCCGTTCTTCAACGGCTACCGTCCCCAGTTCTACGTCCGGACGACCGACGTGACCGGTATCGCCACGCTGCCCGAGGGCACGGAAATGGCCATGCCGGGTGACCGGACCGAAATCACCATCGAGCTGATCTCGGCCGTCGCCATGGAAATGGGACTCCGCTTCGCCATCCGCGAAGGTGGCCGGACCGTGGGACATGGCGTCGTGGACAAGATCATCGAGTAGGACGATCGATCCTGCGGCCGGGTTGCGGTGCATCCGCCCTTCAACCCCTTCCGCCGGTATTCGTCTGAGGTAACGCGAAGATGGGCAAGAAAGAAAACCGGGTCGTCATTCACATCGAATGCCAGACCTGCCGGAAGAGCGATACGCCTGGCGTGTCACGCTATTCCACAATGAAAAACAAGCGGAACACAACTGCCCGGTTGGAGTTGAAAAAGTACTGCAAGTTTGAACGTCGTCACACCGTTCACAAGGAAGTCAAGTGAACGGGTGCCGTGGAAGGGCAGTAGCTCTAATGGTAGAGCGGCGGTCTCCAAAACCGCATGTTGGGGGTTCGAGTCCCTCCTGCCCTGCTGAGCGAGGCTAGTCTTGGAAAAGTACGTTCGGATAGGATTCGTTCTGATCGGGTTGCTCATCTGGATGTCGATAGCCGCCATCGTGTCGGCCGTCTTCCAGTTCGTGAACCCCAATCTGGACCTGCTTCTTCTGGGAGCCCAGTTCACCATCAGTGACCTGATTGGACTGGTGACGGGCGTTACCGTTGCCACGGTCCTCTGGTTCAACGAGAGGGTGAACCAGCTCGGTCTGGAGATCGGCAGCGAACTCCGGAACGTGACATGGCCCACGTGGCCCGAAACCCGGGTTTCCACCATCGTGGTGGTGATCACCACCATCGTGGTGTCCATTATCCTGGGGCTGTTCGATGCACTCTGGGGGGCGGTGACCGGCGCCATCTATAAATTGTGAGCTATTCACCTCTGGTTCGAAGGTGTCCATGAACTGGTACGTGGTCCATACCTATTCCGGTTACGAGCAGAAGGTCAAAGCCGACCTCATGGAAACCATGAAGCAGGCGCCGGAAGAGGTCTCGACGAAGATCGGCGAGATCATCGTCCCCATGGAACCTCCCGTTCCGGAAGGCGAAAAGAAACGGCCCGGCGGCCGCAGGAAGTTCTTTCCGGGCTACATCCTGGTCGAAATGGAACTCACGGAACAGACCCATCACTTCGTGCGACACCGCCCCAACGTGACGGGCTTCGTGGGCAACGAGCACGGACCCAGGCCCCTGTCGGAGAGGGAAGTCGAGAACATCCGCACCCAGATGAGCGAGGGCCCCGTCCACACCGTGGAAGAGGTCCAGTTCGAGGAAGGCGCGGCGGTCCGGATCAAGGACGGACCTTTCGTGAACTTCTCCGGGATCGTGGAAGAGGTTCGACCCGAAAAGAGAAAACTCCGCGTACTGGTTACGATATTCGGACGCGCGACACCGGTCGAGGTGGACTTCGATCAGGTGGAGACCGTCTAGGAGGCTTCTTAAGATGGCGAAGAAGGTATTGGCCCAGGTCAAGCTGCACATTCCGGCCGGCAAGGCCACACCGCCGCCCCCCGTGGGCCCCGCGCTGGGACAGGCCGGCGTGAACATCATGGAATTCTGCAAGGC
>JADHTP010000085.1 GCA_016784945.1 Deltaproteobacteria bacterium | reverse complement strand
AACAGCCATAGTACTGGTGAACCGGGTCCCACCCGCAGAACTGGAGGCCCTCGGCGTTGGCCGCGCAGTTCACGATGCCCAGGGAGCCGCCCTTGCAGGTCTTGAGCAGGGTCTGGCCCTCACAACAACCCACCGTGGGGATGTCGCCGCAGGGGATGTTGCAGAAATACGGGTGCTGGCCCGTGGGTTCCTCGATGGTGTCGTAGGTGCAGTTGTAGAGGTTCTGTTCTGGCGCCCAGCCGCACCACGCCGTTTCCCTGTACAGCAGCGGGTTGCAGATCAGCTGGCACAGGTATTCGTTCTCGCACCACTGCACCACGGTGATGTTGCCGATCTGGGCCTCTTTGACCTCGCAGCATCCCTCGTACTCCACTCCCAGGCATCCCTTGTGGATGGCGGTGCCCGGCCCGCACTGGGCCCGGGCGTTTCCCGGCGAGGCCAGGACCGCGGCCATGACCAGCAGCGCTGTCAAGGGACCTGTCCGTTTCCACATGGGCTCATCCAACCTGATCAGGGGGTGACACAAGAGTTGCTGATGCACTGTTGCGGCGGCATGCAGGACGAGCCGCTCCCGCACATGCACGCGTCGCCCGGCGAGCAGGTAGTGGCGATGTCCACCGTGCAGATGGCGCCCCCGCACAGGCAATCGTCGGTCAGGAAGTCCGACCCGCTGTCAATGCACTGGGCGTTGTATGCGCAGTCCTGGTCGCCCACGCACTGGATCCCCAGCTTGTCGGGCTTGCACAACCACACGCCCAGGGAGCAGGGATCGGGGGTCGGGTTGTCATCGCACTTGCGGCCCTTGCTGGGCCACAGTTCATCGGTCTGCCCGTTGCAGTCGTTGTCCTTGTTGTCGCAGACCTCCAGCAGGTTCTCCACGGTCTCGTTGATGCATTCGCGGTCACTCAAGTCGGCCATGCAGGTCCATGTGCCGTTTTCGCAGGAATCGGAGTCGTCCCCGTCGCAGGGCGCGCCCACGTCGAATCCGTCGTCCGGCTCCCCGTCGCAGTCGTTGTCCAGGCCGTCACACAGTTCCAGGATGTCGGTCACGGTCTCGTTGATGCACTCCACGCCGGTTTCGTCCACCGTGCAGGTCCAGGTGCCGTACAGGCACTCGTCCACGTCGTCCCCGTCACAGGCATCGCCCACGGGGAAGCCGTCGTCGGTGGCGCCGTTGCAATCGTCGTCGATCCCGTTGCAGACCTCCTCCTTGGGCACGTCGTTCACGCATTCCAGGCCCGTTCCGTCGGCCATGCAGGCCAGGGTGCCGTTAGTGCAGAGATCCGGGTCGTCGCTGTCACAGGCATCCCCCTTGGTGGGGAAGTCCTCGTCGGTCAGGCTGTTGCAGTTGTCGTCGATGGCGTTGCAGGACTCCGCTTCGCCCGGGTTGATGGCGGGTTCGGTGTCCAGGCAGTCGCCGGTCACCGGGGCCGTGTAGAAGGGTTCCTGGCCGGCGAAGCACAGGCATTTCGAGTCGCCGTCCACCCCGAAGGTGTCCTGGTCCAGGTCCATGTAGTACGTGTCGCACCCCTCGGCGTCTTCCTCGTCGGTGAGCCCGTCGCAGTCGTTGTCTTCGTTGTCGTCGCACTGCTCGGGGATGTCCGTGACCACCTCGTTGACGCATTCCGCCTCGGTGCCGCCGGCGGCGCAGGTCCAGATCCCGTTGGCGCATTCGTCGCTGTCCGTCCCGTCACAGGCGTCCCCCACGGGGTAGGGGTCGTCGGTGTCGCCGTCGCAGTCGTTGTCCTTTCCGTCGCAGGTGGCCTCGGGGGCCTCGTAGCCCGCCACCTGGGAGTAGTCGCACACCCAGTTCCCGCCGGTGCACGTGGCCTGGACGTCGGGTTCGTCGCACACTCCCGTCAGGGTGCAGGACGACTTGTCCGGGACGTCCATGTCGTCTGTCAGGCCGTTGCAGTCGTTGTCCTTGTCGTCGCAGACCTCCGCCGTGTCTTCGGGGGCCGTGCCGTTGGGCGCCGTGGAACAGGTGGCCACGTATTCCGCCGGTGAGCACACCACGGTGCCCGCCCCGCACTCGCCGGGGCCGGTGCAGGCACCGCCCAGGGCCTCACCTCCATATTCCATGCCCTCGTCGGTCTGGTCGTTGCAGTTGTTGTCCTTGGCGTCGCAGATCTCCGGCGTGTCCTCGGGGGCCGTTCCGTCGGGATTGGTGGAGCAGGTGGCGCCATCCTGGGAGGCCAGGCAGACCACGGTTCCCGGCCCGCACTCACCGATGCCCTCACAAGCGTCGTTGACCGGCGTTAAGCCCCAGTCGAAGCCTTCGTCGGTGGCGCCGTCGCAGTTGTTGTCCTCGTAGTCGCAGACCTCGGTGGTGCCATCACCCGTGTCCCCAACGCAGACCACCCCGTCGTTCGTTTCGTTGCAGGCGAAGGCGCCCGTCTTGCACTCGTCCGGATCGGGCCCGTCGCAGATTTCGCCCACACCGAAGCCCTCGTCGGTTTCTCCGTCACAGTCGTCGTCCACGTCGTTGCAGATCTCCACGATGTTCACCACGGTCTCGCTCAGGCACTCCACGCCGGTGCCGTCGGCCATGCAGGTCCAGGTGCCGTTTTCACATAGGTCTTCGTCGTCGGTGTCGCAGGGATCGCCCACGGGGAACACCTCGTCGGTCTCAGCGTCGCAGTCGTCGTCCAGGTCGTTGCAGGCCTCCTGGATGTCCATGGGGTCTTCGTTGACGCACTCCCACCCGTATTTGTCGTCGGTGCAGGTGTAGGTGCCGTTCTGGCACAGGTCCGAGTCCGTCCCGTCGCACCCGATCCCCACGGGGTAGTTCTCGTCCGTGTCGCCGTCGCAGTTGTTGTCGATTTCGTCGCAGAGATGTTCGTCCCCTTCTTCGTATCCCGGCACCAGGGAATAGTCGCACTGCCATCCTCCCAGGGCGCAGACCGCCGGGATGATGTGGTCTGCGCAGAGCCCCTGGTCCAGGCAGTCGTCGGGCCCCAGATCCTCCGCGTCGTCGGTGTGGCCGTTGCAGTCGTCGTCCTCGCCGTTGCACACTTCCACGCTGTTCTGCGGATTGGAGCCGTTGGGATTGGTGGAGCAGGTGGCCGTCCCGTTGGCGAGGTTGCACTCCACGATCCCATTGCCGCAGGCGCCGATCCCGATACAGACGGACCCGATTCCCAGGGTCTGGTACAGCATCTCGTCATCGGTCTTGCCGTCGCAGTCGTTGTCCTTGAAGTCGCAGATCTCGGGGACCGCCTTGCTGGAGGAACCGCCGGGGCCCGAGCTGCAGATGGCGATCTTGTCCACGGGGTGGCACTCCACGAGCCCGGACCCGCATTCCCCTTCCGCCAGGCAGGGTTCCCCCACCTCGGCATTGCCCAACTTGAAGCCTTCGTCGGTAAGCCCGTCGCAGTCGTTGTCCTTTGCGTCGCAGGTCTCCACCACGTTTTCCACGAGCTCGAAATCGCACGCGAGTTCGGTCCCGTCCTCGCTGCATTCGTAGGTGCCGTTCTTGCACTGGTCCAGGTCCGGACCGTCGCAGGGCTTGAACAGCTCTTCAAAGAACTCGTCGGTGAACCCATTGCAGTTGTTGTCCAGGCCGTCACAGAAGTCCTTGGTCGGTCCCTGCACCGGCACGCAGTCCACCCTGACGTTGTAGGTGTAGTGGACGCACTGGGTGATGCCCGGCACGCATTCACCTTCCGAGGAGCCGCAGGGCTCGTCGCTGCCTTCGGGGTTCCCGTCGTCCGTGACGCCGTCGCAGTCGTCGTCCTTGTTGTTGCACAGCTCCGCGGCGAAGGGGTGGATGCCATCGTTGGAATCGTTGCAGTCCACCGGGGGCGAGTAGCCGTCCTGGTCGTTGTCCGTCACCTGGTTACAGGGAATGTCCTGATCATTGCAGTCCTGGTCGATCCCGTCGCCGCACTTCTCCGGTGCGCCCAGATAAACGGTGGGATCCTGGTCGTCGCAGTCGTAGCCGCCCATGGCCTCCGGGAGGTGGCCGTCCAGGTCCTTGTCATTGGGGCTGCAGGGATTGACCTTGTCGTCGCAGTTCCTGTCACAGACCTCCAGGGCGGCCTCGCCAGTCAAGGCGGGGTCGCAACAGGGCTCCTGGGCCATGGGGTGGAACTCGGCACGGGTGTCGTCACAGTCCTGGGGCGGCAGGTAGCCGTCACCGTCCATGTCACCAGGGAAACAGCCGTTGTCGATCACGCCGTCGCAGTCGTTGTCCTTGGAGTCCCCGCACAGTTCCGTGATGTCGGTCAGTACCTCCGTGGAGCAGTCCAGCTGGGTTCCGTTCGCCGAGCACTCCCATGTCCCGTTCTTGCACTGGTCCAGGTCCACCCCGTCGCAGACCTTGCCCTTGTCCGGGAAGGGTTCGTCGGTGGCGCCGTCGCAGTTGTTGTCCTTGGCGTCGCAGATCTCTTCCGATTCGCCGATGCCGCCGATGCATTCCATCTGGACGCCGCCTGCGTAATGGGAACAGACCCAACTGCCCGGTTTGCATTCGCCCACGTTCTTGCCGCAGGACGCACCCCCCACGACCTGGCCGTCGCCGGGATTCCCGTTGTCGATCACACCGTCGCAGTCGTTGTCCATGTAGTTGCAGAATTCAGGCGCCCCCGGATAGATGTTCTTGTTGTCGTCGTTGCAGTCGAAGGCCACCGGGTAGCCGTCGCTGTCGTCGTCCACAAGGCCGATGCAGGACAGGTCACCGTCCACGCAATCCTGGTCGATCCCGTCGCTGCACTTTTCGGGCGCGCCGGGGTGGATGGCGGGATCGAGGTCGTTGCAGTCGGTGCCGCCCAGGGCGGCGCTGACATAGCCGTCAAAGTCCTTGTCGTCGGCGTCGCAGACCGTCACCGCGTCGTCGCAGTCGAGATCGCACACGGCGAGCTGGTTGTCGGGATGAACCGTGGACGGGCAACAGGGTTCGTCCACGGGGCTCGTGGGCGTGGGGTGGTGCTTGGCCGCGTCGTAGGGATCGCAGTCATCCTCGTTGGGGTCGCCGTCCCCGTCCAGATCCTCGGAATAGCAGCCCTCGTCGGTCTTGCCGTTGCAGTCGTTGTCGATGCCGTCCCCGCACAGGTCTTCGACGAGCATGAACACGTCAGAGGAACAGCCCGCCATCTGGGGGGTCTCGCAGACCACCGTGCCGCCGCTGCATGCGCCCGTGCCGCAGGTCTCACCCACGTTCTTTTCGGCGCCGTCCCATTCGATGACCACGAAGGTCTCGTCCGTTTCGCCGCTACAGTCGTTGTCCTTTCCGTCACAGAGTTCCGGTTCGGGCAGGGGCACGGGGCACGTGCTCCATCCGGTGCCTACGGTGCAGACCATCTCGCCCGTGCACTTGTTTTCGCCCGCTTCCACCGAGCAGGTGAAGGTCTGGCTGTACACCTCGGAGACGCAGGCGCAGGTGCCCTTGGACGGGTTGCAGCCTTCTTCCACCACGGGCGGGTGATCGGGGTGGGATTCGGGGGGGCCCAGGGTGACGCAGGCCAGGCCCGTGGGGCAGTTCCCCAACTCGTCGCAACCCATGATGGCCGCCTGGCAGACGCAGGTGGCCACCAGGGGTACGCACTGGGGCGGGATCCCCAGAGCCACGTTGATGCACTGGAACCCGTCGGGACAGGTGTTTCCGTCACATGGCGCCGAGCAGAAGGCATCACCCCCGGTCATGGCGAGGCATTCCGCATCCGCCAGTGGACAATTCCCGGCGGTCTCGCAGGGTGTGCACAGCCCTTCGGGGAAAGGCATGCATTCGAACAGGTAGCTCCCGCCGTCCTTGGCCGTTGGCACGCAGCGCATACCGTCGGGGCACCCGTTTTCGCAGGGGCCGGAGCAGATCTTAAGGTCACCGGCCCACACCACGCAGGAACCGTCGGAGCAGTCCGACTCGTTTTCACAGACGAGCCCCAGGGTCGAAGGCACGTCGCCCTGCACTTCGTCCACGGCAGGGTTGTCGGGGACTTCCTCGGGGATGGGTTCGGCGTCAAGGGCCTCTGCTTCGTCGCTCACCTCGGGAACGTCGGTGATGTCGGTTTCCGTTTCGTCAGGAACGTCAGGCAGTTCGGTAACGTCGGGGTCCGCGGGGATGTCCACGTCCAGGGTGTCCAGGTCTTCTGGGATTGTTACGCCCTCGGCCTTGCCATGGTCCTGCCCGGTGTCGTCGGGGGCGACGACGCAATAGCCCTCCACGCATGACCCCGGTGAACACTCATTGTCCTGGATACAGGGTATTTTGTAGTACCCCGAGCATCCCAACAGGATGCAAACCGTCGCCGCGACGCCCGTGGCTGGCCATGATCTCTGCATCGATACGCTCCGACCTGAAATCCGAAAAATTCTACCAGAACTGGCGACTATACGTTTAACAAGGAGGTCATGGTACCGGCGGTCCATGGTCTGAGAACGTTCCCGCAATGGTATGCTCGTGGCCATGAGTGAGCGCACGGACGTGATCGCCGCCATCGCCAGTGGGCCCGGGAACGCGGCCATCGGTGTGGTGCGGTTGTCGGGGACCGGGTCCCACGCCATCGCGCTCGGCATGTGCCGCGACCTCGGATCCGTTCCCGAATCCCGGACCTTGACCCTGGTCTGGCTGATCCACCCGGTCGCCGGAACCCTGCTGGACCAGGCCATGGCCGTGTTCTATGCGCCAGGGGCCTCCTACACCGGGGAGGAGTCCGCGGAACTGTTCTGCCACGGGGGCCGTCGGGTCCTGGAAGGGGTCCTGGCGGCGTGCCTGGACGTCGGCGCCCGTCCCGCCGGCCCCGGTGAGTTCACCCGTCGAGCCGTGGCCGGGGGGCGGCTCGATCTCGCCCAGGCGGAAGCCGTGTCATTGCTGTCTCAGGCGCCCGGCGAGCCTGCCGTGGGATTGGCGCTGGACGCCCTGGAGGGCGCCCCATCCCGGGTCGTGGGTGAGCTCTGCTCGGTGCTGCTGGACCTGCTCAGCGAGTGCGAGGCCTACCTGGATTTCACGGACGACGACGGGGTGGTCCTCGACCTCCCTCGCGTCATGGAGGTTCTGGAGGACGCCCTGAGCCGGATGGAAGAGTGGCTTCTGACGGAGAGAGCGGGCCGACCGGCCCTGGAAGGCGTCCGCATCGTCCTCTACGGGCCACCCAACGCAGGCAAGTCCAGCCTTTTCAACGCCCTGGTCGGCAGCGCCCGTGCCATCGTCCACCCCGATCCCGGGACCACCAGAGACGTGGTGGGCGAATGCCTGACCCTGGGAGGCGCCAGTTGCCTGCTCCTGGACACGGCGGGTCTCCGGGTGTCGGAAGGCGCCGTGGAGTCCGAGGGAGTGGACCGCGCACTGGAGGCCGCGAGGAGCGCGGATATCGGGATGCTGGTCATCGACGGATCGGAACCGGGATGCGCGGACTGGGTTGAACGATGGGTGGGATCAGACATCCTCTGTGACCTGGTGGTGCCTGCCAAGGCGGACCTGTGGAACGAGGACCCGGTCCTGGAAGGCCTGCCTCGGGACGTGGACGTGGTCGTCACGTCCGCCAGGACAGGACGGGGCCTGTCGGAACTGGAAAAGCGACTGGGTGATAGGGCCGCGGGGTGCCTGGAGCAAGGGCGCGTGGCTCGTTGCGTGGTGGCTGGCGAGCGGCAGGTCCAATCCCTGGAGACCGCCCGCCGTCATGGCGCAGGGGCCCTGTCGGGCTTTCGTTCAGGGGCGCCCCTGGAGATCGTCGTCGCTGACCTGAGGGCCTCGGTGGAAGCGTTGGGCGAGATCACGGGAGCCCGGGTGACCGACGAGATCCTGGATCGGATATTCAGTCGATTCTGTATCGGAAAGTAGGCCGGCGGCCGGCTCAGTCGCCGAAGAGGTCCGCTTCCACGAGGCCGGCCAGGTAGGCCTTCATTCGTTCCAGGTCCGCGGAGGCGATCTGGTTGAACTTCACACCCATCCCCGGCTGTTCCCCGTGGCCGGGCATGCGCCACCACACCACTTCGCCGGCAACCGACAACGGGGGATCGTCTTCCTTCAGATAGACCTGCAGGGTGACCGGAGTTCCCGGTTGGGCTGGGTTCTCGGTCCGGATGAAGGCACCTCCGAGGCTCATGTTGGTCATGAGCATCTCGGTTTCGTCGAGGTCGATGTCCGTGTTGAAAACCCCGAAGATCCGGGTCTTAAAGCGCGGGGCTATGCGGCCGTCCAATCCGCCTGTTCCCATGCAGGGCACCTCAAGGTTCGATTGAAGACCCGGTTTCGTCACCGGACCGGTCCAACTCTACCACGAGCCACTCCAGTCCGCGCGGTCGAAGAATGATTCTCCAGGAAAGACCCGGGGCCTGAAAGCGATATATCGCCTCGCTGGTCCAGACCTTGACGGGCTTCAGGCCGGAGGTCAGGGAATCCCTGACCTGGTCCGCGGTCAGACCATCGGTCCATCGGGACAGGTTCCGCGCCGTGCGCTGGACCTCCTCCTTGCGGGTGGCCCGGCGGAGTTCCTTCCACATCCGGACCCACCGCAGGCCCAGGGGCTCACCGTCCAGTACCAGGGTCGTGCTGTCCAGGAACAGGTTTGCCGGTCGAGTGTCCGCCGGGTCCGCCGTGGCTTCCAGGAATCGGGTGGCCGCAAGACCCGGTTCGGCGCAGTCCTGGCTGCAACCGCCCACCACGATCTGCACCTGTTTCATCTTTTTGATGCCGCTGTCCGGTTCCTTCGGTGGGGGCTTGACCACGGGGGTCGGCGAGGGAGGCGCCGCGGGGGGGGGCGTGGTTCTGTCACAGGCTGCCGCCCACACCAGGATCGCGGCGATTATTCCCGTCTTGGCGTTCATGCTCGTCCTCGACGCGCCACCACCAGCAGGCCCAGTCCGAAGGGCATGTCGAAGCGCGCGATCAGGGCCCGTTCGGCCATGAAAATACGCGTCAGCAGGTCATTGAGGGGACCGAGCTTCATGGCCGCGTTGCTCCGGGGTGTCGTTCGCCGACGCCGCACCGCGTTGGCCAGGAGCCTGAAGGTCGCCGCCGCCGGAAAGAGCAGGGAGTTGGTCCATGTGACCCGATCCACCCTGAATCCCCCGTCCTCGAGCAGCCCCAGGAAGCCCCGTCGGGTGTATCGACGCACGTGGTGCAGGGCCTCGTCGTGTTCGGAGAATAGCGAGGGATGACAGGGCACGGTGGCGATGAGCACGCCGTCCGGCTCCAGGATGCGTCGCACCTCGGCCACGGCGGACACGTCATCGGGGATGTGTTCGAAGACGTCCAGGGCCAGCACGCCGTGGAATGTCCCGTCCCGAAAAGGCGGCGCCGTGGCAGACCCCATTGCCACCGGGTTTCCGGTTCTGCGCCTGGCCAGCCCGGCTGCCGTGGGGCTCAAGTCCAGTCCCACGAACCCGGCGGTGCCGTCCAGGGCCCGCATGGTGCCCCCCGTTCCGCAGCCGATGTCCAGGACACGGTGCCCCCCGTCGATCCCCGCGGCCATGAAGGCGTCCTTGACGATGGCCCGTGTGCCCACGAACCAGAAGTGCCGGTCCTCCACCGACGCCATGACTTCGTATTCAAGCTCTTCCATTCGTGTCCGGTTTCCCGGCCTCCTGTCCTTGGGTTGCGGCCAGGACCACGCCCGCCAGTCCCGCGACGATCCCGGCCAACCGGTAGGTAACGAAGACCCAGTGGGTCCCAAGGCCGGTGGTCAGGGGGACCCAGAAGGCGCCTTCGTCCGAGTGGAGGGGAACGGCCTGCAGCCCGATCCCCGCGAGGCACAGGCCCGCCGCCAAATCCCACCGTCCCCGTTGCACCACCCAGGCGGCGGCTACCAGCAACATGATGCCGTAGTGGGAATGGAGCACGGGGCTGGCCAGCAATCCCGCGCACAGTGCAAGTACACCCGAGGCGACTCGGTCGGGGCGTTTCCAGTAAGCGAGCGCCACGGCGGCGCCGCCGATGATCAGTCCCCAGGCCACGGGAAAGAAACCGGCTTCCCCCAGGGGCAGGGTGCGATGGGTCCACTGGATGACGTCGTCGGCGGAAAAATCGTTGAGGACACGGGCCACCTGGGAGGCCACGGACTGTTGCTCAGGCCACAGAAACTGCCAGCCTGACAGGTGGCTCAGCATGTCGGCCCAGGCAAAGGTCCCCTCGGGAAAGAACAGATAGGCCGTGGCATGCAGTCCGGCCAGGACACTAAGGCCCGTGAGCCCCGATTTCCGGGCCTTGTCATTGCCTCCGGCCACCAGCCAGAGGCAGGGAATCGCCAGGACGAAGGTCTTGAACAACGCGGCCAGGCCCAGGGCCACGCCCGACCGGACCGCGTTTCGTGACTGCAGCGCGTAGAGAACCAGGGCCAGAACGAACAGGTTGGTCTGCCCCAGGTCGAGGGTCATCCGAACCGGGTCGAAGAAAAGCAGCCCGAGCAGAACGGGCGCTCCCATGGAGAGTTGCCGGCCGGCCATCCTGGCCAGAAGGAACGCGGCGGCCACGAGTGCCAGGAGCGACAGGGTCCTGAACAGGTAGGCGGCCGCGGGAAAGTTCAGCACGGTCAGGGGCAGGAACAGGCCTGCCATGGCTGGTGGATGGAGATAGCGGGACAGGTGACGGATGGGATAGCCCCGTTCGTGGGCGGCCTCCGTGAGGCCGGGCCCCGCCCGTTTGAGCTTGACCGGATCGGTGACATAGGCTTCCGACAACTGACCCCGTGAGGCGAGCACCGACGCTGCGTACAGGGGCGCGAAGTCCTGGTGGACCGAGGGGGTCCGGGCCATTTCCAGCACGAACAGCAGGGCCGCCAGCGCCGGGAAAAGCCACGTGGCCCATCGCCCGGAAATTGTCGCCGTCCCGTCCATGGGCTGCAGGATACCATGGCCCAAAGGGCGCCTTCCGGGGATCAGGGCACTGGATTCTATGTGCGGCAGGCGTCCCCAACCGGATTTGAACCGGTGTCGCGGGCGTGAAAGGCCCGTGTCCTTGACCTGACTAGACGATGGGGACGTCGATTCTCAGTGAGCCCAGCAGGATTCGAACCTGCGACCAATAGCTTAAAAGGCTACTGCTCTACCAGACTGAGCTATGGGCCCAGCCCCAGAAAAAGCAACGCTTTATAGCTTCACAAGAACCCGATGTCAACAATCGCCGTCACGGACGGACAGGACCCGCCGTGCCGGCGGGCTCGCATG
>JADHTP010000084.1 GCA_016784945.1 Deltaproteobacteria bacterium | reverse complement strand
AGGAACCATTAATGAGAGTCGGTAAACTCAGTATATTCACGGCGACTCTCCTGGCGGTGTCGCTTGTGGCCTCGACCGGCTACGCCCAGGAGGGCGAGTACATGCCGGACCAGGCCAACCTTCCCGATGCCAAGTTCGGCAACATGGGATTGAACCCCTGGGTCACCATCGGCGCCAACGTCAGCTTCGGCCACAACTACAACGTGGTCGGCAAGCAGGACGGCCAGAACTGGACCATCGGCGCCAGCCTGGACACGGGCGTCGACTACCAGAAGGACGGGCACGACTGGCGAAACAACATCCTGCTCCTGGAGACCTTCACCTACGGTCCCCCCATCAACGAGTGGATCAAGTCCGCCGACTCCCTGTCGTTCAAGAGCATTTACTACTACAAGATCCCGAACGTACCCTGGCTCGGTCCCTTCGCACGGTTCCAGTTGGAAACGTCCATCTTCCCCGGGGCCGACGCCCGGTCGGATGAAAACAACCAGTGGTACAAGGTGGACGACCTGGGCAATCCCCAGATCCTGCACACGGGCAAGTTCTTCATCCTGACCAACTACGGCTTTCCCCTGACCTTGAGGGAGGCCATCGGCCTCTTTGCCCGTCCCTTTTCCAAGCCCGAAGTCGAGTGGGAGTTCCGCGCGGGCCTCGGGGCGACCGAGGTCTTCGCCGACGGCCAACTGGCCCTGACGGGCACCGAAGGCGACGACAGCATGGGCGGCGATCTCGACGGCATCAACGACATCGAGGTCCGCGACCTGTCCAACTACGTGCAGTTCGGCGCCGAGGCGGGCATGAGCATCGCGGGCAAGCTGTACAAGAACAAGTTTTCCTACAAGGCCTGGGCCGACATCATGTTCCCGCTGGTCCGGACCAACAAGGCTGCCGGCGCCACCCAGGGCAACGTCGCCGACCTGATGAACGTTGACATCGGCGTCCGCCTGGAATTCAAGCTGGTCTCCTGGGCCACGCTGAACTATGAATTCAAGGCCGTCCGCCAGCCCCAGTTGGTCGATGGTTTCCAGATCCAGAACCTGCTCCTGCTCACCTTCAAGTACTCCCCCGTGGAGAAGAAGAAGGAAGCGCCGCCCGCGGAAGCCGCATCGACGGAACCGCCGGCCGCTACCGAGGGCTGAACCGTCAACCGATCCCCATCATTCCCTACCCTGACCGTAATTCGGCTATAATCCCGCCCCGATGGAAGGTTCCAGTCACAGGAACAGGAACGTCAACGTCGTTTTCTGGGCGCTGTTCGTCCTGCTGACCGGGGTGTCTCTGCTGCCCCTGTGGTCCGTGCGCGTACCGCCCATGCAGGACATCTGGCAGCACCTGGCCCTGGTGGACGTGATCCACAACTACGACGCCCCGGGCTCCGTGTATCCCGAGTACTTCCAGCTCCCCTCTACGCCGAAGCCCAATCTCGCCTATTACTACGTGACCCATTTCGTGAGCTACCTGGCCCCCCTGGAGACGGCCAACAAGCTGGTCCTTTCGGCCTATATCATCCTGTTCCCCTGCAGCTTCCTGTTCCTCATGCGGTCCTTCGGCCGGTCCCGGTGGCTGGCCCTGTTTTCCTTCCCACTGATCTACAACGCCATGTTCGCCTACGGCTTCGTGGCTTTCATGATGGGCATGCCCGTGCTCATGGCGGGAGTAGGCGCCTTCCGCCGGTTCATGGTGAGCCCCCTGGAACAGCCGTTCAACCGCCACGGGGTGCTGTCCGCCGGGCTTCTGCTGCTGGCCTTCTTCGCCCACGCCCACATCTTCCTGCTGTTGGGCATGCTGTGCCTGGTCCTGTGGATCCTTCACCGCCCCGGCACGCCCTGGGACACCCTGGTGCGCACCTGGCCGGTCATCCCGTCGCTGGTCTTCTTCCTTCCGTGGTTCGTTGTCTATTTCGTCCACCAGGCCCCCTCCACGTCGGGCATGACGTTCGGGTCGCTGGACCAGTTCTTCGGCCCCACGTACTACCGGCCCAGTTTCGTCATCAACAACTTCTTTCACTTCATCAGTGACTACTTCCGCACGGACCTGGACGACGCCTTGTTCCTGGTGATGATGCTGGTTGTCGTCATCCTGCTCATGGGACGGAAGGCCCCGAAGGTTCCCCCGAACTCGAAACGCAAGCTGGCGTTCTTCGACCTGGAGGTGCTGACCGTGGCGCTGGCCGTGTCGGTACTCGCGGTCCCGGAGCACATCGAGGCCCAGTCCATCGTTTCGCTGCGACACGTGGCGATCACGCTGCTGTTCTTCTTCGGATGGGTGGGTTTCGCCGGCCTGCCCAAGCGGGTGGTGATCCCCGCCGTTGTCGCGCTGACCCTGGTCCACGGGCTCACGATCGTCAACCTGGTGCAGGGCTTCAAGAAGGTGGAAGACGAGCTGGACGACTACCCATCCCTTTTCGACCGGGCCGAGGGCGGCAAGCGCCTCCTCAAGGCCGTGTACAACCAGGAAAGCCGGACCACGGACTATGGCGCTTTCTGGCACATCCATTTCTTCTACATGCTGGAGCGGGGCGGGATCACCGACGTGCAGTTCGCCGAGTACCCCCACAATCCCGTGCAGTACAAGGCGGGAATGGTGCCGCCGAAGGTCCCCGTCAACTTCACCAAGAACCCGGTCTGGCGCTTTTACGACTACGTGCTCCTCAGGAAGAGTTCCATGCCCAACATCCGGTCCGTCAAGAACCATCTGGACCGCCTGGCCGACGTGCGGGACTGGATCCTGTATCGCGTGGTTTCCGGGCCCCTGCCAAGGCCATCGGACGACACTTCGGTTGCATCGGTGCGACGGAAACAGGTAGATTCAAGTGGAGCATTGAACCAGTCCCGTTTCCGGAGCGGAGGTATCCATGTCCCTGCAGCCGTCAAGAATATTGGTCACGTCATTCCTTCTGTCACTGGCGTCCTGCGGCGGGGGCGGGGTGAGCCCACAGATGGATCAGGGACCCCAGCCGGACGGGTTGGAAGACCTGTCCGCAGCCGAGTCAATCGAAGCCGATGAGCCCGACCTGTTCGAACCGACCGACATCCCCTTTACCGGCGACTGGACCTTCCTGGATGGCGGGGAGATCGAAGAGGGGGATTTCCTGGCTCCCTGCTCCACCAACACGGACTGCATCAGCGGTTTCTGCGTCCAGGGCCCCGATGGCAAGTTCTGCACGCGGCAGTGCCTGGACGAAGGGGACTGCCCGCCGGAATTCCAGTGCGTCGGCATCGTTCTCACCTATCCCGACCTGACGTTCCTGTGCGTTCAGAAGGTGGGTAAACTCTGTTCGCAATGTTCGGCGGACGAGGACTGCATCCTCGACGGCGCCCGTTGCGTCGAACTGGATGACGGGAAATTCTGCGGCCAGGGGTGCGAGGCCGCCCCCGATGACTGTCCCATGGGCTACGAGTGCGTGCCCGTCGACGGCGGGCTCGACCAGTGCATGCCGGTGTCCCGCAACTGCTCCTGCACCGGTGAGGACCCCAATGTCATCCGGTCCTGCTCCGTGAACTGGGAGGACCCCGATGACCCCCTGGCGCCCACCTACACCTGTACGGGGATCCAGAACTGCGAGGCCGGGGGATGGGGACCGTGCCAGTTGCCCGCGGAAGACTGCGACGGCCAGGACAACGATTGCAACGGCCAGACCGACGAAGGTTTCTTCGACCCCGAAACGGGCAAGTACACCGGTGACGAGAACTGCGGCGTGTGTGGAAACAACTGCACCTTCATGCAGGTGCCACACGGCACCGGAAAGTGCGACGCGGACAAGGCGGTCCCGGACTGCACCTCGGCCTGTGACGACGGCTTCTTCGACGTGGATGGCAGCAGCACCAACGGGTGCGAGTGCCAGTTCCTGGGAGACACGGACCTGCCGGGTCTGCACGACCTGGGATCAGCCTGCGAGGCCGACGATTGTTCCGACGCCAACTGCGACGGCATCGATGGCGAGGTCGATGGCGGCGTGTTCGTGGCCAAGTATGGTGACGACGCCAACGCCGGGACCATCGAAAGCCCTCTGCTCACCATACAGGCGGGGATACAGGGCGCCCTGGATGGCGGCAAACGCGACGTATACGTGTCCACGGGTGTCTATACGGATCCCGTGAGTCTGCGGGCCGACGTCGGCGTCTATGGCGGTTATTCCGCAGACTTCACGATCCGGGAGCCGGTGGCCTATGAAACGGTGGTCCTCGGCGGGCCTCCCTCGGCCCAGTCCAGGGGCGCGGTCAACGCCCAGGGTATCGCGGGTGGGGCCCCGGGCACGACGATCTTTTCAGGCTTCGTGGTCTTTGGCTACAACAACAAGGACCAGGGCGGTAATTCCTACGCCGTGTACGTACGGGACTGCGATGCGTCCCTGGCCATCCGGGACTGCCACGTCCTGGGCGGGGACGGAGGTGACGGGATCCAGGGCGATGCCGGCGGTTCGGGCGACGACGGGGCCGACGGGCAGGTGGGCGCCAAGGCCAAGGAGACCGGCCATGCCAATTGCAAGGAGATCGACCACAATCACGGTGGCGCCGGCGGGTCCAACGCCTGTGGTGACAACGACCAGGACGTGGGCGGAGGACCGGGCGGAGACGCAGTGTGCCCCGACTTCGACGAAAGTCTTCCAGACGATCCCGAATGCGGTCTGGACAGCGGGTCGCAGGCGATCACGGCCCAGGAGAACGGTTCCCCGGGCCTCAACAATGAAGGCGAGGCGGGAAGCGGTGGGACCGCCGGGAAGGACGGGCTCATCAGTGGGTACCTCAGCTCGATCTTCGGTTGCGTGGGCAATCCCAGCAACAACAACTGCTGGACCTGCCGGGTTCCGGGCGAGTCCATGTCGGGCACCGACGGCTCCAACGGATCGGCCGGCGGCGACGGGGAGTCCGGCCCGGCCTGCGATTCCGCCAGCGGAAAGGTGGTCAACGGCGAATGGCAGATGGCCTCCGCCGGCACGGGAGAGGCGGGCGCACACGGGGGCGGTGGTGGTGGTGGTGGCGCCGCGGGCGGCGTGGAAACCATCGGCTGTGCCTCATCGGACCGGAAACACACGGACGTCGGCGGCAGCGGGGGCGGGGGCGGCTCTGGTGGCTGCGGTGCGACGGGTGGCACCGGTGGCGGTTCGGGCGGGGGTTCCTTCGCCCTGTTCGTGACATTCACCCAGGCCCCGGCCTCGGTCCCGGAGATTGCCGACACAGTGGTGGAACCGGGTCGCGGCGGTGACGGCGGCAACGGCGGACCGGGAGGCGTGGGAGGCAGCGGCGGCGCCGGAGCTTCCGGAGGCACGGATGCCGCGGACCAGTCTGAAACATTCTGCACATCGGGCGGTGGTCACGGCGGATCGGGCGGCAGCGGCGGCCATGGTGGCGGCGGCGGCGGTGGATGCGGCGGACCGGCCTATGGCCTTTTCGTGCACGGCGCCGACGGGGGTCTCACCGCCGACTACCTGTCCTCCGGTCTGACCTACCTGGGTTCGGGCACGGGCGGCACCGGCGGAATGGGCGGCGTGTCCCTGGGCAACGACGGACTCCCGGGCGTCGATGGCATGGCCGAAGACAGCAACCTGTAGCCACTACAGCTGAAAGACCTTGAAGTTGTCGAAGGCGACGGGCGCGGTCCAGTCACTGAAGGCAAAGTAGCTTCCCCGCAGAGGTTCCTCGTCCCGGAACTGGAGGGCCAGCTTGCCGTTCACGTACCACCGAAGCGCATTGTCCGTCCTGACCACCGTGAAGTGATAGGAACGGCCCTTCTGTGCGCTGAGGCCGGCTTCCAGGCGATCGTCGCCGTGCTCGTCCAGCCGGGCAATGATGCTCACTGTGTTGCGCCATCCCCCCATGATCACGATGTAGCCGGTCTGATGGCGCTGTTCGGACGCGAATATCTCGAACTTGATGTCGCCTTCCTCGGACTCTGCGGTGGCGTCGAACTCCACCCGCACCCGACCCGGCAGCGGTTCGTTGAGCCACAGCCCCTCGTTCCGATCGTTTTGTCCCCGCAGCCGGCCCCCCTCGATGCGCCATCGCCCGGACCGGTTCAGCCAGGCCTCGCCCGTTTCGGCCCTCTCGAAGTCATCCTCGAACACCAGCACGCCGCCGGTGAGCCCCTCCTTGGGGTTCAGCCGGGCTCGTTTCTTCGACTCGCAGGCCGTCAGGGACCCGATCACGCCGCAGGTGACCAGCACGGCCAGGAACACCCGTCCAGACCGCTGGGGGGGGTGAAAGCCATCAATCCTCCTCCAGTTCATCTGACGAAAGGAATTTGGGAAGGTCAACGCCTTCGGTGTTGAAATGGGTTTTGAGGATCACCAGTTCGTCGTTCGTGCCCCGCAACCGGTGGGCCAGCGTGCGAACGAGATTATACAGGAGCTTGGAGGCCAATCGGGGCGATCGGCGAACCATGCCCCCGAACACCTGACGGCGAAGCACCAGGACGTCCACCGCGCCCCTGGCCAGCGCCGTGGCCAGGCGCGGCCGCTTTTCAACCAGGGAAATTTCCCCGAGATTGGCCCCCGGGCCGAAGGTCACCACGGCCTTGTCCGCCCGACGGATCTCCACGCTGCCCGAAACCACGCAGTACAGGCCGTCGGCCTCTTCACCTTCCTGGAACAAGGTCTGCCCGTCTTCCACCATGCGATGGTCGAACTGGCTGATCATGCGAACCCGGTCGCCGAAATCGATGCCCGCCAGAATGGGGAACACGGACATGACGCGGTCCCGCTCCCGGACCTCTTCGTCGTCCCCATCGATGGACTTCACGTCCGCCAGGACCACGGTGACGTTGTCGGCGCCGCCGCTGTCCAGGGCGAATTCCACCAGCCGTTCGGCCGCCGTGTCCGGTTTGCCGTTGGCGGCCAGAAGGTACGCTTCCTCATCGTCCATGTATCCGTGGAGGCCGTCGGTGCACAGTATGAACCGATCGCCGGCCATGACCTCGAAATCGAAGGTGTCCGCCAGTGCCGTTCCCCTAACTCCGAGGGCGCGGGTCACAACGTTCTTGTAGGGGAAACCCGTTGCGTCGCGGCTCAGACGCCCCTGACGTATCAGCTCGAAGAACAGGGAATGGTCCTCGGTCAGCAGGCGAGCATAGCCGTCCCTGAGGAGGTAGGCCCGACTGTCACCCAGGTTGGCGACGAACGCATGCTCGCCCAGCAGGAGAAGGACCACGGCCGTGGTGGCCATGCCTCCCAGCTCCGTGTGACTCTCGCCTTCCTTGATGATGCGTTCGCTGGCCGCACGGATGGCTTCTTCCAGGAGTTGGAACACGGCTCGCCGGCGTTCCGGAGCCGGATCGCTTTCATAGTCCTGCAGGACTTCGTGCCGCCTCCTGACGTATTCTTCGATGGTCAGGCAGGCGTAGCGGCTGGCCTCGTCACCTCCGGCCTGGCCACCCATGCCGTCGGCCACGATGTAGAGCCCGATGTCCGGGGCGGCGGAGAAACTGTCTTCGTTCCGGGAACGGACCCGCCCTGTGTCCGTCCGGCTGGCATGTTCGACGATCAAATGGACCTCTTAGAAGGAAGCTTTCACCTGAAGATAGAACCAGTGAGCCGTGTCATTTCCCATGGCCAGGATGGCCCCGTTGTCCACGGTTACCATGGCCTTTTCGGCCACGTTGCCCGGAACGAACAGGGAGTATCCGGTTTCGAGGGACAGCCACTTCATGGCCGCCCAGCTGACCAGCAGATCGATCTCGTGCCCAACGAACTTGCCGCTTCCCGACGGGAAGGTCGTGGTGCCGCCGAAAGCATCCTGGACCCTGCCGCCGTCGGTGGAGAGGAAGAAGGCGTGGTATTCGGCCTTCACGTTGACTTCCTCTATGGGCTTCAAGCTGAAGGAGGGTCCGATTTCCCAGACGCCCTGCCAGGCGAACAGGTCCATGCCGCCATAGAACCGGTGGCCCGTGGGGAACAGGGGTCGATAGGCCACGTTGCGATCGTCCGCGGGATTGGCGTCACCCGACGCACTGTGGAAAAACAGGCCCACGGTCGGGGTGGTGTCCACGGGGATCGCGTACTGGGCGAGGAAACCATAGGCGGTGGCCAGATGGTCGATGGAGGCCACGCCAGTGGGCAGGTCGTTGTCCACCTTGCCGAACTGTACGGCGGCTTCGGCCTCCAGCAGGAGTCCCTTCACGGGACGTGCTTCGACCCTGGCGCCCACGGTGCCGATCCGGCTGCCCTCCCCTTCCGTGTCGTTGTGGAGGTATAGGCCGTATAGCTCGAAGTCCATGAAATCCAGCACGTCAGTGGACAGGTACAATCCGTAGAAATCCTCGTTGGGCCCGGCAGCGGCGCGGGAATCCTGGATCACCGTGGCGAAGAGGTCCATGTTGATGACCTTGGGCCGGTGATAGGCCACGCGGATGCCGTCGAAGGAACGCCCGCGGTTACCCCAGTCCAGCTTGCCGATCTGCCGTTCCCGGCCGAATCCCATGGCGAACCGACCCACCTGGACCTCGAACCCGGGGGTGAACAGGTCGGTCAACAGGATGTAACCTTCATAGAGTTCCATGCTGTCCTGGGGCATTCCGGTTCCGAGAATCTCACCCCACGTCCGCGAGTCCTGGAGGACGATGGTCCCGCGGATCCCTTTCTGGGGCTCCAGGGTCGCGCCCAGCCTGATGCGCTGAAGATAGTAGAAATCCTTGTCCTCGTTGTCGGAATTCAGGTCGATCCGGTTCGTTGTGTATTCGGGCCGGACCCGGAATTCGAAGTGTGGGATGAACTTCGGCAACTTCCGTTCCCCGTCGACGAAGCGATCCCGGACCTCGGCCACCTCCTGGTCCAGCGTTTCCACCCCGGTCCTTGCGGCTTCGGCGTCCTTTTTCGCCGCCGCTGCCTCGGCCTCGGCCTGCTTGAGCCGCTCTTCGAGTTCACCGACCCGTTCCTTCAGTTCCCCAATCTGCCTGGTATGACCGGCGGACACCATGTTCAGCGAGTCCTGATCCTCCAGGAGTGTCTCGAGAACCGCGGCGTCACCGCTTATCTTCGGTTTCGACTTCCATTTGCCGCTCTGGGCAAGAACGGAACCGGTCCCGCCGGCCAGCACGAACGAGGCCAACACCAGCAAGGAAATGAACAGACGTCTCACGACCCTCACCCTGTGTGACACCGGCGAACTCTAACAGGGATCGGACAGGCGCGCAATTGAGGGAGGTCTGCTGTCTACCGTCTTCCGTCTACCGTTTTCAGGGCCGGAATATCGGTGAAGGATCTTGTCGGCAGACCGTGGACCGTGGACTGTGAACGGCGGCCAGATACGGTACAATCAGACGCTCCCTCAGGAGGGCGTCCCATGCTGGAAGATAACCTGGCCCTGGGCTACCTGGCCTCGTCCCTGAGGTCCGCGGGGCACCGGGTGGAAATGCTGGCCTTCGACGGCCTGGGGGACATACCGTCACTCGTGGACGACATAGGGAAGCTGGAGCCCGGCATGGTGGGCATGTCGGTGGCCTTCCAGCACCGTGTCAGCGAGTTCAGGGACCTGTCGCGGGCCCTGCGGGAAGCGGGCGTGGAGGCCGCCATCCTGGGTTTCGACCCGGACAGGAGCCTGGCCTTTACCTGGAACTTCCCACCCCACATCCCGATCCGGGACGAAAAGACCACGGTGAAGCTCCTCTTTCATGCCCTGACGGGTGAAGACACCCGCGTGGAAATGATCCACAGCGGCTGGCGGGATGGCCCGGCATGGGACCTGGGATACGACTATTTCGACGAAGCCTGGGACGTGGTGCTGGCCCGACTGCAGCACCGGTTCCTCCACGGCCCCGTGGACTGGAACGCGCTTCAAACGTCACAAGAGTCTTCATGAAGGACACCCCGTCGCGCCCAGCAAGCCTTTCCGCCGTAGCCGCCTTCGTCCTTACCTTTGCGACCCTGGCCCTGGTCCGCACCATTGTGGACCCCCCCCTGCTGCTCGCCGATCGCTTCATCCCCGGAGCGGGGTGGGCTGAAATGGCGTGCCTCGCGGCCTGGGCCGCGTTTCTCGTATCCCGCATGATGAACCCTCGCGTCGCGAGCCGATGGCGCTCCCGCCTGTGGCTGGTGTTTTCCGTGGTTTTTTTCGCCCAACTGGCCCTGGGACTGGCCGGATTCGAACGCTTCCTGATGACCGGGGAACTGCACGTGCCCGTACCGGCGGTCATCCTGGCCGGCCCCCTTTATCGCGGGGAAGGGCTCTTCATGCCCATCCTGTTCGGGGCCACCCTGCTCCTGGCCGGCCCCGCCTGGTGCAGCTACCTTTGCTACCTGGGCGCCTGGGACGATGCCACGGCCCGGGCCACACGAAGGCCCCGGCCCCTCCCGTCCTGGCGTCGCCCGGTCCAGATCGGCCTCCTGGTCTGTGTGGTGGCCGCGGCTCTTGTGTTGCGCTGGGCCGGCGTGCGACCCGCCCCGGCCTGGGCGCTGGCCCTGGCCTTCGGTGTGGCAGGCGTCCTGGTCATGGTCGCCTGGTCTCGTCGCACGGGCCAGATGACCCACTGCATCACCTGGTGTCCCATGGGCCTGCTGGCAACCTGGCTGGGCCGCATTTCCCCCTTCCGCCTGCGTATCGCCGACTCATGCAACGACTGCGGCGCCTGCACCACATTCTGCCGCTACCACGCGCTGTCACCCGGGGACATCACACGGCGCACGCCGGGAATCACCTGCACTTTGTGTGGGGACTGCCTCCGATCGTGCAAGGAGCGCTCCATCACCTACCACTTCCCCGGCCTGTCCCACGACACCGCCCGCCGTGTATTTCTTGTCCTGGTGGTATCCCAGCACGCCGTGTTCCTGGGACTGGCCCGGACCTGAGTCCGTCAACCCAAATTCTTGCGACGGGGCCTTTGTAGGGGACGGTCTCCAGACCGTCCCGCGAGGCCAGATGGGCGACTCTGGAGAGTCGCCCCTACAATCGGGCACAGCCACGGATTACGGTTGACAGTCGACGGTTGACCGTCACCGCCCACGCGGGTGCATCAGCCGCCAGATCATGGCACGTGTGCGGTCCAGGAGCGCCTGGGCCCGAGCGGCGGCATCAACGTCCACTCGACCAAAGGTCTTCAGGAGTGCGATACCGGTGGACGCCTCCCGCGCCGATGAATACGCAATCCGGTAGTGGTACGTCCTGTCCCGTCCTGTCCTGCCCGATCCTTCGGCAAGGTTCAGGGGAACGCTGGTTGACGCCCGGGTCACCTGGGAAACCAGGTCACCC
>JADHTP010000083.1 GCA_016784945.1 Deltaproteobacteria bacterium | reverse complement strand
CTGCCCCTGCTACATGCTGGCCGGGAGCATCGGTGAACTGTGGAAGGGCATCGAAGCCACGGTGAAGAAGCTGCTCGACATGGTCTGAGCCTGGAGAAAAACCCATGATAAAGCCCTACAAGGGCGCAGTGCCGCGGATCCACCGGGAAGCCCTGATCCTGGAACCCGTGGTCATCACCGGGGACGTGGAAATTGGTCCCGAGGCGTCCATCTGGTTCGGTGCCGTTGTGCGGGGTGACGTGGGGCCCGTCCGCATCGGCGCAAGGACCAACATCCAGGACCTCTGCATGCTCCACGAGACCCTGGGCAGGACCCAGTGCATCATTGAAGACGAAGTGACGGTGGGTCACCGGGCCGTCATACACGGTGCCCTGCTCAAGCGGCGCTGCCTAGTGGGCATGGGCGCCGTGGTCATGGACGAAGCAGTGGTGGGCGAAAACGCCATGGTGGGCGCCGGGGCCGTGGTGCCCGAAGGAATGCACATACCCGACGGCCACCTGGCCATGGGCGTCCCGGCCAAGGTGGTGCGGCCCCTCGTGGACGTGGAGATCGAGGCCATGGCCCTATCCGCGGAGCACTACGTTCAGTACGCGAAAGAGTACCTGAAGAACGGCTGATTCAGTTTTCCAGCTTCCGGTAGACCGTCCGCGTGGCGATTCCCAGCAGTTGAGCAGCCAGTCGCTTGTTTCCCTTGGTCATCCGCAGGGTTTGCTGGATGACCTTGTGCTCGATTTCGTCCAGGGGCGTTCCCAGCTGGATGGTCAGGAACTGCCGTGCGTCCGTGTCCCGGGCCACCAGCTCGGGCAGGTCCTCCGTGCGAACCGTGTCGCCGCGACACAGGACCACGGCATGCTCCAGGGTGTTTTCCAGTTCCCTGACGTTGCCCGGCCAGTCATGGGCCATGAGAAGCTCCGCCGACTCCCGGGAAATGGTACGCACGTCCTTGCGGTTCTTGTCGGCGTATCGGGCCATGAAGTGCTGGGCCAGCAGGGGGATGTCCTCGGTCCGCTCACGCAAGGTCGGCAAGTGGATCATGATGACGTTCAGCCGATAGAACAAATCTTCGCGGAAGGACTTGGCCTTGACCAGGTCCATGAGCGACTTGTTGGACGAGGCGATGACCCGCACGTCGGTCTTGATGGTCTGGGTCCCGCCAAGGCGTTCGAATTCCCCTTCCTGCAGGACGCGCAGCAGCTTGGCCTGGACCATGGGGTCCATTTCGGCCACCTCGTCCAGGAACAGGGTGCCGCGGTCGGCCAGCTTGAACCGGCCCTCCCGTCGGGAAAAGGCGCCCGTAAAGGCGCCACGTTCGTGGCCGAACAGTTCCGATTCCAGCAGTGTGACGGGGATGGCGGCGCAGTTGATGGCCACGAAGGGGCCGTTGGATCGTGAACTCTTGCGGTGGATCGCCCGGGCGATCAATTCCTTGCCCGTACCCGATTCGCCCTGCAGCAGCACCGTGGCGCTGGCCTGGGCCACCTGGCTCACCGTGTCCATCACCTTGCGCATGGCCGCGCTGGTCCCGATGATGGAACGATCACCGGCCACGGCCTCCAGTTCGGCGCGCAGGGCCAGGTTTTCCGCCTTCAACGCCGCCTTTTCGTGGGCACGGGTCACGCTGCGCACCACCAGCGGGCGCTTCAACGGCTTGGTGACGAAGTCGTAAGCCCCTTCACGCATGGCCTCCACGGCCTTTTCGATGGTCCCGAAGGCGGTCATTATCACCACCTCCGTGTCGGGCCGGGACGCCTTGATTGTCTTCAGCAGGTCCATCCCGTCCATGCCCGGCATGCGGAGGTCGCTCAGCACAACCACGTAGTCTTCCGACCGCAGGGCCTCCAGGCCGGCCTCCGCGCTGGATTCGCATCCCACCACGAAACCCTCGCGCTCCAGGATCTGGCGCAGGGAATCCAGGGCCGACTGGTCGTCGTCTACCACGAGTACGCGAGGCTGTGTTCTGGTCGCTTCCACAGGTACCCCCCGGCAGTGCAATAGCATGCTTGAAAGGGCAGGGCAAGGAGGCTGCGGTCAGGCCCTGGACGACCTTGTGCGGGCCAGTAGGGGCACCCCGGCCAGGAGCAGAAGAAAGAATGGAGGCACCGACGGAGCGGACGCGTTCACGGTGGTGCAACCCAGGCGGTTGCTGGAGGTCACCCAGCCGTCCTCGGCATGGATGTAGGCCGTGTCGGAATGGTCACCGTACTCGGCCTCCACTTCCATGTACCCGTCGCGATGGAACACGTACTTGTAGATGTCGCCGTCGCCGGGTTCCTTCCAGCCGTCGGCGTACCAGTCGTATTCGATCCCGTAGATGGGTTCGCCCTCGCTGGTGTATCCCACGGCCAGGACGGCGAGGATGTCCCCCGTGCTGGCGTGTTTTTCGCTTTCCGCCTCCACCAGTACCGTGTCCACTTCCTCCTCGGTGACGCCGTGGACCTGGATTTCGGCCACGTTGATCCCGTCGGCCAGGATCTTCACCCGACTGTCCCCGTCATCCAGGGGCGTCACGCGAAACCAGTCGCGGTCCTCGAAGAAATAGGTCTGGTCCCACTCCACGTCGGCATTGCCTTCCGCCACCAGCACCCGGACGGTCCCGTTACCGTACAACCGCGCGTTCTGGCCGAATAGCCACACCAGGAAGGTGGCCGTGCCGCCCTTCAGCACGTTGACCCGGTCCAGGACCTCGGCATCCTCGAAGGGCCAGTTCAGAAGCACCGGACCGGAAAAGAAAAGCCGTGCGGAATCGGCCGTTCCGACCTCCACCTCGGCGCTTCCCCACTCCTTTTCCCTGAAACCGTCGCGATAGATGACGAAACTGGTGCTGCCCGGGCCCTCGGCCCGGCACCTGAAACTCACCCACTCGTCCGTGTTCTGAACCGAACCGTCCAGGACGCGGACCACCGTGGGGTCCAGGCTTTCCGGTACGGCGTCCAACAGGCTCATCCCCGAATGATCACGGTGTGCGGTGACTCGGAACTCCGCTCCCTGGACGTATGGGATGTGCAGGTGGTCGTCCGGGTTGTCGAAGGGAAGGAGCGGCAGGGGTGCGAAATTGAACTCCAGGTCGATGCTGTCCGTGAAGTGGACGAAGTCCGATTTGCAGCCCGCCAGGCCGATTCCGGCCACCAGAACCAGGATCGACAATCGGGTGAATGCGTAAAAAACACGCATGGGGCTATCCTCCGATTCGGTTTTCTTCACGGGGGAATTCTACGGACTTGGGGCGGGATTTTCCACCATGGGCACTCGCGGGGGGCGCCTCCCGTGGATCCGACACCGTCCCTTGATACCAAAGTGGCATTCACGGTAGAGTCCGGCCATGAAGTTCTTCCCCAGCGAATTGTTCACCATCTTCTCCACCACCCGGGAGAAGGACCTGCGTGTGATCTTCCGTTTCCTCTTGTTCCTGACGGGAATGATCGCGGTCTACAGCGTGGTTTTTCACTTCCTCATGGAGGCCGAGGGGAAGTCCTACAGCTGGATCACTAGCGTCTACTGGACGCTGACGGTCATGTCCACCCTGGGATTCGGCGACATCACTTTCACCTCTGACATCGGAAAGCTGTTCTCGCTGTTCGTTCTGATTACAGGGGTGGTGTTCCTGTTGATTCTCCTGCCCTTCACCTTCATCCAGTTCTTTTACGCGCCCTGGCTGGAGGCCCGGGAAAAGGCGAGGGCACCCCGGGATCTGGCCGATGGAACCACCGGGCACGTCATCCTGACCAGTTTCGACGCGACCACCCAACTGCTGATCGAGCGGTTAAAGCAGTTCCGGAGCGACTACGTGGTGATCATCCCGGATCCACATCAGGCCGTGGAACTGCACGACCGGGGCATTCGCGTGGCCGTGGGTGAGGTGGGTGATCACGAAACCTACCTGAGGTTGAGGGCGGACATGGCGGCCATGGTGGTGGCCAACGTGGATGATATGACCAACACGAATATCGCATTCACCATCCGGGAGACCTGTCCGGAAGTGCCCATCGTGGCCAACGCCGAGTCCGAGGACTCCGTGGATATCCTCCAGCTGGCCGGCAGCAACCACGTGTTCCAGTTCAAACGCATGCTGGGCCAGTCCCTGGCACGACGGACACTGGGGGCCGGATCGGGAAGCAACCTCATCGGTTCAATCGAGACCATGCACATTGCCGAGGCCCCCGCCATGCGGAGCGTGCTGGAGGGCATGACACTGGCCGAGTCCATGATCCGGGAAAAGACGGGGATCAACGTGGTGGGCCTGTGGGAAAGGGGCGTGTTCCAGACCCCCACCGCCGAGACACGAATACGAGCCAGTACGGTGCTGATCCTGGCCGGTTCGGCGGAACAGCTCAGACAGTACGACGAACGGTACGGCGGAAGACACGTCTACGATGCGCCGGTACTCATCCTGGGTGGAGGTCGGGTCGGTCGGGCCGCAGCTAAGGTGTTCAAGGAGCGGGGACTGACCAACCGGATCATCGAAAAGGACCACAGCATCATCACAGGTGATAACGATTACGTGGAGGGCAGTGCAGCCGACATCAAAACGCTGAAGAAGGCCGGCATCGACGACGCTCCGGCGGTGCTCATCACCACCCATGACGACGCCATGAACATCTACCTGACCATCTACTGCCGGCGCTTGAGACCGGACATCCAGATCATCAGTCGCGCAAACGTCAACCGGAACGTTTCCAAGCTGCACACGGCGGGTGCCGACCTGGTCATGTCCTATGACTCCATCCTGGCCAACGTGATCGTGGGCCTCTTCAAACCGGGGCGGCTTCTCATGCTGTCCGAGGGACTGAACGTGTTCCGGGTGCCGGTGCACGAGTCACTGATCGGCAGAACACTGGCTGAGAGTCAAATCAGGGAAAGGACCGGGTGCAGCATTATCTCAGTGCTCGACAGCCTTGGGCAAAACGCAATAAGCCCGGGACCCGAGTACACGTTCAGGTCGAAGGACGAGTTGGTGGTCATCGGTACCGACGAGGCGGAGAACCAGCTGATTGAGATTTTCCGCAACGCCACCAACGGCGAATGACATTGCCGCCAGTGCCGGTCGCTAAACAGGCTTCGCTATCAGTGCCCCCGGCCCGATTCGAACGGGCGCTTCTCCATCGTCGAGAGCTACGCCCCCGCCCACACGGGCGCGACCCTCATCGATGACCTGGTCGCGCAGCCCGAGTGCAACAGCGGCGAGGACGACTGCTCGGGCGGAGCCATCCGGAACGAGGGCTGGCTCACGTTGATTGAGCTCACGATCGCGGCCAACGCCTCCAACGGGCAGGGGAACGGCGTCTTGAACACCAACACCGGAGATCTCAGGATCTACGCGGGCTTCATCAAGGACAACGTGGACTACATCGGCCACGGCGCCGCCATCTACACGGACGACGCGGCCGTGAACATCAAGAGCAGCGTCATCACCCAGGCTGCGGGTTACGGCGGACCGAGCTGCCTGACCAATGGGTTCGGGGCCATCGCCGCCCTGGGTGAGAACCTGTCGACGGACGCGAGCTGCCCCGGCTTCACGCTGACCAACGAGGGCACGCCCCTGGTGCAGTCCATGGTCACGGGCCTGCTCACGCCCAACTTCCCAACCCCGACCTGCGACCTGCTGGCCGGCAGTCCGGCCATCGACACCGCGGCCGATTGCTGGGACATCGGGAACGTCAACCTGGTCGATCGCGATCAGCGTGCTGTGACGCGTCCACAGGCTGCGGCCTGTGATCTGGGCGCTTTCGAGCACCTCTGATAATGTGTTGACATGGCCTCATCAGCCGGCTGAAGTACATGCGCTCTGTTGCGGAACCTTCCGTGAGGTAGTCATGGTGCCAGCTGCGCATGTTCATGAGCATCCGGATAGTCACCTCGGACCACTGGGGATACTCGGGGAGGTAGTCGGCGAGTGAGGCATCCAGTTCAACGAGTTCCTCGTCCCAGAGCATCATGACCAGGGTCGCCACGTAAGGCCTGGTGTTGGAGCCGACCCGGAACCCCATCCAAGGCTCCATCAGCTCGCCGGTCGTCAGATCAGCCACCCCTGCGGCCCCGGACCACCAGCGATCGTCGCCCGTACGGATGGTCTTGGTGACTCCGGGTCACCGGAGAAGGAGAGTTGCTCCTCCAGGAGGTTCTGGAGGGACTCGGCCAGCACCGGGTCGAAGGGGGCGAGTTGCTCGATCTCGGGCGCCAGATCAGCGACGACATCGGGGAGGAGATCGTCGACTGGATCGTCTCCACAGGCCACCAAGAACAGCGAGAACAGGAGCGTCAAAGCGAGTCGCATTGGGGCCCTCCGGTGTTACTCACCGCAGGGTACGTTCCCGATATCGGGCGTGCAAGTCACTGAAGGGAGGAGATCAGTCGTGTATCGCGTGGCAGGGTGCGCAGGCCGGACCGAGGCCGCCGGAGTTGTCCGGGCCGTGACAGATGTTGCAGGAGTCCGAGCTGCCCTTCTTGTGGTAGAACCCGTCCCGCTTCTTGGTGTGATCGTCGTTGTCGTGGCAGGTGGTACAGGCGGGCCCGACGCCCCCCTCGATCTCATCACCGTGACAGCCGACGCAGTTCTCCAAGGGATCCTCGTTGCCATCGTTGTGCCAGATCCCGCCGAGGAGCTTCGTATGTCCCGCGGCCCCGACACCGACGTCACCGTAGTCTTCACCCCCACTCCCGGATCCGACGACGCCGTCGCCGCACGAAGGGACGGCCAACAAGAAGAGCGCGAACGCAACGATCACGAAATCTGCTCGACAGTTCATCAGACCCTCCACCGCAAAGGAGTATTGATAATACACCGCACCCGGTTCTTTGGACACAAAGTTTTCTTAATGCTCCCATCTACGCGGCCTCCTGAATGCCCCATTCCCGACGGGCCTGCATGGGGCTGAGGAAACCGAGCTTCTCGACCATCCAGTGTTCGTTATGGGTGGCCACGAAGTTGCCCACGGCCTCGCGGACATCTTCCAGGTTCAGGAAAACACGGCCCCAGATCGCCTGCTCCTTCAGTGTCCGGTTGAATCGCTCGGCTGCGCCGTTGGTCTGGGGCTCCTCGATGAAGGCGAACGACGGTGCCATGCCCCAATACCGGATCTGGTTCTGGTAGTGGTCGGACAGAAACTGCGTCCCGTGATCCATGCGCAACGAGATCCCGCGGGCCGCGTCTGCCTCTATGCTACCTAAGACCTCCTGTAACGCCATGGACAGCGCCTGCAGGGCGTTGTGCCGGTGGCCAACCTTGCACACATGCCAGCCCAGGCATTCCGAGTTCCAGTGCTCGACAGTCGTAAAGACCCAGACCCAGCCATCATCCACCGTGAAGATTCTTGCCCCATCAGTCCCCCACATCTCATTCGGGGCGTCTGTGGTGATTCGGCCCTCGTGGGTCTTTACCGGGCCCTGTCGTACCCGGTGGGGCGACAGAAGGTTGTTCTCACGCATGATGCGAAGCTCCCGCTTCCGGGACGTCATTACCTTCCTGGACACCCGGTGACGCCCAGCAGATCGGTGCGAACCGTCATGCCCATGAGGAAAACGACCATCCACAAATTCGTATGAAGATTCACAAAATGACGCGCTCCGGGTAGGATAGAATTTGGTACTCATATGGATACAGACAAGATGCCCGTCGCAGCCACGCCGGGACGACTCTTCCGAACGAGATTGCGCTGGAGGAAGCTGGCGGCGGTGCTGGGTGTCGTCCTCGGCGGCCTGGTCTTCTGGGACTACGGCGACGAGTTCCTGCTCCCCACACAGAAGGAACTGGCCTTGGAGGACCGGATCGGTTGCCAGATCTTCCTCGGCTGGAGCGACGGCGCAGGCGAAAGGGACCGCAAGGTCGTTCAGTTCGATTTCATCCACCGGAAGGCAAGGGAGAACTGGGACCTGTTCGACGAGCAGTTCGCCCACCTGAACGGTGTCATGGTGGACGACTTCGAGGGCGACTTCGTCGCCGCCCTGCTCCCCATCCCCTTCCTGTACCGGTTCCTGGTCAACTCCCGCTTCGGGGAGGACGCTCACGAGGACGAGCTGGTCCACGAACTGGCCCACCTCCACTACGCCACCCTCCCCGACCGGACGACGTTCCGGGCTGCGTGGGAGACGATCTCCGGCTCGCGGTACCACGGGTGCCAAACCTACGCGGACGGCGCGTGTGCCGACCGGGAACCCTGCGAGTACTTCGTGCGCAGGACCGCGGCCGTGGGCTGCTATGCCGCCCACTCGTTCGACGAGGACGTGGCCGAGACCGTCCGCATGATCTACGACCTGAACCGGTACCCGCCGAGGAATCCCCGGGAGACGGAGCTCCCCCCGATCCACGTGTACCGCGAACTGATCCCCCGCATCATCGACAAGATCTACCTGGCGTCGGAGTTCGGATTCGCGTCCTGCAATCAGGCGTACCACGCCACCCGCCTGCTGGAGGAGTACCTGATGAGCTATACGGTGCCCTTCCGGGTAGGGCCGTCGGTCCCGGCGAATGACTGAGGACGTGACCGCCTACCAGGGCGGCGTGCCCTCGGCGTTCGTGTACTGGCCGGACAGGCGGCCGTCGTGGGCGAACATGGGCCAGCGTTCACCGCAACCAACCCGAAGGGGAAGTCCGTGGTCAGGTAGATCGTCCCGTCCGGACCCACGGCCGGGGTCAACGTGATGGTGTAGCCGTCCACCGTGTAGTGCCACTTCTGGTTTGGCCGAACCGGTTCCGTGATATCGTTTCACCCCATGACGAAGCGGGTGACGGTGCACCGAACCCTCCGCAGGCGGAGGGTCTTCGCCCGGGGGCCCGGACATGCCTCGATGCTGTCTCCTGGTCCTGAAGGCTCCCCGGATCCATCCGGACGACCTGGCCGTGGAGGTCGGCGACCTTCCCCGGGTGTTGGACCGGGAGGCCCTGAACCGGACGCTGGGCCGGCACATGGAACACGCGGCCCTCGTGGCCTGGAGCGTCACAAGTCTGCTCCTCTCAAGTTTCCCGACTCCCCAGTGAAATCGGGGTGTTTGATGTTTCGAGGATACTGCGGACCGGTGACATAGTCGAGCAGATTTGCGCAGTTTTCATCAACTAGATCAATGGTTGCGACTTTCCGGATGGGAACTATTTACAGTGCCCCCGGCCCGATTCGAACGGGCGCTTCTCAGGGATTAGGAATCCCCGGCTCTATCCTACTGAGCTACGGGGGCACGAAAATCCGAAGAACCGTATATCACTTCGCCGGGTTTTGCTCAATACAGGGCCCGGACGGGACGGTCTGGAGACCGCCCCCTGCAAGTAGCCGGCGATTGGGTGGGATGCGTTGCCGACAGACCCTCGCTTGTGCTATCAACGACATCCGGGTTTTGAAACCGTGGAGAGGACCATGACCTTCAAGGACCTGATCACGCTGAAAGAGATCGCGGCCCACGACGTGGACGAGTTGTTCCACCTGACGGAAGAGCTGAAGGCCCGCCCCTGGATGTTTTCGGGCGCGCTCACCGGCAAGACACTGGCCATGATCTTCGAAAAGCCTTCCACGCGCACCCGCGTGTCCTTTGAAACAGCCATGACGCGCCTGGGCGGTCACGCCATCTACCTGTCGCCCAAGGACACGCAACTGGGCCGCGGCGAAACGGTGACGGACACCGCCCGCGTGCTGAGCCGCTACGTGGACGCCGTCATGGGCCGTGTCTTCGACCACGGCGACCTGGAAACCCTGGCGGCGGAATCGTCGGTGCCGGTGATCAACGGCCTGTCGGACTACGGCCACCCGTGCCAGGCCCTGGCCGACTACTACACCCTCCGTGAAAAGAAGGGACGTCTGGCCGGCCTGAAACTGTCCTACGTTGGCGACGGCAAGACCAACGTGTGCCACTCGCTGCTGTACGGTGGTGCCATCATGGGCGTGAGCGTGGCCGTGGGTTGTCCCGAGGGATACGGGCCCGACCCCGAGGTCCTGTCCTACGCGTCGGAACTGGGCCGGTCAACGGGCGCCCGTTTCACCGAGGTACGCGACGCGGCCAAGGCCGTGGAAGGCGCGGACGCCATGTACACCGACGTGTGGAGCTCCATGGGGCAGGAAGACGAAAAGAAAAAGAGGCTGTCGGACCTGGGTTCCTTCCAGGTCAACACGGCGCTCTTCGACCAGGCCAAGCCCGATGCCATCTTCATGCACTGCCTGCCGGCCCACCGGGGCGAGGAAGTTACCGACAACGTGGTGGACCATGCCCGGTCCGCCGTGCTGGACGAGGCAGAGAACCGCCTCCATGTACAGGCAGCCCTGCTGCTGCTCCTGATCCGATCAAGGGTCCGCTAGTGTCTTTTTTCCCCCAGGGCATGGGTCACGTTCCGGCAGGCGCCAGGCCCTGCCGCGACCCCCGGTCCGGAGGGTAGGGATGGACGGCAAACGACGACGACTGGTGGCCGTGGGCGTGATCGTGGTCGCCTGCCTGGCCACCTACGGTCAATCCGTCGGATTCGATTTCGTCAACTGGGACGACGACCTCTACGTGTTGAGCAACCCGGCGGTCATCGATCCCCTGTCGGTGCCCCTCGATGAGCACTTCCTGACCCCTTACCTCGGGTATCCGGTCCCGGTGACAATGGGATCCTACGTGGTCGAGCACGCGGTGTTCGGCATGGAGCCAGCGGTCTTCCACGTCACCAACGTGCTGATCCACACCCTGGCCGCCGTGTTCCTGTTCCTGACCTTGCTCCGCCTGGGCAGCGGGACGGTGGTGGGGGCGTTCGCTGCCCTGGCATTCGCGCTGCACCCTGCCTGCGTCGAACCGGTGTGCTGGGTTTCGGGACGAAAGGAAGTGCTGGTGGCGCTCTTTGCCATAGTATCCGTCTGGTCACTGCTGGGTGTCATGAGGGCCAAGGACCAGGGAGTTGTCGCCCGGTTGCCCGCCGCGCTTTTCGTTCTGCTGGCCTGCCTGTCCAAACCGTCCGTGGTGCTTCTGCCCATGGTGTTCATGGTGCTGGACCGCAGGGGACGGCCGCTGGTCTGGCTGGCCGTGTTGGGATTTACCCTGACGCTGGCCGTTCTGAGCCTCCAGATGGAATCGGAAGTGGGCGCCCTGGGCTCTGCCTGGACCACGGGCGACATCCTGGAAAGGGTCCTGGCCGGCGCCTGGCGACACGCCGGAATCCTGGCACATCCCTTCAACCTCATGCCCAAATACCTCGAACCGCCCGGCGGACCCGGGATCGGCACTCTGGTTCTGGGCGGACTGACCGTCGCCACGCTGATCGGACTGCTGCTTGCGGCTTCCGTGGGGCGTCACACGGCCT
>JADHTP010000082.1 GCA_016784945.1 Deltaproteobacteria bacterium | reverse complement strand
CGGGCCATGACCATCCTGTTCAGCGTGCCACTGGCCCTTATCGGGGCCGTGCTGGGTCTCTATTTCAGCGGCAACAGCTTCAGCTTCATGGCCTTCCTGGGGGTAGTGTCCCTGGCCGGCATGGTGATCAAGAACGCCGTGGTGTGGGTGGAATTCGTGGACCGTGCCCTGGAGCAGGGTCAGGACCTGAAGAGCGCCATCGTCGACGCGGGCCTCAAACGTGCCCGGCCCATCCTGCTGACCGCAGGCACAACCATCGGGGGGTTGCTTCCCCTGGCCCTGTTCGGCGGGATCCTGTGGGAAGGGATGGCCTGGGCCATGGCCGTGGGTCTGGCCATGGCAACGGCGCTCACCCTGGTGGTCATCCCCATCGTGTTCTACTTGATGTTTCGTCGTTCCACGGTATAACCAGGGGACAGTCACCTTTTGACCCGGGGGACAGTCACCTTTGACACCTCCGAGGAGGACGACATGAGCCACGACCATCATCATCGGGGGCGCCACGGCCATCACCGCGATCACCACGAGTACGCTGATCGGGATCGCCACGGCGAAGGGCACCGCCACCACCACCACGAAGAGCACGGCCCACGCCGGGACGACCCGGATTGCTGCGGCCCCCGCGACCACCACGGAGGCGGCCGGGACTGCGGCTGCCGGGACAACGACAATCCCTTCCACTTCCAGCGGCGTTTCATCACCGACGACGAAGTCATGAAGACCCTGGAGGACTACCTCGAGGACCTGGAAAACGAGGCCCAGGGCGTGCGTGAGGCCATCGCCGAGTTGAAGGCCGTGATGGCAGAGGAGGCGATGGAATCGGTGGAGGCGCCGAAGCCGAAGAAAGCAAAAAAGAAGAAGAAGAAATAGACGATCTGACCGATCCCATTTCCCGTCCCGCTTTTCCTTGACGTGCCCATGGCGGTGTTCTAATAAATTCGAAGGTGTTTCTGTGTTCGACAGTTGGGGGCCAAGGGTCCCCGCCATGTAGGAGGATAAACACATGCTCAACAAAATCGGAGTCATCGGCGGTGGTTACATCGGCGGCGTGCTGGCCCAGGAGATCGCCCAGCGGCGGCTGGCCCGCGAAGTGGGCCTCGTGGACCCGGCGCCCTTCGTGAATCCCGACGATCCGCCCGAGCGGCAGGAAGTCGTGGGCAAGCAGTCCGTGGCCATCGGCAAGTGCCTGGACATCGCGGAAGGCCTCCCCACCATCGGCAAGGACGTGAAGCTGGTGGGTTCCAAGGACTACTCGGCCATCAAGGGCGCGGACCTGGTGATCAACACCGCCGGCGTGCCCCGCAAGGCCCGTCCCGACGGGACATTCCCCACGCGGGAAGAGCTTCTCACCATCAACCTGAAGGTCACGAACCAGGTGGCTGCCGGCATCAAGGAGATGTGCCCCGACGCGATCATCATCTCCATCGCCAACCCCCTGGACGCCATCGTGTACACGCTGAACAAGGCCCTCAACCCCGCGAAGAACAAGCTCATGGGCATGGCGGGCCAGTTGGACTCCGGCCGGTACTGCTACTTCGTCGCCGAAGCGGCCAACGTGTCCGTGGAGAACGTGAACGCCATGGTGCTCGGCGGCCACGGTGACACCATGGTGCCCGTGCGCAGTTCCTGCCAGGTCGCCGGTATTCCGGTCACCAAGTTCCTCGATGACGAGACCCTGAAGGCCATCGAGGCCCGCACCCGCAAGGCGGGCGGCGAAGTGGTCGGCCTGCTCGGGTTCGGCTCCGCCTTCGTGTCGCCGGCATGGGCGGCCCTGGAAATGGCCGAATGCATCGCCTTCGACAAGCGCAAGATCCTCCCGGTCTGCGCCCGCCTGGAAGGCGAGTACGGCGCTGACAACCTGTTCGTGGGCGTGCCCTGCATCCTGGGCAAGAACGGCATCGAGAAGATCATCGAGCTGGACCTGACCGACGAAGAGAAGGCCGCCTTCGAGCATTCCGCCGGCGCTGTCCGCAAGACCTGCGACGAAGTCGAGACCATGTCCCTCTAGGGCATCTGTCGAAATCGCCGACCTGCTCCGCGAACCATCGCATCCCGGCATACTGTGTTGCGGGGACCCCCACTCTCCAGTCACTTGCCTGACAAGCAAGCTCAGTCGCGTGTGTACCCCCGCGCCTTGTCTACCGTGCGCGCTGTTCCGCTCGCGATGGTCTGCGTTTGCGACAGATGGCCCATTCCTGTTCGAGGGTCTGTCAATTGTACGATCGGCTCCTGTGTGGATCTCATTCCTGAGCGATCAACGATCGACGAAGAATGATCAACGGCTAGCACAGACGATTCGGAGCCAGCCCTTTCTTCCATGATTCATTGACTGGATTTCCCAGGATTCGATCCGCGCTGAATTCACCCACGGCCGAACTGGCCGTCATGCCGTGACCACCCAGTCCCGCCACCCAGAACAGGCCCTCCATCCGCCCGTCCCAACCCACGGCGAATCGTGAGTCCCGCGTGATGGTCCGCAGGCCCGCCCAGTAGCGGGCCACGGGGATGCCTGACAGCTCGGGGCAATAGCGCGCCAGCTTGTCGGCCAGTATTTCGAGAACGGCGGGGTCACGGGGTGTGTCGCCGGGTTCCATGGGCGACTCGTCCCCCGGGGTCAGGAGCAACCCCCCCACCTCCGGTCGGAAGTAGAAGTCGTGGGTCGTGTCCCAGACAAAGGGCCAACCGGGGTCGGTCACCTCCAGGGGCGGGGTGGTGACCAGATGCCTCCGATAGGGGGTCATGGCCAGCGGGTCGAGGCCGACCAGGGCAGCCAGCCGGTTTCCCCAGGCGCCGGCCGCGTTCACGAGCACTCTGCACGTGACACGTCCCCGGTCCGTGGTCACCGCCGTCACCCGGCCATCCCGGGATTCCACGCCGGTCATCCGGCAGGACGTTACGAGCCGGGCGCCCCCCTTGCGGGCGGTCTTGAGGAAACGCCACAGCAGGCCGTGGATGTCCACCACGCCGTCACTGGCTGTATAGACGGCCCTATCGAAGGCCCGCGGGTCCAGGACCGGCACCATGGCCATGGCCCCTTCCCTGTCCAGCACCCGGCAGTCCAGCCCCTTTTCGGCTGCGGTACGGGCCGCCGACAGGAGCCCGTCACCTCTCCCCTTCGCGGTCAGGAGGAGGGAGCCGCCGGGCCTCAGGTCCACGGTGTCGGGCCAGTCGTCCCCGGCGGCGGTCAGGAGACTGAGGCTGCGAGACAGGATCTCGTTGGTGAGGGGATCGGCAGTGACCTGCCTGGCCATGGCCGCGTTCAGCCCGCTGGCGTGCTGGCCGAACTGGCTCTCGGCCTCCAGCACCAGCACATCCGTCAGACCCTTGCGACACAGAAAACACGCCACGGCCGCCCCGGCGAAGCCGCCGCCCACCACCACGACGTCTGCGGAAGAGGGCAGCCCGGAGGTGGTTTCCGTGGGTTTCATCCAGGGTAGAGTACACCCGTCAAGGCGAACTGCCGATAGCTGGAACCCGAGGACCACACGAAAGTTGAGGTTTCCGGATCAGCGGAGATAGCGGGACAGCCACAGTTCGAACGTGATCAGGTTGAACAGTTCCTTGCGCAGGTTGGCCCGGCCGGACAGGTGGGCGTCCACCAGCGCCGTGACCGCCTCTGGTCTGAAGAAGCCTTCTTCGGCGATCCGGTCCGGCGCCAGGACCTCTTCCACCAGGGGCCTGAGGTCACTGCGTAGCCAGCGGGCCAGGGGCATACCGAAACCCTTCTTGGGACGGGCGATGATGGACTCGGGGACCCGCCCTTTCAAGGCCTTCCGCAACAACACCTTCGTCTGTCCCCGGTTCAGGGACAGGCTGGCAGGCAGTGCAAAGGCCAGCGAGACCATGTCGGGATCGAGGAAGGGTGATCGCACCTCCAGACCCACGGCCATGGAGGCCCGGTCCGCCTTTACCAGCACACCGTCCTGGAGATAGAGCCTGGCGTAGAGGTAGGACAGGGCCTTGAGATCGGGCCACCCCTCGCAGCGGGCCAGCCGTTCGTCGCAGTCGGGATAGGGGGCGAGACCCTGCAGCGGCCCTGCCAGGTCCGGGTGCAGCACACCCAGGGCCGTGACCGGGTCCATTCCGCCGATCCAGGTAAAATGACGCTCGCAGGTCCCGTACTTCAGCCCGCGGACGAACCGCAGCAGCTTGTAGTCCAGGCTCCAGTCGCCATCGCCGGCCGGGAGCAGCGACACGAGCCAGGGCAGCCAGCGCGACCGCAAGGGCCCCGGGAGCAGGCCGGCCAGGAGTCGGGCCGCCTTGTGGGCCGAAAAGGTGGGGTATCCGTAGAACAGTTCGTCGCCCCCGTCCCCGGACAGGGCCACCGTCACCTGTTCCCGTGTGAAACGGGACAGGAGGAACGTGGGGATCAGGGAATAGTCCCCCAGTGGCTCATCCGCGATGGCCGCGCACTCGTGCACCACCTCCAGGGCGTCACTGCCCGCCAGCACGTGCTCGTGATGGTTCGTGCCGAAGTGTTCGGCCACGGCTCTGGCCGGCCCGGACTCGTCGTAGGACGGGTCGTCGAAACCGATGGTGAAGGTCCGGATGTCCTTGGCTGGCATGTGTTCGGCCATGGCGGCCACCACGGCCGAGGAGTCCAGCCCGCCGGACAGGAACACGCCCAGGGGGACCTCGGATTCCAGGCGCGCTCCCGTGGCCCGAACCAGGGTGTCCCACACCTGGTCCACGGCCTCGGTCGGCGAAAGTTCCAGGGGCGTGGCAGGGAGCCGAATGTCGGTGTACCGGTCTTCCCGGGTTTTTTCGCCACGGATCAGGACGTATCCGCCGGCCGTCACCTTGTGGACCCCTTCCAGGATGGACCACGGCGTGGGCACGTAGTCCAGGGTCAGAAAGCGATAGAGGGCGGCGGGGTCCACCTTGCGTGGTACGCCCGGGTGGGCCATCATGGCCCGCATCTCCGAAGCGAACACCGTCTGGCCGCCGAACCGGCCCCAGTACAGGGGTTTCTTTCCCATGCGGTCCCGCGCCAGGAGAAGGGTCCGGTCACGCTCGTCCCACAGGGCCAGGGCGAACATCCCGTTCAGTCGACCCAGCATGGCCTCGCCCTGGTCTTCCCACAGGTGGACCAGGACTTCCGTGTCGGAGCGGGTGGCGAAGGTGTGTCCCTTCTCCTCCAGTTCCCGCCGCAGGTAGTGGTGATTGTAGATTTCGCCGTTGAAGGCGACCCGGATCCGGCCGTCCTCGTTGGCCACGGGTTGCTGGCCGCCCTCGATGTCGATGATGCACAGGCGCCGGCTGCCCAGGAAGGCCCCCGATCCGGACCACAGCCCCTCTTCGTCAGGCCCGCGATGTTCCAGGCATCGGGTCATGCGGCGCAGGATGTCATCATCCGCGGGTTCGCCGGCACCGGTCCTGAGGAACCCGGCAATACCGCACATGGTCAGTCCCCGCTCATGGTTCTTTGTCGTCGGGCAGGTTCAGTCTGAATTTCACCAGGTAGGGCGGTTTGCTCTGACCTTCGAAGTAGGTGCGCATGTTCATCTCGGCCAGCAGACCGAAGAACAGGAACTGGAACCCGGCCAGGAACAGGAAGATGGAGGCCAGGAAGAAGGGGTCCGTGAACAGGGGCAGCCCCCACCACAGCCGCTTGAAGGTGGACCAGAGCAGGGTCAGGGTCCCGAAGGCACAGGCCAGCAGACCGTACTTGCCGATGAAATACAGGGGTTTGGTGGAATAGATGAGCAGGAACCGGACCGTGAGGAGGTCCAGGATGAGCCGGACGGACTTGGTGAGGGTGTATTTCGATCGTCCAGCCCGCCGGGGCCGATGGTTCACCGGTTCCTCGCTGACGGAACCCCCGGCCCACTTCACGTAGGCGGGAATCAGGCGGTGCATTTCGCCGTACAACCGGAAGTCCTTCAGGATGTCCGCGCGGTAGGCCTTGAGGGTACACCCGTAGTCGTGGAGCCTGACGCCGGTGACCAGGGAAACCAGTCGGTTCGCAACCCTCGACGGCAAGGTCTTGGTCCAGAAGGCGTCCCGTCGTTTATGCCGCCAGCCGGAGACCACGTCCACGCCCTCTTCCAGACGTTCCAGGAGCCTGGGGATGTCGGCGGGGTCGTTCTGGAGGTCCGCGTCCATGGGCACGATGATGCTGCCGGAGGCGGTGCGGAAGCCTGCGTCCAGGGCGGCGGTCTGGCCAAAGTTGCGGGCGAAGGCCACCACCTTGACCCTCTGATCCTCGGCGGCCAGTTCCCTCAGGATGTCCCGGGATCCGTCGGTGCTGCCGTCGTCGCAGGCGATGATTTCGAACGGACGGCCCAGGGCCTCCAGGACATTGACGATCTCGTCGTACATGTCGCGGAGATTGTCCGCCTCGTTGAATACGGGCAGGACGATCGATATGTCCAGAGCGTGCCCCTCCATGGCCGATCATGATACCATGGTTCGACTTACGTTAGCCGGAGGGACCGGTGCCTCCACGAAAGCGTACAGGCCCGCCGCGTCGCGGCGATGCCCGGTTCAGGCCCAGGGATCCCAAGCGCGCAAAATACTACAAGGCCTCACTGGTCGCGGCCGGTGTCTTCCTCGCGTTGGCCTTCGTGTTCCCGTTCTGGCTGGATCACGTGAAAAGGTCCCGTGACCAGGCCGATTTCGAGGCCGCCAGTGCGGTCAATCTGGTGCCCGAACGGACCGCCCCCGCCGTCCAGCCGGGTCGGGCGCCAGGCGGTCTCCCCTATTCAAACCAGATCAACGCCGAGTGCCAGGCCTACGTGAACGCCCGGTGCAATGTCCTGGGTATCCGGCCGGGCGTCTGCGGGTCCATCGAGGCCGTGGCCATGCGGGTTCCCTTGGAGTCGGGACCCGTTGGCTGCAGGGAGGCGGTGGAGGCACAGATCGCCGAGGCCGCCCGTTACGCGAGTCCGCCGACCGCCACCAGTCCGGCGTCCCTGGCCGCCGAGGAAGAGGCGAGTGCCGGGACGCAACCCACCGGCCCCGGGACCACGCCCTTGGGGCCGGGCATGGCGGGCGCCACCGGTGCCGACAAGGAAGAAGCCGGGGAAGAGCCGGCGGAAGCAGGCGACGACAAACAGCCCGTGGCCGCGCGCGAAGAAAAGAAGGAACTGACACCGCGGGAAAAGGCGGACAACCTGAGCCGGGTCCACATCCTGGTGGAGGAAATGCAACGCGCGGCCCAGAATTACGGCACGCTCCCCGCGGCCCAGCAGGCCCGTTTCGCGGAACTGCACAACCGGGTGAGCGCCGACGGGGGCCCCGAGCTGCGCGAGTTGTACAACACCTTGCTCAAGCAGCACGGACGATCGGCGTGGTACGGCTCCGGACCGGCCTCCCGCACGGCCCGCGAATCCGGCCGGGTGGAGGCCGGGATCCAGGAAGAGCCGTCCCCCACCACTACGCCCGAAATGGACCGGGTCCGCGGCATGATGAACCAGGCGCGAAAGGAGGCCGGCATGGCCGCCCAACCTCCGCCTTCCCTGGGACCCTCGTCACCCCCCACCTCCGTGGACCCGTCCACGGTGCAGGCCGCCCCCGCCCAGAGCCTCTAGAAGCCGCCAATAGCCCATAGTCGATAGTTGGTTGATTGACCTTGTAGGGGACGGTCTCCTGACCGTCCCACGTACCGATGGGCGACTCGGGAGAATCGCCCCTACAACCGCCACCAAAGGTCGATCACGGGGTACACGGGCAGATCGGTGTAGTCGGGGACCACGTCGCCGCTGATCCGGGTGGTGGTGCCCACCTGGATGGGGAAGCGCCCCACCGCCATTCCCACCTTGATCCGCATCCGGTAGAAGGCATGGGTGTAGGCCAGGATGATGGTGGGGGTGGTCAGGCCTTCGCTATCCCAGTAGTACTCGCCCTGGACCTCCAGCGACAGCAGGTCCGAATCAGTGACAAGAACCGACAGGCCGCTGCCGAAGAGAATGCCGTGGGTGATGGGCGCGAAGTCCATGAGGTATCCGGACTGCACCGAAATCGCGACCCGCGAGGTGATGGGAAAGGAGACCAGCGGAAAAAAGGACAGGGTCCCGGGGAACTCCTTGCTGTCCAGGAACGTCTGTATGTAACCGAGATTGAAGGACAGGGCCACGTCCCCGTCGTAGGCCTTCCACTTGAGGAGACCGTTGGGAGTGAGCAGCAGGTGGAGCACGGGGTGGGTCACGATCATGAGTTTGTCGACGATGCCGTACCGGATGGGGCCCAGGATGCCCACGGTGAAGTCCCCTTCCTCCAGGGTGTAGGCGGTGCCGTCCAGGACCCGCCGGATGTCCCCGAATTCGGCGTGAGACGGCCTGGCTACCCCGGTGGTGGCGGCCACCAGAGACAACCCCGCCAGGATGTGACGCCAACGTGCCACGATGGAACTCCTGTACCCTCCCGCGATGCTAGTCTCCGGCTTTCGTATTGGCAAGAAAGCCCAGTGGAAACAGCCAGGTGAAAACTGTTACAATACTGATCCCTGAACGTAGTGCAGCAAGGAGGACCCCATGTCTCGTCTGTCGGAGAACCTGTCACGATTCTGCGTCGGAGCCACCCTGATCCTGCTGACGGCGCTGTATTCCGGTTGCCCAGGCTCCTCGCCGCCACTCGACCTGATCGACCTGGGGACCGACATCGGGGCCGACGTGGAGATCCCGGGCGATCTCCCGATGGACACCCCCGGCGAGACCGGCCCTCAGCCCTGCATGGGCAATGAGGACTGCCCCGAGGGGATGGTCTGTCACCCCGAGTTCAACGTCTGCGTTCAGTGCCTGACCGAGGAGGACTGCCCGGTGGGCTTCCAGTGCGTAGAGTGGGCATGTCGCGAGATGATCCCCTGCGCGGACATGACCTGTCCCGACCCGCTGGTCTGCGACCCCGAGACCGTGACCTGCGTGGATTGCCTGGTGGACGATGACTGTCCCGAGGGCTTCGAGTGCAAGGACAAGACCTGCGTCGAGATCCCCAAGTCCTGCAACGAGGGGGGCGAATGCCCGCCCGGCACGGTCTGCGACGTGGACTCCAACACTTGCCTGGAGTGCCTGTCCGACGGGGATTGCGCCGATGACTCCTACTGTGACATCGCCACCCATACCTGCCAGCCCAAGCTGTGCGAACCCGAGTACAAGGACTGCGTGGGCAACGCCGTGGTGGTCTGCCGGGACAACGGCGGCGGGTGGGACCTGCTGCAGACCTGTCCCACGGGCTGGGCCTGTGTGGACGGCGAATGCGTGGAAGACTGCACATCGGACTGTGATGGCAAGGAGTGCGGCGCCAACGGGTGCGGCGGAAACTGCGGGACCTGTCCAGCCGGGACCTTCTGCGAGGACTTCCAGTGCGTGGGCGAATGCGTGCCCCAGTGCGCCGGCAAGGAATGCGGCGACAACGAATGCGGCGGCGTGTGCGGCACCTGCGCCGACGACCAGACCTGTTCAAAGGGCCAGTGCCTTTCGCTGATCTCCTGCGCCCAGGGCATCGACTGCATGTTCATGTGCAGCATGCCTTTCGATGCCTGCTGGGACAATTGCATGAAACAGATGGCCAAGGGAGAAGCGGACCAGTTCCTGAAGCTCTTCGACTGCGTGTCGGAGACCTGCAAGACCGACCCCGGCGGCGGCTTCGACATGGCCTGTTTCGAAAAGGCCGCGATGACCGTGTGCCTGGACATCTACAACGAGTGCATCGAGTGCAAGAAGGACTGCGCTGGGAAGAAGTGTGGCCCCGACGGCTGCGGCGGCATCTGCGGCGTCTGTCCCGACGGGTCCTACTGCGAAGACTTCAAGTGCAAGGACGTGTGCGTGCCCCAGTGCTTCGGCAAGGAGTGTGGTTCCGACTGGTGCGGGGGCGTGTGTGGTTCCTGTGCGCCGGGGTCCACCTGCACCGACGGGAAGTGCCAGTGCATCCCCAACTGCGCTGGCAAGGTCTGCGGCTCGGACGGTTGCGGCGGTTCCTGCGGCACCTGCGCCAATCCCTGCACCGGCGATCCCGATGACCCGTCCCTGTGCCTCGGCGGGTCCTGCCTGGACGTGTGCTGCCCGAAGTGCGAAGGGAAGGAGTGCGGGGGTGACGGTTGCGGCGGCACCTGCGGTGTCTGCCCCGACGGATCGGAGTGTGATAACGGCCAGTGTATCGGGATCTGTCTGCCCGACTGCTTCGGTAAACAGTGCGGCCCCGACGGTTGCGACGGCTTCTGCGGCGTCTGCGCCGAGGGCTTCTTCTGCAACATGGCCGGAATGTGCCAGCCCCTGTGCGTGCCCCAGTGTCAGGGCAAGAACTGCGGCGCCGACGGATGCGGTGGCGACTGCGGTGTGTGCTCTTCGGTGGAATACTGTGATTTCGGGACGTGCCTGCCGTTCAATTCCTGTCTGGATATGTTGGACTGCTACAGCACCTGTGGCTACAGCGAGGAGTGCTACAACCAGTGCTGGATGGAGGCCGCGCCCGAGGCGAAACAGCAGTACAATGCGCTGTGGCAGTGCCTGCTGGACGTCTGTGGGCCGGACGGTTCTGACTTGTGCTACTCGGACGCCTATCTCAACGAGTGCAAGGAAGCCTACTATGCCTGCCTGAACTGCACGCCCAACTGCACGGGCAAGGACTGTGGTCCCGACGGCTGCGGCGGCACTTGCGGCAGTTGTCCCGGTGGCGGCCAGTGTTCGCCCGCAGGCCTGTGCCCCTGTGTCCCGGTCTGTGGCAACAAGGAGTGCGGCCCCAACGGGTGCGGCGGCTCCTGCGGCCAGTGCGCCGACGACGAGGTCTGCTCCATCTGGGGCCAGTGCACCTGCATCCCCAACTGCCTGGACAAGCAGTGCGGCAACGATGGCTGCGGCGGCTCCTGCGGGTCATGCCCCCTGGGCTACGTCTGTTCCAACGGCGCCTGCGAAAAGATCTGCACGCCCCAGTGCTTCGGCAAGCAGTGCGGCGATGACGGGTGCGGCGGTTCCTGCGGCAGTTGTCCGGCGGGGTCCGAGTGCAACGGCGGAATCTGCACGGACGTCTGCGTGCCCCAGTGCGCCGGCAAGCAGTGCGGCGACGACGGGTGCGGTGGCGATTGCGGCCCGTGCAAGCCCGGCTTCATCTGCAAGGCCGGCAAGTGCTACGAGTACTGCGCGCCCCAGTGCAAGGGCAAGGAATGTGGCGGTGACGGCTGTGGCGGCGAGTGCGGCACCTGCAATATCGGCTGGTACTGCGCCATGGGCGAGTGCCAGCAGGAATGCCTGCCCAACTGCATCGCCAAGCACTGCGGTCCCGATGGCTGCGGCGGCTCCTGCGGGGGCTGTCCCGACGGCTACATCTGCAGCGCCGGCGGCCAGTGCCTGCCGTCCTGCCTGCCCCAGTGCGAGGACAAGGAGTGCGGGTCCGACAA